>NZ_CP130427.1:5446161-5769242 GCF_030518795.1 Micromonospora sp. NBRC 110009 | reverse complement strand
CATGTGGCGCGATCTATCCGATGGTGCTCCTGCCGACTGTAGTTCTCGCTGTTCACCCTGCGACCTGAGCGGCGGCACAGCCGCCGGGAATGGTCGATCCAGTGCGGCGAGCGGTCCATCCCGGACGACGAGCGGCAGGGTCGCGGACGTCGGCACGGTTGTGGGGCTTCGCGGCGTCAAGGGGCGGAACCGGACAGAGCCGCCGGCACGGCGGGGACCGGACGTTGCGCGCGGTTCGGGACGACGTCGTGGTACCGGATGCCCGCGCTGCCCGGGCATGTCCACACCTCTGCGCACCGACCGGGAACAGGTGACGGCAACGAAGATTTCTCAATTACGCCTAGTGACCATCCCAACCCTCCTAGTGTTGGCCACACCGGTGCTAGTCACGGAGTTGGCCACCCGAACGGCGTCCCACACAGTCAGCGGACGAAAAGTGAGGGAAGACGCGGATGAAGGCAACGACAGTAATCCGATCGGCGGCGGTCGGCGTGGGCCTCGGCGCCCTGCTGCTCCCGGCCGCCGCGCTCGCGGACACCACCGTCTCACCAGCCACCACCCCGGTCGGCGGCACGGTCGTCCTCACCACCACCGAATGCAATCCGAAGGACGGTGACGCGATCTTCCACGTCACCGGGCCCAACCGGGATGAGAACGTCCGGTCGACCACGGCCGCCGCGGGCGGCGGGCTGAGCGCCGAACTCTTCACCGCCGGGTTCACCCTCGGCACGTACACGGTCACCACCACCTGCGGCAACGGCAGCAACGGTGGCACCGCCACCTTCACCGTCACCCCGATCGGCGGCGCCCAGGCCGGCGCGGGTGGCCAGGACGGGGACACCGGGGTGCTGGTCGCGGGCGGCGCGCTGGCCGCCGCCGCGGTCGCGGGCGGGGCGTACGTGCTGGTGCGCCGACGGCGACGCGGCACCACCCTCGCCTGACGGCGGCGCCACACCATCCCTGAGCGGGGTGCCCGCACCGGGCCGACCGGTGCGGGCACCGCGTCCACGTCGGACGGAGGTGGAGACCTGTCGTCGCAGCACAACCCCGCGCGCCGGTCGCCGCGCACCCGCACGGTCGCGGCCGTCGCCGCGGTCATCCTGGCTGCCGCGGTCTCGGCCGGCCTGGTCGCCGCCGGTCTCGGCACCACCTCGGCGCGACCGCCACAGCCGGGGGCGTCGGTCGCGCCGACGGCCGAACGCTCCGGCTCGCCCGGGCCGGCGCTCCCCCGTTCCGAACCGACGCGGGTCACCATCCCCCGCATCGGCGTCGACGCCGACATCGTCCCGGTCGCCGACGAGAACGGCGTGCTGGAGGTGCCGCCGCTGGACCAGCCGGAGATCGCCGGCTGGTACCGGCGTGGCCCCACCCCGGGCGAGGCGGGCAACGCGGTGCTGGTGGGGCACGTCGACACGCAGGACGGCCCGGCCGTCTTCTTCGAGCTGGGCCGGCTCCGCCCGGGCGACACCGTCCAGGTCACCCGCGCCGACGGCCGGATCGCCACGTTCACCGTGGACGGCGTCGGGGCGTACCCGAAGGAGCGGTTCCCCACCGAGCGGGTGTACGGCGGCGGCGCGGAGGCCCGGCTCCGCCTGATCACCTGCGGCGGCCGGTTCGACCCGCGGACCGGAAGCTACCCGGACAACATCGTCGTCTTCGCCACCGCCACCCGCTGACGCGGGCCGGACACCGCCGACCCGGCCGGGCACCGTACGGTAGGCCGTCAGCGCCCGGCCGAAGGAGGTGCCCGGTGGACCGGTCGGCGGTACGGAGCGGGTGGCCCCGGCGCCTGCTCCCCACCCTGCTCGCCCGCCTGCGGGGGCGGCTGGACGGCGAGCCGGCGCCCACCCCGCGCCCGTCCAATCCAGACGCGGTGGTGGACTGCGCGGTCTACGTGGCCGGCCGGCGGGAGCCGGGCCGGCCGCACTACGCCGACGCGTACGCGCGGGCCCGCCGCAACCGGCGGTCGTTCGTCTGGCTGGGGCTGCACGAGCCGGGCGCGGCGGTGATGGCGGCGGTCGGGCGCACCTTCGGGTTGGACGAGCTGAGCGTGGCGCAGGCCCTCGCCGACGGGCACCGGCCGACCGTGCAGCGGCACGGCGAGGTGACGCTGCTGGTGCTGCGGACGGCGAGCTACGTCGAGCACGCCGAGCTGACCGACACCTCCGAGGTGGTCGACACCGGCGACGTGCTGGTCTTCCTCGGGGACCGGTTCGCCATCACCGTGCGGCACGGCGCCGCGGGTGCCCTCGCCCAGGTGCGGGAGGACATCCAGCGCCGGTCGGGGTTGCTGGCCGAGGGGCCGTGGGCGGTCGGGTACGCGGTCTGCGCCCGGATGGTCGACCTCTACCTGGAGGTCGCCGGGCATCTGGAGCGGGATCTGGAGCGGGTCGAGGAGAGCGTCTTCGCCCGCGACCGTAGCGCCGACATCCAGCACATCTACCAGCTCAAACGCGAAGTGGTGGAGTTCAAGCGGGCGGTGCTGCCGTTGCCGGCGCCGCTGCGGGCGTTGCTGGAGCAGCGGGCCGGTGGGCCACCGCCGGCGCTGCACCGCTGGTTCGTCGACGTGGAGGGACGGCTGACCCGGGCGGTGGACCGGGTCGGCGCGTACGACGACCTGCTCAACTCGATCCTGCAGTCCCGGCTGGCGCAGCTCGCCGTCGAGCAGAACAACGACATGCGCAAGATCGCCGCGTGGGCGGCGATCGCGGCCACCCAGACCGCGGTGGCCGGGATCTACGGCATGAACTTCGCCCACATGCCGGAGCTCGGCTGGCGGTACGGCTACGCGGGGGCGCTGCTGCTGATGGCCGCGGCCGCGGTGACCCTGCACCGGCTGTTCCGCCGGTCCGGCTGGCTGTAGGCCGGTAGCGGGCTGGTCGGGATCGGCTGAGCGGTTCGGCTCCGCCGTGTCCCGCGTCCGGGCGGTGGGGGGCGGCTCGTAGGCTGGCGGGCGTGATGTGGCGGCGGTACGTGGCGATCGGCGACAGCACCACGGAGGGGCTGGACGACCCGGACGGTGCCGGCGGCTACCGGGGCTGGGCGGACCGGTTCGCCCTGGCCGTGGCGCGGGCGCAGGGCGGCCTGGAGTACGCGAACCTGGCCATCCGAGGCCGGACCACCGGGCGGATCCGGGCCGAGCAGCTGCCGGCGGCCCTGGCGCTGGCCCCCGACCTGGCGACCGTGGTGGCCGGGATGAACGACGTGCTCCGGCCGTCGTTCGACCCCGACCAGGTGGCCGAGGACGTGGGTGCGATGCAGCGGGCCCTGGTCGGTCAGGGCGCCACCGTACTCACCTTCACCCTGCCCGACCCGGCACCGGTGATGCCGCTGGCCCGCCCGTTGCGCGGCCGGATGCTGGCGTTCAACGCGGCGGTGCGGGCGGTCAGCACCGAGACCGGGGCGACGCTGCTGGACCTCGGCGCGCACCCGGTCGCCTCGGACCCGCGACTGTGGAGCGACGACCGGCTGCACGCCAACTCCGCCGGCCACGAGCGGATCGCCGCCGCGCTCGCCTACACCGCCGGCCTGCCCGGGTACGACGACTCGTGGTCGCAGCCGCTGCCGCCGGCCACCCGGCGCCCGCCCCACGAGGTGGTCCGGGCCGAGCTGGCCTGGACCCGCCGGCACCTGCTGCCGTGGCTGGCGCGGCACCTGCGTGGGCGCTCCTCCGGCGACGGGCGGGTGGCGAAGCGCCCGGTGCCGCTGCCGGTCGAGCTGCCGCCGGCCTGAGCCACTTCGCCGGGCCGCCGACCTTGCCGGAAGGTTGCCATGCGGTGAACAGGTGACGAGGATCACTCGGAGGATCAGTCCCCGGTCTCGATGAACGGGGACCTGGCGACAAAGGAGTCCCCCGATGCCTGATCTCAACCGGCGTACCCTGCTGCGCGGCGCCGCCGCCGCGGCCGGCGGCGCCGTTCTCGGCGGCCCGTTCATCGGCTTCGTGGCGCGTGCCGAGGCCGGCGCGGTCGGCCGGCGTCCGGCACCCCACCCGACCCTCGGGCCGGTGCCGGACCTGCGGGACGGCAAGGTCCGCCTGCACCTGCCCGAGGGTTTCCAGTACCGCTCGTTCCACGACACCGAGTTCCCCGTGACGCTGGACGACGGCACGCGGCTGCCCGGCCGGCACGACGGGATGGGCGCCTTCCGGGGCCCCGACGGCACCGTCCGGCTGGTCCGCAATCACGAGGTGAACAACCCGGGCCCCGCCTTCGGCGACGCCGCCGCGGCGTACGACCCGATGGCGCAGGGCGGCACCACCACGGTCGAGGTCACCCGGTACGGCGAGGTCCGCCGCGCCTGGACCAGCCTCAACGGCACGATGATGAACTGCTCGGGCGGCCGGATGCCGTGGGGCAGCTGGATCACCTGCGAGGAGACGGTCAACGGGCCCGACGTCGGCCCGGACTTCACCGGCGCCTCCAACGTGCCACTCACCCAGCGGCACGGCTTCATCTACGAGGTGCCCGCCGACGGGCAGTCGGACCGGGCGCCGATCACCGCCGCCGGCCGGTTCGCGCACGAGTCGGTGGCGTACGACCCGCGCGGTGGGCACCTGTACCTCACCGAGGACAACTTCGGCTTCCCGTCCGGCTTCTACCGGTACACGCCGCCGGTGGACCCGACGAGGTCGGGCCGGCTGGCCGACGGGGGCCGGCTGCAGATGCTCGCGGTGCGCGGTCGCCCCAACCTGGACCTGGCGGCCGCGCAGCGGCCACACGCGACGTACCCGGTGCAGTGGGTGGACATCGACGACCCGGCGCCGCGGTTCCCGTACACCCCGGGCCAGGTGGCGCCGACGACGAACGACCAGGCGCTGACGCATGTCTCGCGGCAGGGCTGGGACCGGGGCGCCGCCTACTTCTCCCGGCTCGAGGGGTCGGCGTACGACGACGGCGTCGTCTACTTCACCGCCACCCAGGGTGGTGGCCCCGCCGAGTCGTCGACCGGACCGGTCGCCGACGGCTACGGCAACGGGCACGGCCAGGTGTGGGCGTACGACTGCCGGGCGCAGGTGCTGCGGTTGGTGTACGAGTCGCCCGGGCCGGATGTGCTGGACTTCCCGGACAACGTGACCACCAGCCCGCGCGGCACGCTGGTGGTCTGCGAGGACAACGTGGACGACAACTACGTACGCGGACTCACCCCGCGCGGCGAGTTGTTCGACATCGCGTTGAACCGGCTGGTCAGCAGCACCGGCGCGGACCGGTCCAACGACGAGTTCGCCGGCTCCACGTTCAGCCCGGACGGGCACACCCTGTTCGTCAACATCCAGGCGAGCCGGGGCATGTCGTTCGCGATCTGGGGTGACTGGTCCCGGATCGGGGTCTGAGACACCGGTCGCGGCGGGTGGGGCGCCCATCCGCCGCGACCGGGTCAGGCGGAGGTGTCCCCGTCACCGGGCCGCCGGCAGCGCTCAGCGTTCGATCGGCGGCCGCGTCCGGGCCCTCTTCAGCTCGAAGAACCCGTCGGTGCCGGCGACCAGCAGCACCCCGTCCCAGAGCCGGCCGGCGTCCTCGCCGCGCGGGATCGGCGCCACGACCGGCCCGAAGAACGCGTTCATCCGCCCAGCCGGATCGGTGACGTGGATGGTCGGCGTACCGAGGTCCTCCCCGACCGGGGTCAGCCCGGCGTGGTGGCTGGCCAGCAGGGCCGCGTCGTGGTCGGTGGTGTCGGCGGCGTCGGCCAGTTCGACGGGCAGCCCCAGCTCCGTCAGCGCGGCCACGTACAGCTCCCGGCTGATCGGGGCCCGCTCGTGGTGGATCCGCTCGCCCAGCGCGGTGTAGAGGTCGCGCAGCACCTCGGGGCCGTACTTCTGTTCGGCGGCCACGCACACCCGGACCGGGCCCAGGCCCGGCTTCAGCCACTCCCGGTACCACTCCTCCAAGCCCTCGCGCCCCTCGTTGAGCACGGACAGGCTCATCACGTGGAAGTGGACCCGCACCTCACGGACCCGCTCCACCTCGAGCAGCCAGCGGGAGGCGTTCCAGGCCCACGGGCAGCGCGGGTCGAACCACATGTCGGCGGTGGTCATCGTCGTCTCGGTCCCTTCGCGGGTTTCGGTTGCCGACTCGACGGTAGGACGGCATGCGGCCCATCAGGAGAGCCGATCCGTGCGCCGGTGATTGGGCCAATCGGCGACCTCAGGCCGGTTTCAGCAGCTCGCCGCGTTCCCTCTCCACGGCGGCGAGCCGAGCGCCCAGCTCGGCGGCGCGCGTTTCCAGCTGGCGACGCAGTCCGGCCACCTCGCCCAGCGCGTCCACGACCTCGCCGAGGGACCGCTCCACCCGCCGCAGCACGACGACGTCGGTGAGTAGGTTGTCCAGCCAGATGTCGGCGAACCGGGTCAGCTCGCCGGCCACCGGTCCGGGCGTGTCGGGGGTGGCCCCGGACAGGTCGGCCAGCTCGGTGCGGAGCGTCGCGAGGGCCCGGTCCGCGCGGGCCGACGCGTCGGCCGCCTCGTCGAGGATGTCGTGCTTGACCATGCTGGTGACCAGGCCGCCGCCCAGCGCGTCGTACGTCGACCACTCCGACGCGCGGCTCAGCAGCTCCCGCAGATGATGCAGGGCGGACTCCGCGTTCCGGGCGGCGCGTACCGCCTCGGTCAGCTCCCGATGCTCCGCCGTCAGCCGGCCGCGCCGCTCGGCCAGTTCCAGCAGGCGCGGTCGCCGCGGGTCGTCGGAGCCGGCGAGCAGGCGCTCCCGTTCGTCGAGCAGCGCCGCGTACTCCCCCGGCGCGGTGGCGAGTCGACGCCGCCTCGCCTGGGTCCGCGCCGACTCGTCCCGCAGCGCCGCGAGCAGCCGCTCGGCCTCGGCGAGCCGCAGCCGGGCGGCGTCCACCTCGGCACGTTCCCGCGCCAGCGCGTCGTCGCGTACGCCGCGCAGCGCGGCGACCACCCGGCTCAGGGTGAGCCCTTCGAGGCGGTCGACGTCGGCCTGCTCGGCGTCGAGCCGCTCGCGCAGGACCCCGACGGCGGCCCGCGCCGCCATCATCCGCCCGGACAGCTCCCGCAACCGCTGTCCGGCCAGGTCGTGTTCCCGGATCGCCGCGGCGGCCGCCGCGAGCCGCTCGCCGATGTCGTCGCCCATGTCGTCGATTGCACTACCGGTCCGCAACAACCTCCGGCCGGCGGTCCCCGGCGGGTTTGACCACCGGCGCGGCGGGAAGACACGCGCGCCGCGCGGGCCGAATCGGCCCGACGTCGCCGGACCACGCCCACGGCCGTTCCGGCCGCGGCGGACGCGAGGAGGAGCGATGGCCCAGGCGGCCACGAGACCGAGAAGCGCCAGGAAAGCCACCGGGGCCCGGAAGGCCCCGATGCCGAACAAGACCGCGGCGAAGAAGGTCGCGACCGCCACCAGGCGGGCGACCGCGGCGACGGCCGCCAAGACCCCGGGCGAGAAGCCGACCCCGACCACCGCGCGGGTCGCCAAGAAGACGGACACCGCGGCCACCACCGCCACGCCCACCCGCCGGCCGACCGCCAAGGCGGCGGCCGCGAAGAAGGCCCCGGCCACCAAGGCCGCCGCGAAGAAGGCCCCCGCCACCAAGGCGACCGCGAAGAAGGCCCCCGCCAAGAAGGCCACGGCGAAGAAGGCGCCGACGAAGAAGGGTACGGCCAGGAAGACCACCGCCAAGCAGGCCGCGGCCACCGCCAAGGCTCGCACCATCGCCGCGACCCGGACGCCGGCGAAGAAGGCGACGACGATGGAGTCGTCCGGCCGGCGGAACACCGCCCGCCGACCCAGCCGCGGGCCGATTCGCGGAGCCGCCCGCTCACCCCGCTGAACGTTCGACGAGAATGGCCGGGTGGCGAAACGTGGTGCCCGCCGGAGCGCGGCCGAGGAGACCCAGCCCTGCCCCTGCGGCAGCGGCCTGCCGTACGCGGACTGCTGCGGCCCGGTCCACCGGGGCGGGTCGACCGCGGCGACCGCCGAGGCGCTGATGCGCTCCCGGTACAGCGCCTTCGCCGTCGGGGACGCCGACTACCTGCTGCGCAGCTGGCACTCCCGCACCCGGCCGGCGCGGCTGCGGCTGGACCCGGGCACCCGGTGGACCCGCCTGGAGATCCTCGACACCGATCGGGGCGGCCTGTTCGACACCGCCGGCACGGTCGCGTTCCGCGCCCACTACCGGGAGGCCGGCCGCCCCGGCGCAGTGGAGGAGCAGAGCCGCTTCGTCCGGGAGGGCGGCCGCTGGGTCTACCTGGACGCCCTCCCCGACTGACGGCCGGACCCGGCGGTCAGCGCCCGCCGACCGCCGCGCGCAGCGGCAGGTCGAGCCGGCTGATCGCCGCCGCGACGAGGTCGGCCGGCGACGCCGCCACCTCCAGCACCACCCCGGCCTCGTCCGGGTCGAGGTGTTCCAGGATGGCCCGCTGGGAGTCGAACAGGCTCGCCGGCATGTAGTGCCCGACCCGCTGGCGCAACCGGTCCTGGATCAGCTCCGCCGCCCCGTCCAGGTGCAGGAACTCCACCTCCGGCGGCCCCTGCCGCAGCACGTCCCGGTAGGAGCGCTTCAGGGCCGAGCAGGTCAGGATCGTGGAGACCCCTTCGGCGTGCCGGTCGGCCATCCAGCCGGCCAGGGCGCGCAGCCAGGGCCAGCGCTGCGCGTCGTCCAGCGGGATACCGGCCCGCATCTGCGCCACGTTGGCCGCCGAGTGGAACTCGTCCGCCTCGGCGAAGCGCAGGCCGGTCAGCTCACTGATGCCCCGGGCCACGGTCGTCTTGCCCGCCCCGGACACGCCCATCACCACGATGTGCCGGGTGGGTCGCCGCTCACCAGTCATGGACGGTGCCGTCCTGGAGCCGGTTGAACGGCAGGTACGCCGGCTGGTACGGGAACCGGGCGGCAGCCTCCTCGTCGAGCTCCACGCCGAGGCCGGGCTGCTCGCCCGGGTGCAGGTAGCCGTCGGTGAAGGTGAAGGACTGCCGGAACACCTCGTTGGTGAGCGGGCCGTGCTGCATGTACTCCTGGATGCCGAAGTTGTGGATGGCCAGGTCCAGGTGCAGCGCGGCGGCCATGCCGACCGGCGAGATGTCGGTCGGCCCGTGGATGCCGGACTTGATCTGGTACTGCGCGGCGAAGTCGAGCAGCTTCCGCATGGCCGTGATGCCCCCGGTGTGGGTGACGGCAGACCGGACGTAGTCGATGAGCTGTTCCCGGATCAGCGTCTGGTAGTCCCACACGGTGTTGAAGACCTCGCCGATGGCCAGCGGGGTGGTGGTGTGCTGGCGGACCAGCCGCAGCGCCTCCTGGTTCTCCGCCGGGGTGCAGTCCTCCAGCCAGAACAGGTCGTACGGTTCGAGGGCCTTGCCGAGCTTGGCGGCCTGGATCGGGGTCATCCGGTGGTGCCCGTCGTGCAGCAGCGGCAGCTCCGGGCCGAACTCGTTGCGCACCGCCTCGAAGACGCCGGGCAGGTGGCGCAGGTACGCCCGGGTGTCCCAGTCCTCCTCGGCGGGCAGCGGGGTGCGCTGGGCCGGCTCGTAGTCGTAGCGCTTGCCGTCGACGCTGGGCTGGGCGGCCACGCCGTAGACGGCGTTGATGCCCGGCACCGACGTCTGCACCCGGATGGACCGGAAGCCCAGCTCCAGGTGCCGCCGGATCGAGTCGAACAGCTCCGGCAGATCCCGCCCCGAGGCGTGCCCGTACGCCATGATCCCGGTCCGGGACGCCCCGCCGAGGAGCTGGTAGAGCGGCATCCCGGCGGCCTTGGCCTTGATGTCCCAGAGCGCCACGTCGACGGCGGCGATGGCGGCCATGGTGACCGGTCCGCGTCGCCAGTACGCCGAGCGGTAGAGGAACTGCCAGGTGTCCTCGATGCGGTGCGGGTCCCGCCCGATCAGCAGGGGGACGACGTGGTCGGCCAGGTACGAGGCGACGCTCAGCTCCCGCCCGTTGAGGGTGCCGTCCCCCAGCCCGCTGATCCCCTCGTCAGTGGTGATCTTGAGGGTGACGAAGTTGCGGTCGGGGCTGGAGACGATGACGTCCGCTGAGACGATCTTCACGCGGGGTGCCTTTCTCACGGGGTGGTGGTCAGCGAAGGGTGCTGCCGGGTTGCAGCCCGTCCAGGAGGGACAGCTCGTCGCGGCGCGGGAGGGGCTCCCAGTCGCCGTGGCCGGCGACGGCGAACGCGCCGAGGGTGACCGCGCGGCGCAGCCGTCCGGCGAGGTCGAGGCCGTCCAGGTGGCCGGAGAGGTAGCCGGCGGTGAAGGCGTCCCCCGCGCCGACGGTGTCGACCGCCGTCACGGGCAGCGCCGCCGCGTGCCGGCGGCCGTCCCGGGTGTACGCGCGGGCGCCGTCGCCGCCGAGCTTCACCAGCACGGTCGACACGCCCCGGTCCAACAGCCCGGCGACCAGGGCCGGCTCGTCCGCGCCGGGCTCGCCGACCAGGTCCAGCTCGTCGGCGGAGGCGACGACGACCGAGGCGTGGCCGGCGAGCGGGGCGAGCACCGCCCGGGCGGCGTCCCGGCTCCACAGCTTCGCCCGGTGGTTGACGTCGAGGCAGACCAGCGCGCCGGCCCGGGCGGCGGTCTCGGCCGCCCATCGGGTGGCCTCCCGGGCGTCGTCGGAGAGCGCCGGCGTGATCCCGGTCAGGTGCAGCACCCGGGTGCCGGCGTCGAGCGCGGGGCGCAGGTCGTCGATGGTGAGCGCGGACCCGGCGGAGCCTTCCCGCCGGTAGATCACCCGGGTCAGGTCGGCGGTGCGCCGCTCCAGGAACATCAGCCCGGCGGGACGCAGCGGGTCGCGGGTCACGTGGGCCACGTCCACGCCCTCGGCGCGCAACTGCCGCAGCAGCATCCCGCCGAGCTCGTCGTCGCTGACCCGGCCGGCGAAGGCGGCGCGGTGGCCGAGCCGGGCCACCCCGATCGCCACATTGGACTCCGCGCCGGCCAGGTGCGGGGTGAGCGCGCCGCCGGCCGCCAGGGGCCCGGTGGAGCGCAGCGAGACCAGGGCCTCGCCGAAGGTGAGCAGGTCGACGCCGGTCATGTGGCGGCGGCCAGGTCGGTGCGGGCTGCGGTCATGAGACGGCGGCGAGGTAGGAGCGGGCGCGCTCGCGCAGGGCATCGAGGTCACCGCCGGAGGCGGCGTCGCCGACCAGCGGGCCGCCGACGCCGACGGCGATCGCGCCGGCGGCGAGGTAGCCGGGCAGCTCGGCCAGGCCCACCCCGCCGACCGCGACGAACGGGATGTCCGGCAGCGGGTCGCGCAGCGCCTTCAGGTACGCGGGTCCGCCCACCGAGGCCGGGAAGAGCTTCACCACCGAGGCGCCCTGCTGGATCGCCGTGTACGCCTCGGTCGGGGTGAACGCCCCGGCGGCCACCGGCAGTCCCCGGCGGGCCGCCTCGCCGATGGAGTCGACGACGGCCGGGGTGACGACGAACTGGGCACCGGCCGCGGCCACGTCGGCCACCGCGGCCGGGGTGAGCACGGTGCCCGCCCCGACCAGCGAGCCGGCCGGGGCGGCGGCCCGGATCGCGGCGATGGCGTCGAGCGCGCCGGGCGTGGTCAGCGCCACCTCGACCACGCGTACGCCCTCGGCGAGCAGGGCGGTGCCGGTGGCGATGGCGGCGGCGGTGTCGGTGCCGCGGATGACCGCGAGCAGGCGGGTGTCGGTGAGTTCGGCGGTGAGGTCGAGGGTCATCGGGTCACCATTCCGCGTAGGAGCCGTCGGGGTGCCGGAACATGGGGCTGCGCCAGGCGTGGCCGCGCTGGTCGGCCGCCCGGACCGCCTTCTCGTCGATCTCGATGCCGAGGCCGGGCGCGGTGAGCCGTTCGACGTGCCCGTCCACGAAGGCCAGCGGCTCCTTGTCGAGGCAGTAGTCGAGCACCTCGGCGCCGAGGTTGTAGTGGATGCCGATGCTCTGCTCCTGGATCAGGTAGTTCGGCGTGGCGAAGCCGACCTGGAGGCAGGCCGCGAGGGCGATCGGGCCGAGCGGGCAGTGCGGGGCGAGCTGGACGTCGTAGACCTCGGCCAGGGCGGCGATCTTGCGGACCTCGGTGATGCCGCCGGCGTGCGAGAGGTCCGGCTGGGCGACCGCGATGCCGGCCTGGAACACCGGCAGGAACTCCTGCCGGCTGTACAGCCGCTCGCCGGTGGAGACCGGGGTGGTGGTCGACCGGACGAAGTCGCCGATCAGGTGGGAGTTCTCCGGGACGACCGGCTCCTCCAGGAAGAGCGGCCGGTACGGCTCCAGCAGCGGCGCCACCCGCCGGGCGTTGGCCAGGGTGAACCGGCCGTGGAAGTCCACCGCCACGTCCCGGTGCTCGCCGAGCACCTCGCGGGCGGCGGCCACCCGGGCCACCACGCCGTCCAGCTCGGCCACCGAGGCGATCGGGCTCATCCGGCCGGAGGCGTTCATCTTGACCGCGGTGAGGCCCGCCTCGACCTGGGCGGCGATGTGGTCGCGGACCTCGCTCGGCTCGTCGCCGCCGACCCAGCCGTACACCCGGATGCGGTCCCGGACCGGGCCCCCGAGCAGCTGGTGGACCGGGGCACCGTAGTGCTTGCCGGCGATGTCCCACAGCGCCTGGTCGAGGCCGGCCACGGCGCTGGCCAGGATCGGCCCGCCCCGGTAGAACGACCCCTTGGTCAGCACCTGCCAGTGGTCCTCGATGCGCAGCGCGTCGCGGCCGATCAGCAGCTCGGCGAGCTGCTCGACGGCGGCGCGGACGGTCTCGGAGCGGCCCTCGCAGGTGGCCTCGCCCCAGCCGACGATGCCGGACTCGGTCTCCACCCGGACGAAGAGCCAGCGGGGGGCGACGAGGAAGGTCTCGATGCGCGCGATGGTCGTCATGCCGCTCAGCCCTTCGTCGCGCCGGCGGTGAGGCCGGAGACCACGTACTTCTGCACGAACAGGGCGATCACCATGATCGGCAGGGTGACCACGGTGGCCGCGGCCATCAGGCCGCCCCAGTCGATGCTGGCGTAGCCGACGAAGTCGAAGATCGCGACGGGCAGGGTCTTGGTGTCCGCGCCGGAGAGCACCAGGGCGAACATGAAGTTGTTCCAGGAGAAGATGAAGGACAGGATGCCGGCCGTGGCGATGCCCGGCACGGACAGCGGCAGGGTGATCCGGCGGAACGCGCCGACGTGGGTCAGCCCGTCGACCAGCGCCGCCTCTTCCAGCTCCTCCGGCAGGCCGTCGAAGAAGCCCATCATGATGTAGACGATCAGCGGCAGCGAGACGAACATGTGGCTGAGGATCAGCACGGTGAAGCCGCCGACGAGCTGCAGGTTGGAGAAGACGTAGTACCAGGGCACCAGCAGAGAGACGCCGGGGATGACCCGGGCCATCAGCACCACCAAGGCCGACTTCTTCATGTTGAACCGGCTCATCGAGTACGCGGCCGGCACGCCGAGGATCAGCGACAGCACGGTGGCGGCGAACGCCACCCAGAGGCTGTTGCCGATGAACTGGACGTAGTGCGACTGCTGGAGGACCTTGGCGTAGTTGTCCAGGGTGGGCGAGAAGATCAGCGCCTTGCCGGTGTCGTAGATGTCGACGTTGGTCTTGAAGGACGCGGCGATCATCCAGAGCAGCGGCGCCACCAGCGACAGCACCACCAGGACGAGCGCCACCACCCGGAACACCCGGTACGCGGGACTGGCCTTCATCGCTTGACCCCCTTGCGCCGCGCGGTCAGGGCCCACATCGACCCGATGATGATCAGGAAGAAGAGGATGAGGACGGTGGAGGAGACGCCGTACTCGTTGTAGTCGAAGCTCAGCCCGTAGGCGTACACGTTCAGGGTCTCCACCTCGTGGAAGGAACCGCCGCCCTTGCCCTTGGTGGCGTAGAGGATGTCGAAGGTCTTCAGCGCGTCGATGCCGCGCAGCAGGATCGCCACGATGACCGTGGGCATCAGCAGCGGCAGGGTGACGTGCCGGAACCGCTGCCAGGTGCTGGCGCCGTCGATCCGCGCCGCCTCCTGGGGTTCCTCGGACAGCGAGGTCAGCCCGGCGAGCAGGATCAGCACCACCATCGGCGTCCACTGCCACACGTCGATGAAGATCGTGGTGGGCAGGGCGGAGTGCTGGCCGGCGAGCCAGGGCTGCGGGCCGATGCCGACCCAGCCGAGCACCTGGTTGGCCAGGCCGATGTTCGGGTCGAAGATGAGCCGCCACATCATGCCCACCGCGACCGGGGTGGCGACCAACGGCATGAGGATGGCTACCCGGACCCACTTCTGGCCCTTGAACGGCCGCCACAGCAGCAGCGCGATGGCCATGCCGAGGACCACCTCGAACAGCAGCGCGACGAGGGTGAAGCTGGCGGTACGGCCGACCGCCGGCCAGAACCGGTCGGTGTCCGACAGCACGTCGAGGTAGTTCTGGAAGCCCACGAACTCGCTCTCGGCGCGGACGGACCCCTCGGCGTCGGTGAGGCTGAGCCAGCCGGTCCAGCCCAGCGGGATCACGATCAAGGCGGCGACGAAAGCCATCGCGGGCGTGGCGAACAGCCACTTGCGGTGGTCGTTGGCCCAACGCGCCCAGCCGGGCGTGTCGGGCATGACGCCGGCGCCGCCGGGCGCGCGGCTGGGGGTGGTGACGGTTGCCATGAGATCTCCGGGGTGGGCGGACCGACATGGGTACGCGGGTGGTGGGGCGAACTGCCCCACCACCCGCGCGCGTGTTACTTGGCCTCGTCGTCCAGGAACTTCTGGAAGGCGTCGTTGGCGGTGTCGGCCGCGGCCGCCGGGTCCTTGCCGGTGATCGCGTCGACGATCGGCTGGCCGACGAGCTCGCGGGCCTGGCCGACCTTCACGACCACGGGCCGGTCATGGGCGACGCCGTCCTTGGTGCTCGCGTTGATGGCCTCGACCAGGTCCTTCGGGTAGTTCGCGGTGCCCTCCGGGTTGGCCCAGACCGAGGTACGGGCGCTCGGCACACCAGCCTTCTGCTGAGCGAGGGTCTGCTCCTTGCCGGTGGCCCACTCGATGAACTTCCAGGCGTTGCTCTTGTTCTTCGAGGCGTCGTTGACGCCCAGCGCCCACGAGGGGATGTTGTACGGCTTGGAGCCGGCCGGGCCGGCCGGGAACGGCGCGAAGCCGACGGTGTCGGACACCTTGGACTTGGCCGGGTCGGTGGCGTTCTTGTAGAGCGAGTTGGCCTCGGTGTAGAAGGCGGCCTTGCCCTGGGTGAAGATGGCCATCGCCTCGGGCCAGCTCATGTCGGTGCTGACGTTGGCCGGGCCGGAGTCCTTGATCAGCCCGCCGTAGAAGGCGTACGCCTGCTTGGCGGCGTCGCTGTTGACGGTCGCCTTGCCGCTGCCGTCGACGAAGTCACCGCCGAAGCTGTAGAGGAAGCTGGAGAACTGGGTGACCGCCGGCGACTTGCCGGTCCGGGCGACGAAGCCCGCGGTGCCCGGGACGCTGGCCTTGATCTTCGCGGCGGCGGTCTTGAGCTCGTCGAGGGTCTTCGGCGGGGCGCTCAGGCCGGCCTTGGCGAGCAGGTCCTTGCGGTAGTACAGGACCTCCTGCTCGGTGATGATCGGGACGCCCACCGGCTTGCCCTCGTAGGTGGTGGCCTCGACCGGGCCGGACTGGAAGTCGGAGAAGTCCCAGTCCTTGCTGGACTTGACCTGGTCGGACAGGTCGGCCAGGTACTTGTTCTTGGCGAAGAGCTTCCCCTCCTGGAGGGGCCGGTACATCATCACGTCGAGGTCGGACGAGCCGGCGTTGAGCTTGACGTTGTACTGGTCGGAGAGCTGGTCCTCGCCGAGCTGGGTGATCTCGACCTTGAGCCCGGTCTGCTTCTCGAACTCGGGCAGAGCCTTCTTGATGTTCTCGGTCCACACGTGGTTCGCCAGGGTCACGTGGACGGTCTTGGACGCGCCGCTGTCGTCGCCACCGCCGCCGCAGGCGGCCAGGCCCATGGCGACCACCGCGGCCAGAGACGTACCGATTATCGATCGACGTCGCACGTCATCTCTCCTTTTCTCGTGGTCGCCGCCCCGGGGGAAGAGCGCCACAACGCTGTAACGTCCGCTTAACGACGGGATGCTAGGCCGAAAAAGCGGATTTATTCAAGGGCTGATCTCCAACTGATATGATCCAGCGCGTGGATCAGTCCTCCCCGGGGGTCGCACCCGCCCAGTCCGGCCCCGCCGAGGCGGGGCTGCACGCCCGCGTCCTCGACCACCTCGGCACCGCCATCTGCGGCGGCGAACTTGCCGCCGGCTCGGTGCTCAACATCGACGAGCTGGTCGAGCGGTACGCCGTCTCCCGGTCGGTGATCCGCGAGGTCCTGCGGGTGCTCGCGTCGATGGGCTTCATCGAGACCCGCCGCCGGGTCGGCGTGCTGATCCGGCCCGCCGAGGCGTGGAACGTCTTCGATCCGCAGGTGATCCGCTGGCGGCTCGCCTCCGCCGGGCGGATGGCGCAGCTGCGCTCGATCACCGAGCTGCGGACCGCGATCGAGCCGCACGCCGCCTGGCTGGCGGCGAGCCGGATCTCCCCCGACGAGGCCAGCGACCTGGTCGGCATCGCCGCGAAGATGTGGGCCGCCGGCGAGGCCGGCGACGAGGAGCGGTTCCTCCGGTTGGACATCGACTTTCACCGGCGGGTCCTCGTCGCCTCCGGCAACGAGATGTTCGTGAAGCTGCAGGAACTGGTCGCCGAGGTGCTCACCGGCCGGCACCACTACCACCTGATGCCGCACCACCCCGACCAGCAGGCGTTGCAGCTGCACGCCGAGGTGGCCCAGGCGCTCCAGCACCGCGACGGGGAGCGGGCCCGCCGGGCCATGGTGCAGATCATGGAGCAGGCCTTCGACGAGATGAAGTCGATGTGGGAGCAGGCGGCCGAGCCCGGCCGGTGAGCTGACCTCCCCCACCCCGGGCGGCGGATGGCGTAGGCTGGCCACGGCGCAGTCCTGCGCCTCACCTCCAGCCCGGTGCTCACGCCACCGGCCCCGCGGAGGCAAAGGGGGCCCCGAGCCCTCGGGACGCGGTGCCAACTGGCCCACCGACACACGCCACATGCCCACGGCGGGGTCGACGGGAGCGTGAGTCCCCTGCGACCGCGCCGTCGACAGGGAGCATGTGATGACGAGTCAGAAGTCGTTCAAGTCCCGGGTCCGCGCCCGGATGGCCAGGACCGGCGAGAGCTACACGACCGCCCGCCGGCACCTGCTCACCAGGACCACGCCGGCCGCCCCGACCACCGCCACCACGGACGCCGCGCGCAGCCGCAGCCAGCTGGACCGGGTCTCCGCCGCGCTGCTGCGCGAGCGCACCGGAGACGACTGGGACGCCTGGTTCGCCCGGCTCGACGCGTGGGGCGCGGTCGAACGGACCCACACCGAGATCGCCCACTGGCTGGTCACCGTGCACGAGGTGCCGGGCTGGTGGGCGCAGACCATCACCGTCGGGTACGAGCAGGCCCGCGGCCTGCGCGCCCCCGGCCAGCGCCGGGGTGGTGGTTTCGAGACCTCCGGGAGCCGGACGGTGGCCGTACCGGTGGCGGTGCTCTTCGACGCGTTCGCCGACGAGACGCTGCGCCGCCGGTGGCTGCCCGAGGTGGACCTGCGGGTTCGGACGGCGACCGCACCGAAGACCTTCCGGGCGGACTGGGCCGGCGGGCCGACCCGGATCGCCGTCGGCTTCACCCCGCTGGGCGAGGCCAAGGCCCGGGTGGCCGTCCTGCACGAGAAGCTGACCGACGCCGAGGAGGCCGAGCGGTTGAAGACGTACTGGCGGGACCGGCTCGCCGCCCTGAAGCAGGTGCTGGAGTCGACGGAGGCGGTCCGATGAGCGTCGCCACCTTCGTCAACCTGCCGGTACGCGACCTCGACCGGGCGATCGAGTTCTTCACCGCGCTGGGGTTCACCGCCGGTCCCCTTCAGCCGGGCGGCGACAGCGCCCAACTCACCCTCGGCGGGACCACCCACCTCATCCTGCACACGCCGGTGGCCTTCGCCGCGTTCGCCGGGGCCGAGGTCTGCGACACCTCGACCAGCCGGGAGGTGATCGTCGGCCTGGGCGTCGACCGGCGGGAGCGGGTGGACGACCTGGTCGACCTGGCGGTCGTCGCGGGCGGCACGTCGCTGGGCCCGGGGCAGGACCTCGGCTTCATGTACATGCGCGGGTTCCGGGACCTCGACGGCCACCAGTGGTCGTTCGTGCATCTGCCCGGCTGAGCCGGTGGTGGCGCCGGCGGTCGATGGCCGCCGGACCGCCGTCAGCCGAAGGCGACCCGCTCCAGCCAGAAGTCGAGCAGCTTGGCGTCGCCGAGGACCTCGACGACGGCGGTGTCGACCGGCCGCCGGCCGTAGACGAGCAGCAGCAGCTCGCTCACCGGCCCACGGACGGCCACCGCGGCCTTCTCGTGCGCCCGCCGCCAGGCCAGGGTGTCGCCGGTGAGGTCGACCAGCCACTCCGCGCCGGCCGCCGCCGGCAGGTCGGTGGCGTGGAGGTGCAGGGTACGGCCCGGCCCGAGCAGCTCGCGCCGATGCGGGTGGAAGTCGAACATCTGCGGCAGGGAGCCCAGTTCCATCCACTCGTCCAGCGCGTCGACGGCCACCGCCGGGTCGACGGCGAAGTCGACGCCAAGGGCGAGGGCGGCGTCGGCGCGGTGCAGCAGCGTCTCGTGGGCGAACCGGCGGGCCCAGAACGCCCCGGCAGCCGGCACCGGCAGCGGCGTCCAGGTGGTCACCTCGGGGCCGGCCGCCGTGAGCGCCTCGGCCAGTCCCGCGGCGCCCTCGACCAGCCACGGCCCGACCACCGCCGGATCCTCGTCGGCGTAGGGCGACAGGTCGCGGAAGTGGGCGTCGGAGGGCGGCTCGGCGGCCCGGGTGCGGACCACCTCCGCCGCCCACTGCTGGCCCCCGCCGAGGTGCCGGGCCAACTGGCCGACGTTCCAGCCCGGGCAGGAGGGCACGGGCGTGGTCAGGTCGGCGCCGTCGAGGTGGGCACGGAGCAGATCGCTCTGCGCGACGATCTCGGCACGGTGTCGGTCGAAGCTCAGAACATCCATCGACCCAGCCTAATGGCCGGCCGATCCCCCACCGGTCAGGGCGCGCGGGGCACCGGCTGGGCCAGGGCCCCGATCTCCTTCGGCAGCTGCGCCAACGCGTGCTCGAACTCCTGGTGCCCCACCACCCGGTGCAAGGTCTGCAGCACGGCCCGTGCGCCCCGCTCGGCGACGTCCGGCGTCGTCCCGGCCCGCTCCACCACCCGCCGCAGGAACTCGTCGTACCCGAACACCTGCGGCTCCTCCGGGCGGGCCCGGGCCAGCAGCGGGCGCAGCTCGTGCGCCACGTGGTCGGCCAGGTCCGCGGCCTCGCCGCCGCTGATCCGTTCGGCGAGCGTCCGCAGGGTGGCCTCGGTCAGGGATCGGGCGGTCGCCGCCGGCACCCCCGCCCGTGCGGCCACCTTCTCGAAGAACTCCAGCTCCGCCATGTCCCACCTTCCCGTCCGGGAGACAGCGTCCGTGGCTACCCAGCGGTGACCGCCACAAACGGTGGCCTGCGCGGCCGTCCGGGCAGAAGGCCGGAAACGGCGTCACCCCCGGGCGAGGTCGGCCAGGATCGAGACGTGGCTGCCAGGATGCCGACGCTCGTGCCGCCGATGCTCGCCTCCAGCGGCGCCCTGCCGACCGGGCCCGGCTGGGGCTACGAGTTCAAGTGGGACGGCGTCCGGGCGATCGCCTACGTCGACAAGGGGCTCCGGCTGCTCAGCCGAAACGACCGGGACGTCACCCGGGCCTACCCGGAGCTGGGCGAGCTGGCGACGCTGCTGGCCGGGCGGCGGGCGGTGCTCGACGGGGAGATCGTGGCGCTCGACGGCGCGGGCCGGCCCAGCTTCTCGGCGCTGCAGCGCCGGATGCACGTCCGGGCGCCGGCCGCCGCGCTGGTCAGCGCCACTCCGGTACGGATCTACCTGTTCGATCTGCTGTACCTGGACGGGCGGGACACCACGTCCCTGCCGTACACCGAACGCCGCAGCGCGTTGCAGGAGCTGGAGCTCAGCGGCGACGGCGTCGACACCCCGCCCTACTGGACCGGCGACGCCGGCCGGGATCTGGCCACGGCGGCGGCGGAGCTCGGCCTCGAAGGGGTGGTCGCCAAGCAACTCCGCTCGACGTACGAGCCCGGCCGCCGCGCGTCCGCCTGGGTCAAGGTGCCGCTCAACGACACCGTGGAGGTCGTCGTGGGCGGCTGGAAACCGGGCGCCGGCCGGCGCTCCGGCACCATCGGCTCCCTGCTGCTGGGCATGTACGACCCGGACGACCGGCTGGTCTATGTCGGGCACGTCGGCACCGGCTTCACCCAGACCGTGCTGCGCGACCTCCAGCGCCGGCTGGAGCCGCTGACCCGACGGGACCCGCCGTTCGACGCCCCGGTTCCGCGCGAGCACGCGCGGCACGCCGTCTGGGTGGACCCGGTCCTGGTCGGGGACGTCACCTTTCGGTCCTGGACCCCGGACCAGCGGCTCCGGCACCCCTCCTGGAAGGGGCTGCGCAGCGACCGCGAACCGGCCGAGATCCGGTTGCGGCGGTGATCCCGCCGGTCCCCCGATCAGGTGCCGACCCGGCGGGTTTCCATCCGGTTGACCGACGGCCCGGTCAGCTGCCAGAAGTCCTGCGGCAACTGGTCGATGAAGTCCCCGTACTCCTTGGCGCTGATCGTCTCCCGCAACGTGTCGAACACGGCGCGGGCGCCGTCGGTCGCCGCCTGGAGCTCCACCGCCGCCCGGGCCTGCACCCGTTCGAGGAACTCCGGCAGCCCGAACGGTTCGGGATTCACCCCGGCGAAGCTGAGACACCCCTTCAGTTCCTGGGGAAGCTGCGACGCGAGGTCGCGCGCCTGTCCGCCGGTGATCCGTTCCGCCAGCGTCTCGAGCGTGGCACGGGTGATCGGCTCGGCCTGCGCCGGTGACATCTGCGGTTTCGCCGCCACCAACTGGATGAACTCCGTGTGGTTCACCTGGGACCCCCTCTCGGACCGGACCTGCGGGTACCCGCGCAGAGGGGGGTGAAACGACGGGGACCGTCACCCCAGGGCGCGTGCCGCCCGGACGATGGCGTCCACCCCGATCCCCGCCTGGTTCATCTGCTGGGTCGGCGTCGCGGAGCCGGGCAGTCCGCGTACCGCGAGGTGGCTGACCCGCACCGGCTCGGCGAGGTCGGCCAGCGATTCGAGGACGGCGGAGCCCAGTCCCCCTTCCGGATAGTGGTCCTCGACCACCACCAGCCGCCCGCCGGTCGCGCGGACGGCGTCCAGCAGCCGCTGCCGGTCGACCGGCTTGACCGAGTAGAGGTCGATGACCCGGCTGTCGATCCCCTCGCGGGCCAGCTCGTCGGCGGCGGCGAGGCAGTTGTGCACCGTCACCCCGGCGCCGATCAGCGTGACGTCGTCGCCGTCGCGGAGCAGCTTGCTGCCGCCGACGGGGAAGACGTCGCCGCTGTCGTAGAGCACCGGGTACTTGCCCCGGGTGGTGCGCAGGTAGCTGACCCCCTCGCGGTCGACGAGCTGGGCGACGAGGGCAGCGCAGGAGACGGCGTCGCTCGGATAGAGCACGGTGGAGCCCTGCACGGCGCGCATGGCGGCGAGGTCCTCCAGCCCCATCTGGGAGGGGCCGTCCGGGCCGATCTCCACGCCGGCGTGCGAGCCGGCCAGCACGATGTCGGCCTGGGAGATGGCGGCCATCCGGATGAAGTCGTAGGCGCGGGACAGGAACGCGGCGAAGGTCGCCGCGAACGGGCGGTAGCCGCGCACCTGGAGCCCGACCGCGGCGGCGACCAGTTGCTGCTCGGAGATGAACATCTCGAAGAACCGGTCCGGGTACGCCTCGCCGAACTTGTCCGCGCGGGTGGAGTCGCTGACCTCGCCGTCGAGGGCGACCACGTCCCGGCGGGCGCCCAGCGCGCGCAGCGCGTCGCCGTACGCGTTGCGAATGGCCACCTTCTCCCCCTTGGGGTACTCGGGCAGGGCGGGTGGCTCGGCGGGGGCCGGCGCGCCGGCCGCCGGCACCGGCTCGGGCGGCGGCGCGGTGACGCGGATCTGGCGGACGCCGCCCAGCGCGGCGACGGCCCGCTCGGCCATGTCCGGCTTCAGCGCCTTGCCGTGCCAGTCCGGCTTGTTCTCGATCTCGGGCACGCCCTTGCCCTTGACCGTCCGGGCGAGCACCACGGTCGGTCCCGTCGCCTGCCGGGCCCGGCCCAGCGCCTCGTCGACGGCGACCAGGTCGTGGCCGTCGACCACGATCCCCTGGCAGCCGAACGCCTCGACCCGGCGCCGGTAGGTGTCCAGGTCCCACTCCAGCTCGGTCGCCCCGCGCTGGCCGAGCCGGTTGACGTCGACGATCGCGGTGAGGTTGCGCAGGCCGTAGTGTCCGGCCTTGTCCAGGGCCTCCCAGATGGAGCCCTCGGCCATCTCACTGTCGCCGCAGAGCACCCAGACGTGGTACGGCAGCTGGTCGAGGTACTGGCCGGCCAGCGCGATGCCCACGCCGACCGGCAGCCCCTGGCCGAGCGAACCGGTGGCGACATCCACCCAGGGCAGGACCGGGGTGGGGTGGCCCTGCAGGCGCGACCCCGACTGCCGGTAGGTGTCCATCAGTTCCTGCTCGCTGATCGCGCCCACCGCCCGGAAGACCGCGTACAGCAGGGGCGAGGCGTGGCCCTTGGAGAAGATCAGGTGGTCGTTGGCCCGGTTGCCCGGGTACGACCAGTCGTAGCGCAGGTGCCGGGAGATCAGCACCGCGAGCAGGTCGGCGGCGGACAGGCTGGACGTCGGGTGCCCCGATCCGGCCCGGGTGCTGCTCCGGATCGCGTCCACTCGGAGCTGGGCGGCGAGCTCACCCAGCCGGGTGAGCTCCTCCTCCCGCAGGGTGCGCTCTGCTTCCATCGTCACCGGTATCGCCTCCGGGGTCGGCCCTGCCCGGCCAGCCCACCGCCGCGGACCGTCGTGGCACGGGCCGGGCCGCGTTCCGCTGACCGCCTTGCGCACCTACCGTAGTCAGGACGGCGAACTCTTTTCCGGTAACTGCCGATTTGCCGGCCGGCCGGGATCACCCACCGCACCGGCAGCCGGCGGCGGTCCGCCTCGCCGGGCGTCGACGGCCCCACGCCGCGCGGCCAGCCAGAGCGCCACCGCCAGGTAGGACACCGCGGCCAGCGCGAAGGCGAGCGCGTTGCCCGCCGCGCCGGCGACCAGCCCGTACGCGCCGTAGAACGCGACGATGGTCAGGTCGGTCGCCATCCCGGCCACCGAGGTGACCGTGGCCCGCGCGGTCCCGGTGATCCGTGCCTGCAACCGGGCGTCGGCCAGCACCGTGGCGAGCTGGAACGCGGCGAACGCCACCGCGAGCAGCAGGAACCCCGCCGGGCGGCCGAGCAGGGCGCCCACCGCCAGCGTCGACGCGGCGAGCACCAGCAGCCCGGCGTACCCGCCGGTGGTCAGCCGCTCCCCCACCGGGGTGAGCAGCCCGCCCACGGTCATCCCGCCCCAGAGCAGCAGGAGCAGCAGCGGCACGGTGGCCTCGGAGACGCCGGTGTCCCGGGCCAGCAGGCCGGTGTACTCGTCGAGGCCGCCCCAGACGGCGGTCACCGCCGGGACGAGCAGCAGGGCCGCGCGGACCGTGCGGTCGGCGCGGGCCGCGGCCAGGCCGGCGCGCAGGCTGGCCAGCCAGCCCGGTTCGTCGTCGCCGTCGTCCGGCCCGGGTCCGCCGGCGCCCGCCGTGGGCCCCGCGGCCGGGACCGCGCGGTGCTCCGGGAACCGGGTCGCCACGGCCGCGGCGAGCAGGCAGGCCCCGATGCTGGCCACGCCGACCGCCGGGTAGCCGCCGAGGGCGAAGACCGGACCGGCCAGCGCCCCGGAGGCCGCCGCGGCGGCCACGTCCGCGGTGCGGGCCCGGCCCATGAGGCGGGCGTAGCGGTCGGCGGCGCCGAGCCGGTCGAGCTCGGTGAAGACCAGCGCCTCCAGGGCGCCGGAGCGCAGCGCCCCGCCCGCCCCCCAGAGCACGAAGCCGACGGCGAACGCCGGGTAGGACGGGACGAACACCCAGAGGGCGAAGGCGACCGCGGGCAGCAGCGGGGCCAGGGCGAGCAGCAGCCGCCGGGACACCGCGTCGGCCCAGGCGCCGGAGGGCACCTCCAGCAGGATGCCGGTGGCCGACCAGATCACGAAGAGCGAGGAGATCTGCCCGACCGACAGCCCGGTGTCGGCGAACAGCAGCACGTACAGCGGATAGAGCAGGACGAAGTCGGTGAGGAACGCGTAGCCGTAGAGCGTGGCCGCCAGCGGGCGGGTCGCCGGTACGCGCGCAGGAGTGACGATCATGAGGCCTTCCCACGGGGACGAAACGGACACCGGACGTACGGCGTCCGCGGCGGCCCGCGGCCACGGCCTCTAGGGCGGGATCAACATCGCCAGGTCATGCGCCTGATGCTAACCGGCATCGGCCGATCGTGCGGCCCGCGACATCGCCGCGCGCCGACTGCGACGATGGAGCGAACCGAAGGAGGCTTCCGTGCCAGTGGATGTGCGGTCCGAAGTGGTGATCGATCGCCCGCTCGGCGAGGTGGCCGCCTACGCGGGCGACCCGTCGAACGCCCCCGCGTGGTACGTCAACATCAGCTCCGTCGAGTGGCAGACGTCCCCGCCGTTGCAGGTCGGCTCCCGGGTCGCCTTCGTAGCGCATTTCCTCGGGCGGCGGCTGGCCTACACGTACGAGATCGTCGAGCTGGTACCCGACGAGCGGCTCGTCATGCGGACCGCCGAGGGCCCGTTTCCGATGGAAACCAGCTACGAATGGACGCCGCAGGGCCCGGAGCGTACCCGGATGACCTTGCGCAACCGCGGCGAGCCGAGCGGCTTCGCGACGATCGCCGCACCGGTTCTCGCCGGCGCGATGCGCCGGGCGAACCGGAAGGACCTGGCGAGATTGAAGATGCTCTTGGAGGCGCGGCCGGGCTGAGAACCGGCTGCGTCGTGGTCTGGTCGGGCTGCTTCCGAGGTCATGGGCGCTGCTGACCCGCGTCTCGGGCCGACGTGGCACATCGTGGCTTCAGTCGATGCTGGTTCGGCACGGAAACCGGGGCGGAACCCGATCGGGTCCCGCCCCGGTGGTGGCGCGGACGGTCAGCGGCGGAACTTCTCCGCGTCCGCCGTCGGCAGGATCATCGTGGCCTCGCTGTCCGCCGCCTGCTCGGCGGTGGGCTGGCGCGGCGTGGTCGGCTGGGTGAGCTCCGAGCCGGCGTACGCCGGCGCGGTGGGCACCACCGATCCGTCCCGGGCGACCGGCTGGGTCAGCTCGGCCTCGGCGTACGGGCTGGTCGGCTCGCTCAGCCGGGACTCGACGTCCCGCCGGCCGGCCTGGTACGCCCGGGCGTGGGTGGCGATGGTCCGCGACTCCTCCTCCGCGCGGGCCAGCCAGCTCTCCCACCGGTTCTGCATGGGACGGACCAGGCCGCCGCCGACGCCGACGACCAGGATGCCGCCCACGGTGGCGAGGACGGCGATCAGCACCGGGGTGGTCACCGCGGTGGCCACGCCGATCTGGTTGAGCGCGGCGATGATGCCCAGGCCCAGAATGAACACCGAGGCGATGTTCGCCAGGATCCGGCCGTAGGAGAGGCCGCCGAGGGCGCTGGAGATGATGTCCTTGACCGCCTTCGCGATGGCCGCGGCGACCACCACGATGACGATGGCCACGAACGCCCGGGGCAGCCAGGCGACGACCCCGGAGATCAGGTCCGAGATCGGGTTCGGGCCCCAGATGCCGAACGCGAGCTGCAGGGTGACCAGCAGCACCGCGTAGTAGGCGAGCTTGGCGACGATGTCGCTGGCGTCGTACCTCGAGCGGGCCAGGGCGGTCTTGATGCCGCCGCGCTCGACGGCCCGGTCGAAGTGCAGCCGCTCGAGGACCTTGTCCACGATCTTGAGCACGGCCTTGGCGATCAGCCAGCCGACCACCAGGATCGCGATGAACGCGACCGCCTTGGGCAGGAACAGCATCACCGAGCGAAACGCGTCGCCCACCGCGTTGCCGAAATTGTCTCTCATCTACGGCCTCCTGGCACAGGCAGGTTCAGGTCAGTCCGCTTTGACCTACCCGGAGCGCCGTGCGGAGAAACGCGGTCAGCCCCGCCGGCAGCGGTAGGCGACCTGCGTGCCGGCCTGCACCGGCGACGGCTCGACGAGGTTGACGGTGGCGGTCCCGGTGGTGGCGCCGACGCCGCTGAACGTCCACTTGAGGGTGAGCGTGGCGGTGCGCTGGCCCCGGCCGACCCGCTCGGTGAGCAGGGCGCCCGGCGGCGCGTCCGAGCGGAGCCACTGATACCGGATCACCCCGCCCCGGCCGTTGGTCCGCACGGTGGCCACCACGTCGACGGTGACGTCGCAGCGCTCGCCGGCCGGCTGCGGCACGGCCACGCTGACGCCCTCGACCTCCAGCGGGCTGAGCCGCTGCCACAGGTAGAGCCCGACGACCACGAGGAGGGCGGCCGTGAGCAGAGTGGAGAGCGCCGAGACCACCCGGCGCCACAGCGGCCGTGGCCGGCGCGCCCCGGCCACGGTCGGCCAGGCGGGGGCGGCCGGCGGCGTGACCGGCACGCCGGGCCCGAAGCGCACTTCGCCGCCGGGTGCCGGCTGCGCGGCGCCGGTCGCCGCCCGCGCCTCCCCCGTGGTCCGGGGGTACGCGCCGGTCGCGCCACCGGTCCCAGCGGTGGCCGGAGCGGTCGCGGCCAGGGTGGGGCCGGCCGTGGTGGGCCGCGGGTCGGCCGTCGCGGCGAAGTGGACGGCCGGCTCGGCGGCGGTCGGCCCGCCGAGGTGCGCGGTCCGCTCCGGTGCGCCGAGGTGGACGGTGGCGTCGGTGGCGGCGAGGTGCACCGTGGCATCGGTGGCGGCGAGGGGCACGGTGGGCTCGGCGCCGCCGACCGGCAGGGTGCGGTCGAGGTCGACGGTCGCCCCCGGGTCGACGGGCAGCGGCCGGGTGGTCAACGCCTCGGTGGGCTCCTCCGGCCGGGTCACCCGAGCCGTCCCCGGGCCGCGGTGGATCGGTTGGTAGCGGGCACGTCGACTCTCCTAGCCGGGGCTGCAGTAGTTGTAGAGGGTCACGTACACCGGGGACGCCGAGGTGGCGGTGTTGCCGGCGGCGTCGACGGCGGTGACCTGGACGGGGATCCGGCTGCTCTGCCTCGGCGCCGGCAGCGGGCCCAGAGTCCCCCGGAACACGCCGCGACCGGCCGAGCTCATCCCGACCGTCGCGGTGACGCCCTCCAGGGTGTAGCGGAAGCTGACCTCGAGGGCGGCCGGGCCGCTGCGGTCGTCGGTGACCTTGGCGGCGACCGTGCTCGTCTGGTAGCCGTACGGGCAACCCTTGGGCTCCAGCTGACCGGGGTTGGCTGTGACGTCGCCGACGGTGGGGGCGGTGCCGTCCGGCGGCGGGGTGCTGGTCGACGGGGTCGGCACCGGCGCGGTGGTGCGCACCGGGGAACGGGTTGGCGTGGCGGGCCGGGACCGGCTGGGCGTGGCGCTCGGGGCCGCCGCCGGCGTGGGGCTGGCCGACCCGCTCGGGCCGGGGGTGGGGCTCGGCGTGCCGGCGTCGGTCGGGCTGCTGCTCTGCGGGTCGGTCGCGGCCGGGTCGACGCCGGCCGGGGCGGGCGGGGCCGCCGCGACGGCGGGGTCGTCCTGGGCGGCGTACCGGTAGCCGGCGCCGCCGGCCAGCAGGGCCGCGACGAGGGCGCCGCCGACCAGCGCGGTCCGCTTCCGGCCCCGGCGGAACAGGCCACGGCGGACCGGCGCCGCGCCCGCGCCGAGCACGGTGCTGGCCAGGCTGGTGGCGCCACCGGTGCCGTCCGGGAACGGCCACAGCGCGGCGAGCAGGGCGGCCCGGCGGGCCAGCTCACGCAGCCCGCGCCGCTCCCAGTCCGGGCCGTACGCCGCGCCGGCCACCCGGTCGAGGAGCTCCAGGAAGACCTGGGCGGGCTGCGGGCGGTCGGCGGGCTGCTTGGCCATCCCGTGCCGGAGCAGGTCGTGCACCGGCGCCGGGGCCGGGTCGGTGGGGATCGGCGCGGAGGCGTGCTGCTCGCGCAGGGCCAACAGGTCCCCCGCCTGGTACGGGGGGCGGCCGGTGAGGCACTCGAAGAAGGTCGCGGTGGCGGCGTAGATGTCGCAGGCCGGGCTGGCCGGGGCACCGGTCCACTGCTCGGGGGCCATGTAGCGGGGTGTGCCGGAGACGGTGGTGTCGGAACCCCGGCCGACCGGCATGGCGATGCCGAAGTCGGCGAGCTTGCTCAGCGCCTCGCCGGTGACCAGCACGTTCTCCGGCTTGTAGTCGCGGTGCACGACGCCGTGGGCGTGCGCGGCGGCGAGCCCGGCGAGCGAGCCCTTGAGCACGCAGAGCGCCGACTCGGGCGTGGTCGGGCCGTGCGCGCGCAGCATCTGCCGCAGCGACACCCCGTTGACCAGCTCCATCACGATGGCCGCGCCGCCGGGAGACTCGACGTACTCGTACAGCCGGGAGACGTGCGGGTCGTCGATCTCGCCGAGCAGCCGCGCCTCCTCGCGGAAGGCGCTCCGGAAGGACGGGTCGTCGCCGATGTCGCGCACCAGGTACTTGATGGCGACCGGGGTGCCGGTGGCGTCGTGGGTGGCGAGCATGACGCTGCCCGACGCGCCGGCGCCGAGCCGACGGACCGGCGTGTAGCCGGACAGCTGCCAGCCGCTCATGCGACGAACCCCACGGCGCTCCAGGGACGGGTGTCGGCCCCCGTCTCGCCGATCATTCTGGTCCCGCCGGGGCTGGCGTCCATCGGCGCAACGGGTGCTTCCCACCGCCGGACGGCGGCCCCGGAACCCGGGCGCCGGCCGCATCCGGGGCCCGTCCGGGGCGGGCCGGGCGGCGCGGCCGGGGCGTGGTCGGTTACGGACACGCCGCCACAGTTAGCAGACGCCGGCAAGCCCGCCGGTCAGATCGCGGTGGCCTTGACGACCTTCCACTCGCCGCCCACCGGGACCATGGTGAGCACGACCCGGTTCTGATCGACCTTCTCCCCCGCCGTGGTCACGTTGCGCCGGTACTGGTTGAGGTAGAGCAGCAGCTCGACCCGGTCCGCCGCGGCGCTGACCACGCCGGTGGCCGAGACCTCGGCCAGCACGACCGCCTGCTGCTTGGTGGCCGTCTGCTTGAGCGCGGCGGTGGTCTGGGCGTACTCGTCGGCGAAAGCGCCGGTGGCGAAGCTGCGCCCGTTGGCGACGCTGTCGTCGAAGGTGCGGTAGTCGTACGAGAAGAGGGCCTTGGCGGCGGCGGGCGCGGTGGCCAGGGCCTGCCGTACGGCCTGGTCGCGCGCGCCGGCGCGGTGGTCGCCGTACCAGCCGGCGAGGGCCACGACCGCCGCCAGGACGATCGCGAGGACGAGCACGGGCACGGATCGCAGCCGCGCGGGGCGCCGGCGCAGCACGGTCGGGACACGCATGGTCTTCTCCTCCGGTCAGCCGACGAACTGGAGCTTGGACACCAGCCACTCGCCCGAGTCCCGGTCCCGGACCAGGTCGAGCTGGATGCGGTAGTGCGACGGGCGGCCATCGGGCGCCTTCACGTTCTTCACCGTGGCGTCGACGGCCACCAGCACCACCGCGTGCCGGCGGTCCCCGGAGACCAGGCCGGCGCGGAGCACGCTGCCCTGCGACTGCACCTTGTT
Organism: Micromonospora sp. NBRC 110009; assembly: GCF_030518795.1. NCBI lineage: Bacteria > Bacillati > Actinomycetota > Actinomycetes > Micromonosporales > Micromonosporaceae > Micromonospora > Micromonospora soli. The sequence continues at coordinate 5,739,593 of NZ_CP130427.1, read as the reverse complement.
CTCCACCACGGCGGTGCGGACCTGCGCCTGGCCGCGGGTGAACTCGTCCTTGAAGTCGCCGGTGGCCCCGGCCGTGACGCGTTGCAGGTCCCGGTCGACGCTGGCGGCGCTGACCGAGACGAAGTTGACGGCGGCCTGCCGGGCGGCCGCGACGGCCTCCCGGTGCGCCTGGTCGGTGGCCCGGTCGACGTACCAGCGGTGGCCGTAGACGCCGGCGCCGGCCAGGGCGGCGGCGAGCAGCACGACGAGCAGGGCGGTGCGGACGCGGCCGCGGTGCGCGCCGCCGGACCGGGCCGGCTGGCGTGGGTCCGCCGCGGGGGCGGATCCGGTGTCCTCGTCGGATCCGGCCCGCGGGTTCCGGACCACCTGGACGGACGGGTGGCGGCGACCGGCGAGGCGGCGCGGCTCGTCGGCGGGTTCGGGCAGGTCCTCGACCTCCGCGGGGTCGCCGATCACGGTGAGGTCGCCGGCTTCCGCGGGGTCCTCGACCGGCTCCTGGTCGAGGCGTTCCAGCACCTGCTCGATCGGCTCGGCCGGGCGGAGCACGGTGACCACGCGCCGGCGCGCCGGGGTCGGGCCACCGGCCTTCGCGCCCTTGATGACTCTGAATGTGGTGTTCCTGCGGCTGGTCACCGCCACCTCCTCCGGTACGCCGGTCACGGGGTCAGCCCGGCGAGCAACAGCTGTTTCCAGGACTGGTCGCCGGCCGTGCGGTACTGCCCGCCGGTGCCGCCGAACTGCAGCGGTGCGCCGTCGGAGCCGAGCACCAGGCCGGTCGCGGGGTCGTACCCCGGGGTGGTCTCCTCCTCGGCGGCGGGTGGCGCCGGGTCGGCGCCGGACGGGCGGGGCGCGTTCCCGGCGCCCCGGGCGCTCCCCCCGGCGGCGCGGTCCCGGGCACTGCAGCGGGTGCCGCCGCCGTGGTAGACGCAGGACGGCGGGTCGCTGACGTTGAGCACGAGTCCGAGGTGGGCGGTGCCGTCGCCGGGGGTGACGGTGAACCCGCCGGCCACCGCGATCGGGTAGACCACCAGGAGCTGCTCGATGCCGGGCAGGCGGCGGGCGGCGATCCCGTTGACGGTGACCAGGTTGCCGAGCAGGGTTCCGATGTCCGGTTCCAGGCCGCGCAGCAGCGCGCGCAGTTCGGTGCCGGCCGGCGGCCCGACGGCGAGCAGCTTGCGCAGGTCCGGGTCGGCGGCGCGGAGCGTGGCGGCGAGCTGCGCCAGGCCGGCCGACCAGCGGCGCAGCGCCTCGGCGGACTCCGCCTGGGTGGTGAGCACGGTACGCGCGTCGCGGATCAGGGCGAGCGTCTCGGGCAGCCGGGTGTCGGCCTCGGTGAGCAGGGCGTCACCGGAGTCGAGGATCCGGGCGAGGGCCTGCTCGTTGCCCTCGAACGCGGTGCCCAGCTCGGTGATCAGCACCGTCAGGTCGTCCGGGCCGACCGAGCGCACCAGGGCGTCCAGGTTGGTCAGCAGGGTCTCCGGGGCGAGCGGGAGGCCGGTCCGGTCGGCCGGGATGACCGCGCCGTCGGCCAGGTACGGCCCGCCGTCGCGGTCGGGCCGCAGGTCGAGGTACTGCTCCCCCACGGCCGACCGTTGGGCGACCACGGCCCGCAGCGCCTCGGGCACCCGGACGCCCCGGTCGATGCGCAGGTCGGCGCGGACGCCGTCGCCGTGCAGTCCGACGGCGGTGACCCGGCCGACGGGCACCCCGCGGTAGGTGACCGGCGCGTTGGCGAACAGGCCGCCGGCGCGGGCCAGGTCGACGTGGACCAGGTAGCCGGCGCCGAGCAGCTTGTCGCCGAGGCCGACGTAGCGGATCCCGACGTAGCCGATGCCCAGGACGCTCACCAGCACGAAGGCGATGACCTGGAGTTTCGTGGTACGTCCGATCATCGGATCAGCCCTCCACCCAGCATGTCGGTCAGCCCGCCGATCTGTCCGGTGACGGCTCCGGTCAGCGGCAGCACGCAATCGGCGGTGAGCACGGTGCCGTCCGGCAGTTCGGTGCCGGCGGGCAGCGCGGTGCCGGCGGGCACGATGCCCTTGGGGAGCAGCAGCCCGCCGAGGGGCACCGTCGAGCCGGGCTTGAGCAGCTGGCAGCCCTCCGGCAGTCCGCATTCCTTGGGCGGGGTCCAGGTGGCCGGGAAGTCCGTCAGCTCCGGCAGACACTTCAGCGGCAGCTCGGGAAGGACCCCGCCGGGTGTGCCGCCGGGGACCGCCGGGCCGGTGACCGGCGGCCGGGACGCGCTCGGGGCCTTGGTGCGGGGGGCACCCGTCGCCGGGGCGGGCGCGGCGGCCACCAGGTTGGCCAGGATGCTCGCGGCGTCCAGGTCGGCGGTGACGGAGAGGTTGACGAAGTCGCCGACGATCGCGCCGGTGACGTTCGGCGGGAACGGGTAGGAGAGCATGAAGTCCAGCGACTTCGGCAGGTCGTCGCCGGCCCGGGCGAGCTGTTCCAGGATCGGTTTCAGAGCCTGCACGCTGGCCACGGTGTCCTCCCGGCTGCGCTCGACCACCCGGGTGCCGACGGTGCCGAGCTGGCCGAGGGCGGTCAGCGACCGGGTGAGCTGGGCGCGTTGCCGGGCCAGCACGGTCAGGCCGGGCGCGAGGGAGTCCAGCGCGTCCCCGACCACCTGCCGCTGGCGGGCGAGGCGGCCGGTGAGCCGGTCGAGCGCGTCGATGGCGCGGACGATGTCCGCCTTCTGCCGGTCGAGTCCGCCGATGAAGGTGTCGAGCTGGGTCAGCGTGTCCCGCAGCTCCGGTTCGCGGCCGGCGAGGGCCTTGCCGAGTTCGGCGTTGATGGTCTGGAGCTGCGCCAGGCCGCCGCCGTTGAGCAGCAGGCCGAGGGCGGCCAGGACCTCCTCGACCTCGGCGCCGCGGGTGGTGCGGGACAGCGGGATGAGGTCACCGTCGGCGAGCCGGCCGCGGGCCGGCTCGGTGGGCGGCGGCGCCACGGTCACGTACTTCTCACCGAGCAGGCTGCTCTGGCGCACGGCGGCGGTGGCATTGGCGGGCAGCCGCACCGCGCGGTCGAGGCGCAGCCGGACCTGGGCGTGCCAGCCGGACAGGGAGATCTTCTCCACCGTGCCGACGGTGACGTCGTCGACCTTGACGGCGGCGCGCGGCACCAGGTCGAGCACGTCGGAGAACTCGGCGGTGACGGTGTAGCCGTCGCCGGCCGGCTCGCCGCCGGGCAGCGGCAGGTCGGCGACCTCGGGCAGGCCGCAGCCGGCGGGCAGCAGCGCCACGGTGAGCGCGGCGGCCAGCAGGCGCAGCCGCCGGGCGGTCACGCCGAGCCCCGCAGGATGCCGCCGAGCGTGGGGTCGCTCGTGGTGGTGGAGCCGCCCGGCGCCTCGTCGGCGGTCGGCGCACCGGGGGAGCTGACGGAGCCCGGTGGGGACCCGCCGGCCGCCGGGGCGCCGGGCGGCAGCTTGAGCAGCTTGCGCAGCTGGTCGGTGAGGGGCAGACCACGGGAGTGCAGGGTCTGCGCCAGCGCGGTGCACTTCGCCGGCACCTCGGTGGGGAGCTGGGCCACGATCAGGGAACAGGCGAAGGTGGCCGGGTCGTACGGGCCCAGGGCGTTGTCCCGGGTGTCGAGCGTGCCGGAGCGGGGGTTGTAGGCGAGGTTGAGGTTGCCCACGGCCAGGGGCGCCACGTCGAGGATCTGGATCATGGCCTGCTGCTGGCGGACCAGCACCCGGGTGATGTCGGCCAGCGCCGTGACGTTGGAGGTGAGCGCGCTCCGGTTCTGCCGGACGAAGGTGGTGACCTCGGCCAGCGCGGTGGCGAGGTTGCGCAGGGCGGCGGCGAGTTCCTCCTTCTCCCCCGCGAGCTGCTCGGCGACGTCGGCGAGCTGCTGGTTGAAGCGGCGTACCTGCTCGTCGCTGCGGGCCAGGGTGGTGGTGAAGCGCTGCAGGTTGACCACCGTGCCGAACAGATCGCCGCGCCCGGTGGAGAGGGTGTCCAGCGCGCGGGAGAGCCCGTCGAGCGTGTCGTGCAGGTGCTGGCCGTTGCCTTCCAGGTTGGCCCGGCCGGTGGCGACCAGGTCGGACAGGGCGCCGTCGGCGTTCGCGCCCTGCGGGCCGAGGGTCTTGTTGAACTCGTCCAGCGCGGCGTAGATGTCGTCGATCTCCATCGGCGCGGCGGTCCGCGCGACCGGGATCTCGGCGCCGTCGGCGAGGTCGGGTCCGCCGGTGAACGCCGGGGTGAGCTGCACGTAGCGGTCGCTGACCACGCTGGGCGGGACGATCAGCGCCTGGGCGTCGGCGGGGACGCGCAGCGCCGGGTCGTAGCGCATCTCGACCCGGACGGTGGTGCCCTGCGGGACGACCTTCTCGACCTCACCGACGCGGACGCCGAGCACCCGGACGTCCGAGCCCGGGTACACCCCGACGGCCCGGGTGAAGTACGCGACGACCCGCCGCTGGGGTGTCTCGTGGCGCCACACCACGACGCCGGCGGCGACGGCGGTGAGCAGGACGGTGGCCGCGGCGAGGGGGCGTCGCCAGCGCTGGATGGGACCGGGCATCAGCGTCCTCCCGTCGTGGGCAGGTACGGCTGGAGCAGACCATCGACGTAGGAGTCGAACCAGCGGCCGTTGCCGACCACGTTGGCGAAGGCGGTGACGAACGGTCCCATCCGCCGGATGGTCTGCTCCAGGTCGTCGCGGTTGCGTTGCAGGACGGCGACCACGTCGCGCAGCTTGCGCAGCGCCGGTTCGAGCTGGCCGCGGTTGTCGGCGACCAGTCCGGACAGCTCGGTGGCGAGCTGGTCGGTGCCGACGAGGAGCTGATGGATGGCGTCGCGGCGGCGGCTGACCTCGGCGAGCAGCTTCTCCCCGTCGGTGACGAGCTTGCGGAACTCCTCGTCGCGCTGCGCCAGGACGCCGGTGACGGTGTGGGCGCGGGCGAGCAGGGCACGCAGTTCGGCGTCCCGGCTGGCGACGGTGCGGGACAGCCGGGACAGCCCGGTCAGTGAGGTGCCGACGCTGGCCGGGGTGTCGGCGAAGGTCTCGGACAGGGTGGTGAACGCCTGCGCGAGCTGGTCGGTGTCGACCTTGTCGAGGGTGTCGGCCAGCCCGGTGACGGCCTGCACCACGTCGAAGGGGGCGGCGGTGCGGTCGAGCGGGATCTGCCCGTCCTCGGGCAGCCTGCCGGGGCCGGCGGGCGCCAACGCGAGGTACTTCTGACCGAGCACGGTCTTGATCCGGATGGTGGCGCCGGTGTCCCTGCCGAGGCGTACGCCGTCGTCGTCGACCCGGAAGCGGACCCGCACGTACGGCTGCGGTTCGCGGGCGAGTTCCACGGCCGTGACCATGCCGACCCGCACCCCGGCCACCCGGACCTCGTTGCCGGTGGCCAGCCCGCTGGCGTCGTGGAACGCCGCCTGGTACGTGCGGCCGGTGAGCGCGGCGATCCGGTCGAGCTGGAAGGCGCCGAGCAGCGCGGCGAGGATCACGGCCAGGCCGACCGCGCCGACGACGACGGGGTTGCGTTCGCGGAACGGTTTCACCGGGCACCTCCGGTGGCGCAGCGGGCGGCGGGGGCGCTGACGCCGGGCGTGGTCAGCGGCGGCTGGCCGGCGACGGCCACCCGACCGTCGAAGTCGCACAGGTAGAAGTTGAACCAGGAGCCGTAGGAGGCGACCCGGGTCAGCGACTCGTAGCGCTGCGGCAGCCGGCCCAGGGTGGCGTCGAGGACGGCCGAGTTGCGGTCGAGGGTGCCGGCCAGGTCGCCGAGGGCCCGGACGTCGGCGGCGAGCGGCGGCCGGGTGTCGTGCAGCAGCCCCGCGGTGGTGTCGGTCAGCTCGCCGAGGTTGACCAGGGCCTCGCCGATGGCGGTGCGGTCGGCGGAGAGCCCGGAGACGAACTGCTGGAGCTGGCTGACGCTCTGGTCCAGCTCGCGGTCGCGGCTGGCCAGGGTGCCCAGGACCTGGTTGAGGTTGGTGACCACCCGGCCGATCACGGCGTCCCGGTCGGCCAGGGTGGTGGTCAGCGACGCGGTCCGCCGCAGCAGGCTGGCGACCGTGCCGCCCTCGCCCTGGAGAACCTGGATGATCTCGTACGCGAGCTTGTTGACGTCGTCGGGGTTGAGCGCGGTGAACAGCGGCCGGAACCCGTTGAACAGCACGGTCAGGTCAAGCGCGGGCCTTGTCTGGGTGAGCGGGATGAGCCCGTCGGCCCGCAGCGGCCGCCCGTCCCCCGGCCCCTCGGTCAGCGCCAGGTAGCGCTGGCCGACCAGGTTGCGGTAGCGGATGGCGGCGCGGACGCCGGCGGCCACCGGCACGTCCCGGTCGACGGTGAAGGCCACCTCGGCGACGGTGTCGTCGACCACGGCGATGTCGGCGACCTTGCCGACCCGGACCCCGGCGACGCGCACGTCGTCGCCGGGGAGCAGGCCGGTGACGTCGGTGAACCGGGCCCGGTAGGTGACCCCGTCGGGTGGGAACGCGCCGAGGGTCTGGGCGAGCAGGCCGGTGGCCAGCAGCGTGACGGCGGCGAACACCACCAGTTTGACCAGCGCGGAGGTCGTCTTCCCGGTCATCGGGCGTTCACCACCGCACCGCGCAGCAGCGGGCCCCAGAGCAGCACCGCGATGTCGGGCACCTCGACCGGGGGTGTGCCGGTGAGTCCACCGACGAGGGGCTTGACCAGGGCCTGCTCCTCGCCGGTGCCGGCCTGGCCCATGGCGGTGCCGGGCGCCGCCGGGCCGGCCGGCAGGCCGACCGGCAGGAGTGGTCGGGTACGGGTGCCGCCGTAGTCGTAGCCGTCGGCGACCGGCACCTCCGGGGCGGGCAGCGGCGGGTTCGGCAGGTGCCGGCAGTTCGGGCCGTCGTCGGCGGCGTAGACGGGCTCGTCGCGGCCCCGCTCGTACGGGCCGCCGTCGCGGGTCACCTCCAGGGTGATGTGCATCCGACCGCCGGCGAAGACCTCCTCCACCCGCGGTTGCAGGGCGACCAGCCCGTGCACCAGGCACGGGTACTCGGGGGCGTAGGTGGCGAGCAGTTCCAGCACCGGGCGGCTGACGTCGCCGAGCCGGATGAGCTGGTCGCCGTGCCGGTCGAGGAAGCCGCGGGTGGTGTCGGCGGTGTCGGTGGTGTCGGCGAGGAACGCGGCGAGCTGGCTGCGCTGGTCGCTGACCGTGCCGGCGGTGACGGTGACGTCACGCAGCAACGCGAGCAGGTCGGGCAGCGCGGCGTCGTAGCTGTCCAGCACGGCGGTGAGCTGGCGCAGGTCCTCGGTGATGGTCGGCAGTTGCGGGTTGAGCTGCCGCAGGTACGCGTCGAGCCGGGTGAGGTTGGCGCCGAGCTGGTCGCCGCGCCCGTCCAGCGCGGTGGCGATCGCGCCGAGGGTGGCGGCGAGCTGGTCCGGGCGGATGGCCTGCAGCAGCGGCAGCGCCTGGTCGAGCACCCGCTCCAGCTCGACCGCGGTGCGGCTGCGGTCCTGGGTGATGACCGCGCCGTCGCGGATCGGGTCGGCGGTGCCGCCCGTCGGCGGGACGAGTTCCACGTACCGCTCGCCGAAGAGGGTCTTCGGCAGCAGCCGGGCGGTCACGTCGGCGGGGATCCGGCCGGTGGTGGCGGGGTCGAGGGCGAGCCCGATGACCGCCCCGTCGCCGTCGCTGCGGATCGAGCGGACGTCGCCGACCACGACGCCGCGAACCTTGACGTCGGCGCCTTCGAGGAGTTGCAGGCCGGCCCGGTCGGCCTGGAGGGTGACCCGGTCGACCGGGGTGAACGCCTTGCGGTACTGCAGCACGGAGGCGGTCAGCGCCGCGGTCAGCAGGGCGATGAAGACGATGCCGAGAAGACGGTGTCGCATGGTCACCCCGCGATCCGGACGGTGGTGGTGGCGCCCCAGATGGCCAGGGAGAGGAAGAAGTCGACGACGTTGACCGCGACGATGGCGGTCCGCACGGCCCGCCCGACGGCGACGCCGACGGCGGCCGGTCCGCCCTGGGCGGTGTAGCCGTACCAGCAGTGCACCAGCACCACGATCACGCTGAACACCAGCACCTTGCCGAAGGACCAGAGCACGTCCCCGGGCGGCAGGAAGAGGTGGAAGTAGTAGTCGTAGGTGCCGGCGGACTGTCCGAAGTAGCCGACCGCGATGGTGCGGGTGGCCAGGTAGCTGGCGAGCAGCCCGATCACGTACAGCGGGACGACGGCGATGAAGCCGGCGATCATCCGGGTGGTGACCAGGAACGGCAGGGAGGGCACGCCCATCACCTCCAGCGCGTCGACCTCCTCGGAGATCCGCATGGCGCCGAGCTGGGCGGTGAAGCCGCAGCCGACGGTCGCGGACAGGGCCAGCGCGGCGACCAGGGGCGAGATCTCGCGGGTGTTGAAGTACGCCGAGACGAAGCCGGTGAAGGCGCTGCTGCCGATCTGGTCGAGGGCCTGGTAGCCCTGGAGCCCGACCTCGGTGCCGGTGAAGAAGGTGAGGAAGCAGATGACGCCGACGGTGCCGCCGAGCACGGCCAGCGCGCCGGTGCCGAAGCTGACCTCGGCCAGCAGCCGGATCACCTCGCGCTTGTAGCGGCGCAGGGTACGCGGCGCCCAGGCCAGGGCGCGCAGGTGGAAGGCGAGCTGGCCGCCGAGGTCGTCGAGGTAGCGCAGCGGGGTCATGTCAGCTTCCCTTCTGCGGTACGACCTGGAAGTACACGGCCGTGACGAGGAAGTTCAGCGCGAACAGCAGCATGAAGGTGATGACGACGCTCTGGTTGACGGCGTCACCGACGCCCTTCGGTCCGCCCTTGGCGGTCATCCCCTTGTAGCAGGCGACCAGCGCGGCGGCCGCGCCGAACAGCAGCGCCTTCACCTCGCCCACCAGCAGGTCGGGTAGTTGCCCGAGGGCCTGGAAGCTGGCCACGTACGCCCCGGGCGTGCCGCCCTGCAGCACCACGTTGAAGGTGTAGCCGCCGGTCACCCCGACGACGCTGACCAGCCCGTTGAGCAGGACGGCGACCAGCATCGAGGCGAGCACCCGGGGCACCACCAAACGGTGGATCGGGTCGATGCCGAGGACCTGCATGGCGTCCAGCTCCTCGCGGATCTTGCGGGAGCCCAGGTCGGCGCAGATCGCCGAGCCGCCGGCGCCGGCGATGATGAGCGCGGTGACGATCGGACCGGCCTCGCGGACCACGGCGAGCACCGACGCGGCGCCGGTGAACGACTGCGCGCCGAGCTGGCGGACCAGCGAGCCGAGCTGGAGGGCGATGACCGCGCCGAACGGGATGGACACCAGCGCGGCGGGCAGGATCGACACCGAGCTGATGAACCAGGCCTGCTGCACGAACTCGCGGACCTGCACCGGCCGCCGGCCCAGGCCGCGCAGGGTGTCCAGGCAGAACGCGAAGAACTCGCCGGTGTTGCGGACCGCGGTGGTCGGGGCGCTCATCCGGTCACCTCCCGCTGGCGGCCGTCCGCGGCGAGGTGCGGGCCCAGGTCGATGGTGGGTCGTTCCTCGTCCCCCCGGCCGGCGAACGAGCCGGGCGGCGGCGTGACGCCGTGCTCCCGGCACCACTGCCCGGGTGGGCGCTCGGCCCGGCGGGGCAGCCCGTCGGAGGGGGGCAGTTGCAGCGGGATGGGCGGCAGCGGCGGCAGCTCCGCCCCGGACTCCGCCTCGGCGGCCAGTTCGTCGGCGTCCTTCTCCTCGGCCATCCCGATCGGGCCGATCCGCTGCGCGTTGAGGAACTGCCGCACCACCGGCTCGGTGCTGGACAGCAGCATCTCCCGGGGCCCGAACATGGCCAGGTGACCGTGGTAGATCAGGCCGATGTTGTCCGGGACGGTCCGGGCGGTGTTGATGTCGTGGGTGACGATCAGGAAGGTCGCCTCGGTGCGCTGGTTGAGGTCGATGATGAGCTGGTTGAGGTAGGCGGTGCGGACCGGGTCCAGCCCGGAGTCCGGCTCGTCGAAGAGGATGATCTGCGGGTCGAGGACGAGCGCGCGGGCCAGGCCGGCCCGCTTGCGCATGCCGCCGGAGATCTCGCCGGGCAGCTTCCGCTCCGCCCCGACCAGGCCCACCATGTCCAGCTTCTCGTTGACCACGGCCCGGATCTGCGACTCGGACTTGCGGGTGTGTTCGCGCAGCGGGAACGCCACGTTGTCGTAGATGTTCATCGAGCCGAACAGCGCGCCGTCCTGGAACAGCACGCCGAACAGCTTGCGCACCTCGTACAGGTCGCGTTCGGAGAGCCGGGGCAGGTCCCGGCCCTCGATGACGATGGAGCCCCGGTCGGGCCGCAGCAGCCCGACCAGCGTCTTGAGGAACACCGACTTGCCGGTGCCGGAGGGTCCCAACAGGACGGAGATCTCGCCGGCGGGCAGGGTCAGGGTGATGTCCGACCACACGGGGTGCCCACCGAAGGACTTGGTGAGTCCGTGGACCGCCACCTCGACGCCCATCGCCCCTCCCTTCGTCTCACCTGGGACATCGGGCGGGGTCGGCCGGACGCAACAAACTACTTTGCGTCACCTGCCACGGACGGTCGGCGAGCTAGGCAAAACCGGCCGGGTCCGGATAGCGTGCCGGAAACCGGCCGGCAATGAGGGTGTCTCGCGAACGTCATGACGACAGCGATCGAGTCAGAGCTTGTCCGCCGGGCCGCCGCGGGCGACCCGGCGGCGATCGAGGCGCTGCTCACCGACGTGCGGCCGGGGTTGGTGCGCTACTGCCGGGCCCGGCTGGGCCGCGTCGGCGGGGCGTACACCACCGCCGACGACGTCGCCCAGGAGGTGTGCGTGGCGGTGCTGCGCGCGCTGCCCCGGTATCGGGAGCAGGGTGCGCCGTTCGCCGCCTTCGTCTACGGCATCGCGGCCCACAAGGTCGCCGACGCGCAGCGGGCCGCCGTCCGGGACGCCGCGGTCACCCCCACCGACGCGCCGCTGGAACAGCCCGACGCCGCGCCCGGGCCGGAGCAGCAGGCCGTCTCGAGCGACCTGGCGCGGCGCCTGTCCGCGCTGCTGGACCGCCTGCCCGACGTCCAGCGGGAGATCATCCTGCTGCGCGTCGCGGTGGGCCTCTCCGCCGACGAGGTGGGCACGATCGTCGGAATGACGGCGGCCGCCGTGCGAATGGCCCAGTCGAGGGCACTGGCCCGGCTCCGTACCCTTGCCGAGGGGTCGCTTGACGAGGTGGCGGCATGAACGAGCGCACGGGAGGCGGTGACGAGGCGATGGATCTGGAGCTCCTCGCCCGCGACGACCTGCTGCTCGACGCCCTCGGGCGCAGTGAGCCGGCCCCGCCCGGCGACGACCTGGCCGCGATGCTCGCCGCCTGGCAGGCCGACGTCGCCGACGGCGCCCCCGCCCCGGCGCTCCGGCCGGCCGCACCGGACGGCGAGCCCACGACGCCCGTCCCGCTGCCGCTGACCACCCCGCAGACCCGGACGGCGGCGGCCCCGACGCCGCTGCCGGCCCGCCGGCACCGGCCCTGGGCGGTACGCCTCGCAGCGGCCGCCGTGGCCCTGCTCGCCCTGGTGGCCGGGCTCGGCGTCGGCAGCCGCAACGCCGGGCCGGGCAGCCCACTGTGGTCGCTGACCCGGGTCCTGTACCCGCAGCAGGCCGAGGTGCGCGACGTCGAGGAGTTGATCGCCCAGGCCCGCGCCGCGCTGGCCGCCGGAGACCGGGACGCGGCCCGACAACTCGTCGACCGAGCCCGCCACGAGCTCGCCGACGTCACCGACCCGGCCACGGCCGACCGGCTGCGTGCCGAGCTCGACGCGCTCGCCCGGGACCTCGCCGCGGCGCAGGAGCCGCCGCCGGCCACCCCGCCGGCCGCCGCCACGCCCGCCCCCCGACCCACCACGCCCGCCGCGCGTCCCTCCGGCGGCAGCCGGGCCCCCGCACCGCAGCCGTCCCGGTCCGGTGCCGGCGGCGCGCCGCGCACCTCCCCGAGCGGCGCGGCCAGTCCGCTGCTGCCCCTGCCCGACCTGCCGCTGCCGTCCCTGTCGCCACTGCTGCCGGGGCTGCCGCTGCCCACCGGCGGCCTGCTCGACTGAGCATCGCTCTCGCGCGACATTCCCGGCCCTCCGTTACTGTGCTGCCGTGCGCAGGACAGCGCCGGCGGACGGGTCCGCCACCGAGGGTCGCCGGTCGCGGATGACGACGAGCGGTCGGCTGAGCGTCATGATGCTCGCCATGACCGTCCTGGTGCTCACCGGCGGTGGAGTCGGCGCGGCGGCGCTGTCGCACACGGCTGCGGTCTCCGACCGCCTGGCGGACCGGATCTCCCCCGCCCGCACCGCGGTGAGCCGTCTGGAGAGCGGCCTGCTGGAGCAGGTGGCGGCGGTACGCGGCTACCTCGTCACCGGCGATCCGGAGCTGCTGCGCCCGTACGACGACGGGGTGGCAAGCGAGCGCGCGGTGGCGCGGCGGGCGCGCGACCTCCTCGCCGACGAGCCGGGGGTGCGCCGCGAGCTGGACGCGGCGCTCACCCTCGCCGACCGCTGGCGGGCGGACTATCCGACCCGGCTGATCGCGGCCCGTCGGGCCGGGGCCACGGCGGCGGAGCTGGCCCCGATCGTGGAGCGGGGCCGGCTCGCCTTCGACGCCGCCCAGCGGGCCCTGACCACCCTGGAGACCCGGCTGGACCGGCTGCAGGCGGCCGGGCGGGCCGACCTGGACGCTGCCCGCGCGCTGCGCGACCTGCTCTTCGTGTCGATCCTGGCGATGCTGCTGCTGTCCAGCATCGTCATCTCGGTGCTGGTCCGGGTGACCGTGCTGCGCCCGCTGGGCCGGCTGGGCGCCTCGGTGCGGCAGGTTGCCGGTGGGGACTTCGACCACCGCCTGACCACCGAGGGGCCGGCCGACATCGCCCGGCTCACCGCGGATGTGGAGACGATGCGGCAGCGGGTGGTGGACGCGTTGAAGACCAGCCGGCGGCACCGGGACGCCCTCGCGGAGCAGGCCGCCGAGCTGCGCCGCTCCAACGAGGACCTGGAGCAGTTCGCGTACGTCGCCTCGCACGACCTGCAGGAGCCGCTGCGCAAGGTGGCGTCGTTCTGCCAGATGCTCCAGCGCCGCTACGCCGACCAGCTCGACGACCGGGCCCGCCAGTACATCGGGTACGCGGTGGATGGGGCGACCCGGATGCAGAACCTGATCAGCGACCTGCTGGCGTTCTCCCGGATCGGGCGGTTCTACCGCGACGACCGGGAGGTGGACCTCGCCGAGGTGCTGGAGCAGGCCGAGTCGAACCTGTCCCGGCCGATCGCCGAGGCCGGCGCGGTGGTCACCGCGGACCCGCTGCCCGTGGTGCAGGGCGACCCGACCCTGCTCACCATGCTCTGGCAGAACCTGCTCGGCAACGCGGTGAAGTTCCGCCGCGCCGACCGGGCGCCCCGGGTCCGGGTCGAGGTCACCGAGGAGCCGGCCGCCTGGTCGTTCGCCGTGGCGGACAACGGAATCGGCATCGACCCGAGGTACGCCAACAAGATCTTCCTGATCTTCCAGCGGCTGCACGCCCGGGACGCGTACGACGGCACCGGCATCGGCCTGGCGATCTGCAAGAAGATCGTCGAGTACCACGGCGGCGCGCTGCGGCTGGACGACGCGTACGCCGGCGGCGCCCGCTTCGTCTTCACCCTGCCGAAGCCGGCCGCGGTGACCGTGCCGGCGCAGGCGGGCGAGCGGAGCCCGGCGGCCCCGGCCTGACCGGCGGCGGCCGGGTCAGCCCTCGCGTCGGTGCCCGTCCCCCTCGGCGGCCGCGGCCACGCTCTCGGTGGTCGGACCGAGCGTCGGGGTCTGCGCCGCCGGCGCACGGGCGCCCTCGGCGAACGCGTTGAAGAACTTCAGCAGCTCCACCGGGAACGGCATGACCAGCGTGCTGTTCTTCTCCGCGGCGACGTCCACCACCGTCTGCAGCAGCCGCAACTGGTACGCGCCCGGCGTGTTCGCCATCGCCCGTGAGGCGTCGGCGAGCCGGCGGGACGCCTGGAACTCGCCGTCCGCCGCGATCACCCGGGCCCGGCGTTCCCGCTCCGCCTCGGCCTGGCGGGACATCGACCGCTTCATCCCCTCGGGCAGCGACACGTCCTTCACCTCGACCCGCTCGATGAGCAGGCCCCACGGCTTCTCGGTCGGCGCGTCGATGACGGCCTTCAGCTCGGCGTTGATCCGGTCCCGGTCCCGCAGCAGGGTGTCGAGGTCGGCCTTGCCGATCACCGAGCGCAGCGCGGTCTGCGCCACCTGGAGCACGGCCGACGGGTAGTCGCGGACGTTGACCAGCGCCTTCACCGGGTCGACCACGCGGTAGTAGACGACCGCGTCGACGGTGAGCGTGACGTTGTCCCGGGTGATCACGCCCTGCGCGGGCACCCCGATCACGGTGGTCTGCATGCTGACCCGCACCATCCGGTCGGCGACCGGGATGATCAGGTGGAAGCCGGGCTGCCGGATGCGGTCCATCACCCGGCCGAATCGGAACACCACGCCCCGCTGATACTGCTGCACGAGCCGGACACTCAGCGACAGCACGAGCACCACGAGCACGACGACGATGACCAGCACGATGGCAACGGCGACTCCCATGGCCCCCCTCGATCCCGGAGGCGCCCGCCTCCCGGCGCCGCGCCTACCCGTTCCGCCGCGTTTCACGCCTGCACGCCTCGACCCCGCGCCGCCCCGCCGGTCCCGACCGGCCACCGGACGGAGCCGGATCGGCTGCGATGATGGTCGGCATGCCACCACCCGCCGCGGATCCCGACCGCGCCGTCGAGGCGCTGATGGCCGCCAGCCGGGCCTTCGTCGGGCTGGCCGCCCGGTCGCTGGCCGACCTCGACGCCGAGGTGACCCTGCCGCAGTTCCGGGCGCTGGTCGTGCTGGCGACGCGGGGCCCGCAGCGCGCGGCGGACATCTCGGCGGAGTTGCAGGTCGCCCCGTCGACCGGGACCCGGATGTGCGACCGGCTCATCCGCAAGGGCCTGATCCGCCGCACCCGGTCCACCGCCGACCGGCGGGTGGTCCGGCTGCGCCTCACCCCGGCCGGGCAGCGCCTGGTGGCGGAGGTGATCCGGCGCCGCCGGGAGGAGCTGTCCCGGATCGTGGCGGCCACGGCCGGCTACTGGCAGCCGGAGGTGACCGAGGCGCTGGCCGCCTTCGCCGCCGCCGCGGGCGAGGTGCCCGAGCAGGAGTGGTGGCTCGGCTTCACCGCGCGGGACGCGGAGGCGACCGCCGACGCCTGACGCGATAGCCCTGGCCGGCACGATTGCATAGTGCAATGATTGGCCTGTGCTCGGAACCGTCTGACGGCGCTGCCGGGCAGCGCCGCCTCGCCATCAGGGAGGCAGTCATGGAACGCGACGGACGGCACGAGGTCGCCCGGATCGACGACACGGTGACCCCGGCGAACCTGCACGAACGCGCGGAGCGGGTCGCCGTGCCCGACTTCGACTACCTGGCCCAGACCATCGAGGGCATCGCCGAGGCGCTGACCCACCCGCGCCGCGACCCGGCCGGCGGCTGACCGGTCGGCCGCCGCGGACCAGGTCCGGCGCGGGCCGAGCGACCGGCGCACCGCGTCCGGTGGCGGCGGGCCGGTCAGGCGGCGTAACGGGCGGCGAGGTCGACCACCCGGCGGGCCGCCGCCACCATGGCCCGGTCGGCGAACCGGCCGTCGGGCAGCACCGCCGTGCCGGAGTCGCGGGTCTGCGCCTCGGCGACCGCGGCGAGCAGTTCCCGCGCCCGGGCCACCTCACGGTCGCCCGGCCGGAACGCCTCGGTGATCACCGGCAGCTGGCGCGGGTGGATGGCGGCGCGGCCGAGGAAGCCGAGCCGCCGGCCGGTCGCGCAGGAGGCGGCCAGCCCGTCGAGGTCGGCGACGTTCGCGTACACCGACATGGCCGGTGGCGGCAGCCCGGCCGCACGGGCCGCGATCACGATCCGGCCGCGCGCCCAGAGCAGCCCGTCGTCGTCGGCGACGCCCAGGTCGGAGCGAAGGTCGGCCTCGCCGAGCCCGAGCGAGGCCACCGCCGGATGCGCGTCCGCGACGGCGTGCGCGAACTCCAGGCCGAGGGCCGACTCGATGAGCGGGTGCAGCGGGGTGTCCACCCGGGCGGCGACGGCGGCGATGTCCGCCGCGGACTCCACCTTGGGCAGTCGCAGCCCGGCGAGCCCGGGCGCGCCGGCGACGGCGGCCAGGTCGGCGTCGACGTCCGGGCCGGTCAGCTCGTTGACCCGGACCTGGACGGGCACCGGCTGCCGGTCGGCGAGGAACTCGGCGACGGCGTCGCGGGCGTACGCCTTGCGGCCGGCGACGACGGCGTCCTCCAGGTCGAGGATGACCGCGTCGGCGCCGGAGGCGACCGCCTTGGCGAACCGGTCGGGCCGGTCGCCGGGCACGTAGAGCCAGGTGAGCAGCATCAGATCACCCCGCGCTCGCGCAGCGCGGCCAGTTCGTCGTCGGTGCGGCCGAGCGCGCGGAACACCTCGTCGGTGTCCTGGCCGTGGCGGCGGCCGGCGTGCCGGATCTCCCCCGGGCTGTCCGACATCCGGAACGGCACGTTCTGCATCCGGACCTCGCCCAACTCCTCGTCGGGGACGGTGACCACGGTGCCGAGCGCCGCGTACTGCGGGTCGGTGAGGATGTCGCGGACGTCGTAGACGGGGGCGACGGCCGCCTGGGCCGCCTCGAACGCGGCCACCACCTCGTCCCGGTCCCGCTTCGCCACCCAGGCGCCGACCGCCGCGTCGAGTTCGTCGGCGTGCGCGGCCCGGCCACTGCCGGTGGCGAACCAGGGCTCGTCGACCAGTTCCGGGCGGCCGACCAGCCGGAGAACCCGCTCGGCGATGCTCTGCGCGCTGGTCGAGACGGCCACCCAGCGGCCGTCGGCGCAGCGGTAGGTGTTGCGCGGGGCGTTGTTGTTGGACCGGTTGCCCAGCCGGGGCTGGACGTAGCCGAGCTGGTCGTACCAGGTGATCTGCGGGCCGAGCATCGCCATGATGGGTTCGATGATGGCCAGGTCGACGACCTGGCCGCGGCCGGTCAGGTCGCGGCCGCGCAGGGCCAGCATGACCGCGTACGCGGCGGCGAGGGCGGTGACCGAGTCGGCCAGCCCGAACGGGGGCAGGGTGGGCGGCCCGTCGGGTTCGCCGGTGGCGGCGGCGAAGCCGCTCATCGCCTCGGCGAGGGTGCCGAAGCCGGGCCGGGGGGCGTACGGGCCGAGCTGACCGAAGCCGCTGATCCGGGCGATCACCAGCCGCGGGTTGACCGCGTGCAGCTCGTCCGGGCCGAGGCCCCAGCGTTCCAGGGTGCCGGGGCGGAAGTTCTCCACCAACACGTCGGCGTCAGCCAGCAGCCGGCGCAGCAGCTCGGCGCCCTCCGGGTCGGAGAGGTTGCAGGTGACGGTGCGCTTGTTGCGGCCGAGCACCTTCCACCACAGGCCGACGCCGTCCCTGGCGGGGCCGTGTCCCCGGGACGGGTCGGGCTTGGCCGGGTGCTCGACCTTGATGACGTCGGCGCCGAAGTCGCCGAGGAACGCGGCGGCGAGCGGGCCGGCGAAGAGGGTGGCCAGGTCGACGACCTTGACCCCGTGCAGCGGCGCGGTCATCACGCCTCCCCCGGCAGGTCGGCGGCGCAGCGGAAGCCGATCGAGGTGGACCGGGTGAGGCCGGCGCCGGTGAGCAGCAACTTCACCGACACCTCGGGGGGCTGCGGGCCGCCGTCGAGGTACCAGTCGGAGCCCTCGGCCCGGTACCCGCAGCCGCCCTTGAGGATGACGAACCGGGTCCGCCCGTCCGAGTGTTCACTTTCGGTCAGGTTCCACACCAGGGGTTCGCGCCGGACGAGCCGGCCGGCCTCGGCGGCCACCTGCCACTCGTCCTCGGTGGGCAGCCGCATCCCCGCCCAGTCGGCGTACGCGCGGGCGTCGGCGAGGTCGACGCCGGTGACCGGGGCCTCGGCGGGCCCCTGCCCGGCGGTGAACCGTTCCGGTCGCACCGGGCGGTAGCCGGTGGCGGCCAGGAAGCGGGCGTACTGCCCGTGGGTGACCTCGTGGGTCTCGATGGCGAAGCGGCCGAGCCGCACGGGCCGGTGCAGGGTGCCGGTGTGGTGCAGCCGGGGCGGCAGCGGCTTCCACTCGTCGACGTACGGGGCTTCGCCGTACAGGCCGGTTTCCCGGACCCGGTGGCGGACGGTCAGGTCGTGGCGGCCGGCCTCGAGGGTGACCATGCCATCGGGCAGGGCGGCGAGCCGCGCCTGCGGGGTGCGGGTCCGCACCGCGGCGCGGGCCGGGAAGGACGGGTCGCCGGTCGGCGGCTCGTGCCGGGGCACCGGCGCGTCGGTGACGGCCACGGCGGCGATCGCCCCGGCGGCCAGCGGCCCACCGACGGCCACCCGCCCGTCCTCCAGTTCGGTGACGGCCAGCTCGGCGCCGGTGACCAGGTCGACGAAGCGTCCCGGGCGGGGCTCGGTGACCAGCCAGGGCCCGTCGTGGGCGGCGCCCCGGTTGACCACCGTCCACAGCGGCTGGTCGTCGTGGGTCCAGCGGGACGCGTACACCTGGCCCGTGCCGGGGTGGTCGGCGAGCGGGACCCAGTCCTCGGCGCGCAGCCACGCGGCGTGGCTGGCCTGCACCCGGCGCATGGCGCGCAGCACGGCCTTGTCCCGGTCGTTCCAGCCGACCCAGACGCCGAAGACGCTCTCCCAGACCAGCATCCCGCAGCCGTTGAGCCAGGCGGAGTGCAGCTCGTCGAGGTGGCTGCGGTGCCAGCGGCGGGTGTGGTGCAGGAGGTGCCGGCGTTCGAACCACTTGGCCCGCAGCACACCCGGGGTGTCCGAGTCGGCGAACCACTGGGCCCAGGACATGGCGTGGTCGGCGATCCGGGCCAGCGGCACCCGGCTCTCCCCCTCCAGGACCAGGCCGGGGCGGACGGCGTCGAGAGCCTTGCGCAGCTCCCCGGCGCCCTCCTTGAGGGTGTCCAGGAAGACGCCGTCGACGCCGAGGGTGGCGGCCAGCGCGGCGACCTCCTCGGCGTCGGCGCCGGGTTTGCGCCGGGTGCCGGTGTCCCACGGGTTGTAGTCGACGAACACCCGGACCCCGTGGTCCTGGAACGCGCGCACCACGTCGGGCAGTTCGGGCACGTCGCGGTACCAGTCGAACTGGTTGCGCTCGTCCAGCCCGATCACCGGGTACGCGTGCCAGAGCACCACCCCGTCGAAGCCGCCGAAGTCGCGCCGGGCGTCGTCGAGGAACGCCGCCACCGTGAACACGCCCCGGTCGTGGTCGTAGAGGGTCTCGTCCCAGAGCCACGCGAGGCAGACGCTGAAGCAGTCGCCGGCGATCTCGTCGTAGTGCTCGCCGGTGTAGCCGAGGCGACCCCGGGCGTCGGCCCGCCACCGGGTGAGCTGTTCCCGCCAGGCGGGCCAGTCGGCGGGGTCGTCGGGGGCGGCGAAGATCTTCGCCTCGTCCAGGGTGGTCAGGTCGGCGTGCGCGCCGAGCGGCACCTCGGTGGGCCGGTCGATCGGCCTCGGCACGTACGGGTTGAAGCTCACTCGGCCCCTCCGTAGGTGGTCGCGGACAGCGCCTCGATGGCGGCCCGCTCGGGCAGGGCGGTGGACGCGCCGGGTCGCTGGGCGCAGGCGGCACCGGCGGCGCACGCCCACTGCAGCACGGCGGTCGCGGTGTCGGCGGTGAGGCCGCCGCGTTCGGCGAGGGCGACCGCGAGCGCGCCGGTGAAGGCGTCACCGGCGGCCGTGGTGTCCACCGCGTCGACCTTCGGCGCCGGCACCTCGATCCGGGTGCCGTCCCGGTCGGCGTAGGCGGCGCCCCGCGCGCCCAGGGTGAGCACCACCCGGGGCACCAGGGTGACCAGGATGTCGAGCAGCGCGGCGGGCTCGTCGGTCAACACCCCGGCGACGACCGCCGCCTCGTGTTCGTTGACCACCAGCACGTCGAGCAGGTCGAGCAGTTCGGTGGGGAGCGGTCGGGCCGGGGCGGCGTTGAGCACCACGGCGGTGCCGGCGGCGCGGGCCCAGCCGGCGGCCCGGGTGACCTCCGGCAGCGGCACCTCCAGTTGCAGCAGCAGCACGTCGGCGGCGGCCACCGCGGTCCGGTCGGCGTCGTCCAGGGCCAGGGTGGCGTTGGCGCCGGGGGCGACCACGATGCAGTTCTCCGCCGCGTGGTCGACGGCGATCAGCGCGACGCCGGACGGACCGTCGGCGGTGCGCAGGCCGCGCACGTCGATGCCGGCGGCGACCAGGTTGTCCCGCAGCAGCACGCCGAACTCGTCGGCGCCGACCGCGCCGACGAAGTCGCAGTCCGCGCCGGCCCGGGCGGCGGCGACCGCCTGGTTGGCGCCCTTGCCGCCGGGGACCGTGCGGAAGTCGTCGCCGAGCACCGTCTCGCCGGGCCGGGGCAGCTGCGGCGTGGTGACCACCAGGTCCAGGTTGGCGCTGCCGACCACCACCACCCGGGCGCTCATGCCACGCCCCCGGCGTGGGCCAGGGCGAGGGTACGGTCGGCCAGCGTGTCGAAGCCGATGCCGTCGAAGCCGGCGATGCTGCTGGCCAGCCGGTTGCGCAGCGGGGCGACCCAGCGGGCGGGCAGCCGGGAGGCGCCGGTGAGCGCCCCGGTGACCGCGCCGACGGTGGCCCCGTTGGAGTCGGTGTCCCAGCCGCCGGCGACCACGGCGCAGATGGACCGGTCCAGGTCGCCGCGCCCGTACGCGAGGGCCGCCGCGACCAGGGCGGCGTTGTTGCGTACGTGCACCCAGTGCAGGTGCCCGTGGCGCGCGTAGAGGGTGTCCACGATGTTCTCCCAGTCGTCGCCGCCGGCGCCGAGGGCGCGTGCCTCCTGGATCGCGGCGGTGAACCGGCTGCCCGGGGGCAGCACCGACTCGCCCGCGTCGAGCACCTCGTCGACGCTGCCGGCGACGGGCGCCGCCGCGGCCAGGGCGGCCGCCCAGATCGCCCCGTACGCCCCGGCGCGGACGTGGCTGACGGCGGCGTCGCGCCAAGCCGCCTCGGCGGCCCGGTCGGGGCGGCCGGGGTTGGTCCAGCCGTACACGTCGGTGCGGATCTGCGCGCCGATCCACTCCCGGAACGGGTTGTGCCGGCGGGCGGTCTCCGGCGGGGTCAGGCCGAGCAGCAGGTTGCGGTAGGCGACCCGCTCGGCGGTGAAGACCCGGCCGGCGGGCAGCCAGTCCAGCCAGGCCTGGGCCACGTCGGCGCTGGTGAAACCGGGCCCGCGGGTCTCCAGGATGCGCAGCGCCAGCAGCGGGAAGTTGAGGTCGTCGTCCTCGGGCATGCCGGCGATGTTCTCGGCCAGGCTGGTCGGCGCGCTGCGCCGGTTCCACGGCCAGCGGGCGGCCACCTCGGCCGGCAGCCCCTGCGCGGTGAACCAGTCGCGCAGCGGCCACCGGCCGGTGGCGGTGAGGATCTCCCGGATCCCGTGACGGGGGATCTTCTCCACCGGCTTGCCGAGCAGGCAGCCGGCCGCCCGGCCGAGCCAGGCGCCGTGCAGCCGGTCCCGCTCGACGGTGGTCGGCAGCTGCCATGCGTCCGGCCAGCTCTTCCGGACCGCGTCGAGGTCACCCGGTTCGGATTCCGGGTCCGGCGTGGGCAGCGCGTCGGCGGCGTCGAGCAGCTCGACGGCGAGGGCGCGCAGCGCCGGCGGCGCGGGGACCGGCGAGGCACCGCTGACCGGGGCGGTGCCGTCACCGCCCGCCGCCGCCCAGCGCTCGGCGAGGGCGGCCACCTCGCGGCCCTCGTCGGCGCTGGCGGCCAGCTCGTGCGGCAGCAGGTCCTCCGGTTGCACCCAGGTCAGCCGCAGCCCGCGGGCCGGCTGGCCGCCGGCCGCGGTGCTCATGCCAGCCCGCCGAACCGCTCGGCGCGGCGGGCGAACCGCTCCCGGTCGCGGTCGAAGACCTCGGTGGCGACCTGGGCGAGCACCCGGGCCGGCTCGACCAGGTCGGTGCGGGACGCCGCGGCGACGGCGTCCGACCACTCGGCCGGCACCGCCGCCGCGCCGCCGAGCGCCCCGGCGATCGCGCCGGCCATGGTGGCGGTGGAGTCGGCGTCCCGGCCGTAGTTGACCGCGCCGAGCACCGCCGCCCGGTAGTCGCCGCCGGCCACCACCAGCATGCCCAGGGCCACCGGCAGCTCCTCGATGGCGTGCAGCCGGCTCGGGCGGCGGGCGCCCAGGCCGGGGCTGCGGTACTCCTCCCCCACCGTGTCGAAGGGGGCGACCGCCGCCCGCAGCGCGGGGATGGCGGCCTTCCAGTCGTCGTGGCCGCGGGCCTCCTTGACCACCGCGTCGATCGCGGCGCGGGTGCCGTCGCGGGCCACGTCGAGCGCCGCGGTGAGCACGTCCTCGACGCCGGCGCCGGGGGTCGCGGCGGCGGCGACCGCGGCGGCGAAGACCGCCGCGGCCTCCCGTCCGTAGCTGTGCTGGTGCGCCCCGGCGATCTCCACCGCCTCCGCGTACGCCCCGGCCGGGTCGCCGGCGTTGACGATGCCGACCGGGGCCATGTACATGGCGGCGCCACAGTTGACGATGTTGCCCACGCCGGCCTCCCGGGGATCGGCGTGCGCGTGGTGCAGGCGGGTGACCAACCACCGTTCGGCGGCGGCCAGCCGGTGGAAGGTCACCCCCTCCCGCTCCAGGTCCGGGATGTACACCACCCGCTCGATCAGGTCGGGGACGAGCAGTTCCACCACGTCGTACGCGTCGAGGTGGTCCCGCTTGGCCGCGTACGCCCGGACCAGCGCGTGGGTCATCAACGTGTCGTCGGTGATGTGCCCGTCGCCCTTGTGGTACGGCGCGAGTGGCCGCGCGGTGGCCCAGTCGGCGTGGTACGGGGGAACGATTCCCTCGACCCAGCCGCCGAAGCGGGCGCGGATCTGCTCGGGGAGCGCTGTCTCGGTGGCCCCGCCGAGGGCGTCGCCCACCGCGGCGCCGACCAGGCAACCGACCGACGTGTCGAGCAAGAGTGACATGGTTACCTCAGAACCTGCTTGCCCCCGTCGACCAGCTGCGTGCCGAGCTGGTCCAGGGTGATCTTGTTGGCGAAGTACTGCTGCAGCGCCGGAGTGGCGTACTTGGTCTTCCACTCCGGGTAGCCGTCGGCCTTCTGGAACGGGGCGACGGTCAGGTCGGCGGAGCTGTCCGCGGCGACGTCCCAGCCCTGCTTGCCGCCGGTGAGCTTGACCAGCTCCTCGTTGGCCTGCTTGCCGGTGGGCACCAGCCAGTCACCCTTGGCCAGGGCGGCCATGTTGGTCGGGTTGAGGAACCACTCGATGAACTGAGCGGCCTGCTTCTTGTGCTTGCTGTCCTCCGCGATCGACAGCGTCTGCGGGTTGGCGGCCTGCTTGCTGGACAGCCCCTTGATCGGCGGGAGGGTCACCCAGTCGAAGCCGGCGGGGGCCTGCTCGACCATCTGCTGGCGCAGCGAGACCGAGCCGGGCAGCAGGGCGTACTTGCCGCCGAAGAAGCCGGGCAGGGTGTCCGCGCCGCTCATCCCGAGCGCCTCCGGGGAGGCCGACTTGGTGGTGTAGAGCATGTCGTGGATCCGCTTCGGCACCTCCTTCTCCGCGTCGCCGACCTTGACCTCCGTCTTGCCGCCGTCGGTGTAGAAGAACTTGCCGTCGTAGTTCAGCGCCAGGTTCATTACCCGGTTGGTGGGCGACTTCAGCGCCCAGGCCACGCCGTACTGGCCGGGCTTGGTGAGCTTCTGCGCGTTGGCCTGGAACTCGTCCCAGGTCCAGCCGCCGTCGGCGGGCGGGACCGCGATGCCGGCGGCGTCGAGCAGCTTCTTGTTGGCGAGGACGACCTGCGACTCCAGCAGGAACGGCACGCCGGCGACCTTGCCGTCGAAGGTGGCGGTGTCCCACACGCCCTGGTCGATCTGGCCCTTGAAGTCATCGCTGAGCAGCTTGGAGACGTCGGCCAGGTAGCCCTGCTTGCTGAACTCGCCGATCGACGAGGCCTCGTAGTGCACGATGTCGGCCACGTCGCCGCCCTCGAACGAGGTGACCAGCTGGTCGTGGACCGAGTTCCAGTCGCCCTGGACGTACTCCACCTGGATGTCCGGGTGCTCGGCGTTCCACTTGGCGACCAGGTCCTTGTTGGCCTGCAGCGACTCCTTCTGCCAGGCGAGGCTGAGGAAGCGCAGCTTGACCGGGCCGGACGAGTTCTCGTCCGCGCCGTCGCCGTCACCGCACGCAGTGAGGGCGCCGAGCCCGACGACCGCGACCGCGGCGGCCGCGGCGAGTCGACGGAATCTGCTACGGAGCATGGGGGATTCCTCCTTGGTGGTGGTTGGGGGGATGTGGTTCAGCCCTTGACCGCGCCGGCGAGCGACCCGGACGAGAGGCGGCGTTGCATGACCGCGAAGAAGATCAGGCTGGGCAGGGTGGCCAGCAGCGAACCGGCCGCCAGGGGGCCCAGGCGGGCGGTGCCCTCGATGCCGACGAACCGGGCCAGGGCGACCGGCAGGGTCGCCAGCTCGGGCGTCTTGACCAGCACGAGGGCGAAGAAGAACTCGTTCCAGGCGGAGATGAAGGAGAACAGCGCGGTCGCCACGATGCCCGGCGCGAGCAGCGGGAAGACCACCCGGCGCAGCACCTGGAGCCGGCTGGCGCCGTCGACCGCGGCAGCCTCCTCCAGGTCCCGCGGGATGTTGCGGACGAAGCCTTGCAGCATCCACAGGGCGAACGGCAGCGCCCAGACCACGTAGATCAGCACCAGTCCGGCGTGCGTGTTGGCCAGCCCGACCTGCCGCAGGATCAGGAAGATCGGGATGATCAGCAGCACGAACGGGAAGAGCTGCGACAGCAGCACCCAGCCGAGCGCCACCGTGCCGAGCCTGGTCCGGAACCGGGCCAGGGCGTACGAGGCGGGCAGCGCGACGAGCACGGTGAGCACCGCCGAGGCGAGCGACACCTGGAGGCTGTTCAGCGCGGCCCGGCCGAGCTGCTGCTCGGTGAAGGCCTGCACGAAGTTCTGCACGGTCGGGTTGCTCGGGATGAGCGTGGGGTGCAGCTTGACCAGCTCCCGCGGCGGCTTGAACGCGGTGGAGAGCAGCCAGACCAGCGGGAACCCGAGGAAGATCAGGTAGCCGGTCAGCGCGACGTACTGCAGCGTCCGCCCGGTGCGGCTCGGCTTTCCGAACATGTCAGTTCGCCTCCCGGAGTCGGCGCCGCAGGTAGACCGCGAGCAGCGCGACGATGATCACGACCATCACGTTGCCCAGCGCGGCGGCGTAGCCGTAGTTGCCGTAGCGGAACGCCTCCTCGTAGGCGAAGAGCATCGGCAGCATGGTCTTGCCGCCCGGGCCGCCGGCGGTGAGCACGTAGACCAGCCCGAACGAGTTGAAGTTCCAGATGAAGTCCAGCGAGGTGATCGCCACGACGACCGGCGCGATGGCGGGCAGGGTGACGTTGCGAAACCGGTGCCAGGTGCTCGCCCCGTCGACCGCGGCGGCCTCGTGCAGCTCGCGCGGCACGCCCTGCAGCCCGGCCAGGAGCACCACGGTGGTCTGCGGCATGCCGGCCCAGACGCCCACCAGGATCACCGCGGGCAGCGCGGTGCTGAAGTCGCCGAGCCAGTTGGTGCGCAGCCCGTCCGCGCCGATGCGGTGGAAGAACTCGTTGAGCAGGCCGGCGTCCGGGTGGTAGACGAGCTTCCACAGGATGCCGACGACGACCGGGGGCATCGCCCAGGGCACGACCGCCAGCACCCGCGCGATCCCGCGGAAGCGCAGCTGCTGGTTGAGCAGCAGGGCCAGGCCGAGCGCGAGCAGGAACTGGAGCACGGTCACCCCGACCGCCCAGAGCAGGCCGATCTTGAAGGAGTTCCAGAACAGCTCGTCGCCGAGCAGTTCCCGGTAGTTGGCCAGCCCGGTGAAGCTGATCTCGACGTGCCGGCCGGCGCGGGCGTCGGTGAAGCCGAGGTAGATGCCGCGCAGCAGCGGGAAGACCGACAGCACCACGATGGGCAGCAGCGACGGGAGCAGCAGCAGGTAGATGCCGAGCCGGTCGGAGCGGGACCGCGCCGCGCGGGGCCCGTCGGCGCGGGCGACGTCGGGCCGTTCGGCCACCGTGGTCATGCGGTCACCTCCGGGGTACGCGGCACGGACGCCGGCTGCGCCGGCGCGGGGAGGAACAGCGGCGCGGCGTCGGGCACGACGGCGCTGGAGGCGCGGACGGCGAGGCTCGGCGCGACCTGCTCGCGACGCGGCGGGAGGCCCGGGTCGGCGATGCGCTGCAGCAGCAGCTCGGCGGCCCGGCGACCGCGTTCGGCCGAGCCGAGGGAGACGCTGGAGAGCTGCGGGAACATCATCCGGGCCAGCTCGGTGTCGTCCATGCCGACCACCGCCACGTCCGCCGGGACGCGGTGGCCGGCGGCGAGCAGGGCGTGCAGCGCCCCGACGGCGATCAGGTCGTTGGCGCAGACCAGCGCGTCGGGGTGGGCCCGGGCGAGCAGCCGTTCGGTGGCGGCGCGGCCGGCCGCGTACTGGAAGTCGCCGACCTCGACCAGGCGCTCGTCGAGGTCGATGCCGTGCGCGGCGAGGGCGGCCCGAAAGCCGGCGTCCCGGGCCGCGCCGGGGACGGTGTCGAGCGGGCCGTTGATGAAGCCGATCCGCCGCCGCCCGGCCGTGACCAGGTGGTCGACGGCCAGCCCCACGCCGGTACGCGAGTCGGTGCGGACGTTGTCCACCGGCGCGTCGGCCGGGAGCTGGCCGACCACGACCACCGGGACCGGGCTGTCGACCAGCGCGGCGAGGTGGTCGTCGGTGACCCGGATCGGCGAGACGATCATGCCGTCCACGTAGCGGTGGGCGAGCCGGCGCAGCAGCGCGGTCTCGTTGCCGATCTGCCCGCCGGTGGCGTGCACCAGCAGCTGCCGGCCGGAGGCGGCCACCACGGACTCGATGGCCCGCATCATCTCGACGTAGACCGGGTTGCCGATGTCCTCGACGGCGAGGGCGATCAGGCCGGTGCGCTGCGACTGGAGCGAGCGGGCGATGGCGTTGGGCACGTACCCGACCTCGGCCGCCGCCTCGCGCACCTTGCGGATGGTCTCCGGGCTGCCGCCGACGCCGTTGAGCACCCGGGAGGCGGACGCGATGGAGACACCGGCGCGGGCGGCGACGGTGTGGACGGTGGGCCGGCCGTCGGCCGACTCCTGTAAACGTTTACGACCCACGCCCCGGCACCTCCAGCTGCTAGCTGTAAACGTTTCCGGGAGTCTGCGCCCCGCTCGACAGTCAGGTCAAGGGCTCGTTACGAAAACGTTTCCAACCGCTGGTCCACCGCCCTTGACGCGGCTGATCGCCGGAGCTTCCGCTACCGCACGTGACGCCGCTCCCCTGAGCCACTTCTTCAGAGCGATATGCCTCTCCGGCACAAAATATGCCGGAGAGGCATGTCGCCCAGGAGTTCCTCCTGTGCCCGGCGCGACGGGCCGCACGACAGCTACCGGCCGACGTCTGCTGCGGCCGGCTGGCGGGCCGGGGCGGTCGCCGGTGGTGCGGCGCCGCCGGAGCGCGCCGCCGATCGTGCGCGCCGCCGACGGTGCGGCGCCGGCGGTGGTCAGCGCGTCGGGGCCGGGACCCGGGCGGCCAGCGGGCGGCCGAGGAGGCGGCGCAGCGCCAGGTAGCCGACGCAGCCGAGGCAGAGGTCGAAGGCGGCGTTGAGGAAGGCGGCGGCGAGCGCGGCGCCGGTGGCAGTCAGCCCGAACGCCGGCACGCCGGCCAGCCAGCCGGCCGCCCCGAGCCCGGCGAAGATCAGCCCGACCAGCTGGGCGAAGCGGACCGGGGCCGCCGGCTCCAGCTCGGCGGGCGGACCCAGCCGCGGCGCCACCAGGGCGCGGTAGAGCAGGCCGTACGGGCCGAGGCGGGGATTCGCGGCGGTGATCGCGAAGACGGCGGCCTGGGCGAGGACGAGCAGTCCCGAGCCGGTGATCAGGGCGACGGCGAGGACGACGGTGGTGAGGACGGCGGCGAACCGCGGCCCCCGAGGGTCGAGCAGCATGACGGGCTCCGTTCGGGCGAGGGTCTGGTCGGTCAGGCGGGACGGACCGACGCACAGAGACTCGCCGCCAGCCACCCGTGATCCACGACCCGGCGCCGGGTCAACGCGACCCCGGTCACCGTTGCGCCTCGGCCAGCAGCGGGGCGAGCGCCGCCCGGAGATCGTCCGGTGCCGGCACCCCGGCGGCCCGCTGGACCACCCGCCCCGCCGCGTCGACCACCAGCACGGTCGGGGTCCGCCACACGTCCAGCGCCCGGGCCGCGTCCAGGTGCTCCTCGACGTCGACCTCGACCAGGTGAACGCCGGGCAGGTTCGCCCGGACCTCCGCCAGCACCCGCCGGGTGGCCCGGCAGGGCGCGCAGACCGGGGCGGAGAACTGCACCAGGGTGACGGCGCCGGCCGGTACGCCGACCGCGGCCAGGGCGGCCGACCCGGCCGGGTGGGTCGCGTCCGGGGCCGCCCCCACGGCCCGGAGCCGGCCGTCGCGGCGCTGCCACCACCAGCCGAGCAGGCCGGCGAGCGCGAGCGCGACCAGGACCACGAGAACGCCGGTCATGCTGGGGCTTTGCACCGCACAATCGTGCCACAGCGGGGTGCTGCTCGACCCCTGCCGTCCCGCCTGACGGACACCGGATCACCTATCCAGCCGATCGGAGTTGCCGGCCGCTCCCCCGACCCGGCCACAACGCGTCGGCACCGGGCGTCGGCGCACGACGGGCCGGTCCACTCCGGACCCGCCACTCACATCGAACTCGCGGAGCCTCTGGCGCTCGGCCGGCCCTGGCAATATCCTCCACAGCACGCGTGGTTCTTGGAGTTCCTTTTCACCAGCCCCGAACGGGCCGCCGCCCGTTCCCGCGTGCCGTCGTGGGCCGCTGACCGGCCACAGAGGAGATGACATGCACTTCGACCACCCCGAGCTGGACCGCCGTACCCTGCTGCGGGCCGGACTCGGCGCCGCCGCGGTCGCGGTCGTCGGGAGCGAGCTCGCCCTCCCCGCCGCCGCGCAGGCCGCGCCGGGCGCGGACCTCGACTGGATCATCAGCTGCGACGAGTGGGGCGCCCGTCCGCCGGCGGACCCGCTGTCGGTCAGCGCGATCCCCACCAACAAGATCATCGTGCACCACATGGCCTTCCCGAACAGCACCGACTACTCGGAGGAGCACGCCAAGCAGCTCGCCCGGGACTGCCAGAACCTGCACATGGACGTCAACCGCTGGTCGGACACCGGGCAGCACTTCACGGTCAGCCGGGGCGGTCACGTCACCGAGGGCCGGCACGGCAGCCTGGAGCGGCTCCAGGCCGGCGACCGCCAGATGATCTCGGCGCACTGCCCCGGCGAGAACGGGCGGGCCATCGGCATCGAGAACGAGGGCACGTACGTCACCGAGACGCCGCCGCAGCAGCTGCTCGACACGCTGGTCAAGCTCTGCACCACCATCTGCCAGCAGTACGGCCTGCACGCCCACGACATCTTCGGCCACTGGGACTTCCGGGCCACCCAGTGCCCCGGCGCCATGTTCTACCGGGAGTTCCCGGCCCTGCGCCGCCGGGTCTTCGCCGAGCTCGGCACGGACCTGGCCGACGTGCCGGCCCGCCGCTGGCCGGACATCTGGCGCTTCGTCGGCGGTCCGGTGGTGAAGGTCGCGCAGTACCTGCTGACCTTCCGCGGCTACACCGTGCCGGTGACCGGGGTGTTCGACGCCGCCACCGTCGCCGCCGTGCAGGACTGGCAGGCCCGCAACGGCATCCCGGTCGACATCGACGCCACCCTGACCGCACCGACGTGGGAGACCCTGGCGCCCGAGCTGGACAAGGACGCGACCGGCATCCCAGTCCAGGCGGTGCAGTTCATGCTCAACTCCAAGGGCTACGCCGACGTCGCGATCACCGGCGAGTACGACTGGGTGACCAAGAAGGCCCTCCAGGACCTGCAGGAACTTCACGGGCTGGACACCAACGGCAAGGTCAGCACCACCACCTGGTGTGCCCTGGTGGGGGGTGTGGTGCGTCAGTCGTTCCAGCAGGACTGACCGACGCACCGGCGGGGAGAGCGGTGGGGGTGGCAAACGACGCCACCCCCACCGTGTCCCGGGCGACCCGACGCGACTCGACGCGACTCGCCCGTCACGCGTCGTTGTCGCTGTCGTACCCGGCTGCGACGATGGCCCTCGTCAAGGACGAAGGAGGGTCGCACAATGGCGTCTCGGCTCAACCCGTACCTCAGCTTCCGCGACAACGCGCGGCAGGCGATGGAGTTCTACCAGAAGGTGTTCGGCGGCAACCTGACGCTGAGCACCTTCGGCGAGTTCGGCAACCCGGATCCGGCGGTGGCCGACAAGGTCATGCACTCGCAGTTGGAGACCGACCGCGGCTTCACGCTGATGGCCTCCGACACCCCGCCGGAGCTGGAATACCAGCCCGGCACCAACATCTCGATCAGCCTCAGCGGCGACGACGGCGACGAGCTGCGCGGCTACTGGCAGCAGCTCGCCGAGGGCGGCACGGTCGCGGTGCCGCTGGAGAAGCAGATGTGGGGCGACGAGTTCGGCATGTGTGTCGACCGGTTCGGCATCGGCTGGCTGGTGAACATCTCCCAGCCCCAGGGCTGACCGCCGGGCGGGGGTCGCCCGAACGGCGGTGTCCACGGTGGTCTGACCGGCGTTAGCGTACGCGGATCCACGGATCCCGCCGGAGAGGACCACACTCATGGACGGCAGCCCTCGCGCACACCTCCGACGCCTGGCCAGGCTGGCCACCGCGGCCGCCGTCGCGGTGGCCGGCCTGGGGCTCGTCGCCCCGCCCGCACACGCGGAGGCCGGACCCAAGGTCGCCGTGCTGACCCGCAACCTCTACCTGGGCGGGGATCTCACCCCGTCGATCGCCGCGCCCACCCTGCCGGCGTTCCTGGCGGCCAACGCGGCCCTGCTGAGCCATGTGGACCTGGTCGACTTCCCGGCCCGGGCGGCGCTGATCGCCGACGAGATCCGCGAGCGCGAGCCCGACCTGGTCGGCCTGCAGGAGGTGGCGCTGTGGCGCACCGGGCCGCTCGGCGACCCGGCGCCGGCCACCGAGGTCCGGTACGACTACCTGGCCCTGCTCATGGCGGAGCTGGCCGAGTCCGGTCACCCGTACGACGTCGCCGTGGTGCAGCAGGAGGCGGACCTGGAGGCCCCGGCCGGGGCGCCGTTCCTGCGGGACGTCCGGCTGACCATGCGGGACGTCATCCTGGTGCGGCACGGCGGTCGGGTGAAGGTGACCGCCAGCTCGTCCGGCAACTTCGTCAACAACCTGGTCTTCCCGCTCGCCGCCACCGGCGGCACCGCCACCAGCACCCGTGGCTGGACGGCGGTGGACGCCGTGCTGGGCACCCGGACGTTCCGCTTCGTCAACACCCACCTGGAGGCCTTCCACCCCGGCGTACGCCTGCTGCAGGCGCAGGAACTGCTGCGCGGGCCGCTGCAGGTGCCCGGGCGGCTGATCCTCGTCGGTGATCTCAACAGCGGGCCCGAGCTGCCCGACCCGAACAACCGGCTGGCCTATTTCGCGCTGGTCGCCGGCGGGATGGTCGACACCTGGCCGATCCTGCACCCGGGCGATCCCGGCTACACCGCCGGCTTGGGCGACGACCTGACCGAGCCGGCCGACGACGTCGAGCACCGGATCGACATGGTGCTGGTCCGCGGCGCCGTGGTGCCGGTGGCCAGCGAGGTCTTCGGCACGCAGCGGCAGACCCCCGGCGGCCGCTGGGCGTCGGACCACCTGGGTCACCAGGCGGTGCTGGCGCTGCCGTGATCGAGGGAAACGTCGGCATTCGCGCGTGGTGAACGGCACCTATCCCAATGCATGGAACTTCATCAATCATTACCCGGAGGTAGATATGAGTGACTCTCACCTCCGGGTGTGACGCCCGGGCGCGGAGGGCGAGACGTCGGCACAGCGGCAGCCGGGCGTGACCCCGGCCCGACTCCGCACCCCCGGAGGATCCGCCATGCCCCGTCCCACCACCCGTACCCGGCTCGCCGCGCTGACCGCGGCCCTCACCGCGGCGAGCGCCCTGACGGTCGTCCCACCGTCACCGGCGCTCGCCGCCACCACCTTCGCCCCCAACGACTACTGCCTCGGCCAGTGCGCCGACATCCTGCCCCCGGGCGAGAACGGCAACGCCACCCTCGTCGCGATCCTGGCGCACAAGGCCCTCGGCACCCGGCCCAGCCATTCCGGCGACCAGCTCGACGAGTACGCCAACCTGGTCTACAGCTACGCCGGGCTGACCGACGAGCAGATCGCCCGGTTCTACCACGACGCCTCGTTCGGGGTACCCGACGCGCAGGTGGAGAGCCGCGTTCAACCCCGCTCCGACGTCACCATCGTGCGCGACTCCGCCACCGGCGTACCGCACATCACCGGCAGCACCCGCTCCGGCACCATGTTCGGGGCCGGCTTCGCCGGGGCCCAGGACCGGCTCTGGGTGATGGACCTGCTCCGGCATGCCGGACGCGGCACGCTCACCCCGTTCGCCGGCGGCACCCCCGGCAACCGCGACCTGGAACAGAGCATCTGGGCCAACTCCCCCTACAGCGAGGCCGACCTGCAGGCCCAGGTCGACTCCCTGCGCCAGCGCGGCACCCGCGGCCAGCAGCTCTACACCGACGTCGGCGACTACATCGCCGGCGTCAACGCCTACATCGACCAGTGCGTCGCCGCCGACAACTGCCCCGGCGAGTACAACCTCACCGCCAACGGCAGCCCGAAGCACTTCACCATGACCGACCTGATCGCCACCGCCGGCGTCGTCGGTGGCCTCTTCGGCGGAGGCGGCGGCGCGGAGATCCAGTCCGCGCTGGTCCGGGTCGCGGCCCGCGCCCGGTTCGGCGCCACCACCGGCGACCAGGTGTGGCGGGCGTTCCGGCAGCAGAACGACCCCGAGACCGTGCTGACCCTGCACGACGGGCAGAGCTTCCCGTACGGCGGCGCACCCGACAACGCGCCCAGTGTGGCCCTGCCCGACGCGGGCACCGTCACCGCCGAACCGCTCGTCTACGACCGGACCGGCTCCGCCGGCACCACGGCGCGCACCGGCGGCGGCAGCCCCAGCACCGACGGCCTGCTCAGCGGGCTGGCCGGGCTGAAATCGCACGGCATGTCCAACGCCGTGGTGATCTCCGGCCGGCACACGGTCAGCGGCAACCCGGTCGCCGTGTTCGGCCCGCAGACCGGCTACTTCGCCCCGCAACTGCTCATGCTCCAGGAGCTGCAGGGTCCCGGCATCAGCGCCCGCGGCGCCGCGTTCGCCGGCCTGAACCTCTACGTGCTGCTCGGCCGCGGTCAGGACTACGCCTGGAGCGCCACCTCCGCCGCGCAGGACCTCACCGACACGTACGCGGTGCCGCTGTGCACCACCGACGGCAGCACCCCGACCCTGCAGTCCGGCCGCTACCTGTACCACGGGCAGTGCCTGGCCATGGAGGTGCTGGAGCACACCAACTCCTGGTCACCCACCCTGGCCGACGCCACCCCGTCCGGCTCGTACACCCTGCGCGCCCTGCGCACCAAGTACGGGCTGGTGTCCCACCGGGGGATGGTGAACGGGCAGCCGGTCGCCTTCACCAAGCTGCGCTCGACGTACCGGCACGAGGCCGACTCCGCGATCGGGTTCCAGGCGTACAACGACCCGGCGGCGATGGGCTCGGCCGCGGCGTTCCGGCAGTCCGCGGCCGACGTCGGGTACGCCTTCAACTGGTTCTACGTGAACTCGACCGAGGCGGCCTACTACAACTCCGGGGCCAACCCGGTCCGCCCGTCCGGGGCCGACCCGAACCTGCCCACCAAGGCCGACGCGGCCTACGAGTGGCAGGGCTGGGACCCCGACACGAACACCGCCACCTACACCCCGACCGGCGCCCATCCCCAGTCGGTCGACCAGGACTACTACGTGAGCTGGAACAACAAGCAGGCGTACGACTACGGCGCCGCCGACGGCAACTTCAGCTTCGGCGCGGTGCACCGGGGTCAACTCCTCGACGGGCCGGTGCGCGCGGCCATCGCCGGCGGCAAGCTGGACCGGGCCGCCGTGGTGCGGATCATGGCCGACGCGGCCGTCGTCGACCTGCGCGGCCAGCAGGTCCTCGGTGACCTGCTCCGGGTCGTCACCAGCCAGCCGGTCACCGACCCGGCGCTGGCTGACGCGGTCGCCAAGCTGCAGGCCTGGCAGCAGTCCGGGGCACGCCGGGTGGAGACCGCCCCGGGCTCGAAGGTCTACCAGCACGCCGACGCCATCCGGATCTTCGACGCCTGGTGGCCGTTGCTCGCCGCCGCCGAGTTCCGGTCGGGCCTCGGCGGCGACCTCTACGCCGCCCTGGTGGACGCCATCGAGGTGAACGAGGCCCCGTCCGGCGGCCAGAACGGCGGGCGCGACGGCACCGCCGTCTGGGCCGCGCAGGGCCAGCCGCACAAGGGCTCCTCGTTCCAGTACGGCTGGTGGGGCTACGTTGACAAGGACATCCGTGCCGTCCTCGGCGACCCGGTGGCCGGCGGGCTCGGTCGCACCTACTGCGGCAACGGCGACCTGGCCGCCTGCCGGCAGGCCCTGCTGGGCGCCCTGCGCCAGGCGGCCGCCCTGCCGGCCGGCACCGTCTACCCCGGGGACTCGTCCTGCGGGTCGGGTGACCAGTGGTGCGCCGACGCCATCGTCCAGTCCGGGCTCGGCGGCATCTCCCACCCGCTGATCGCCTGGCAGAACCGGCCCACCTACCAGCAGGTCGTCTCGTTCCCGGCGCGCCGGGGCGACGACGTCACCAGCCTCGCCCAGGGGCGGCCCGCGACCGCGTCCAGCACCCAGTTCCTCACCAGCTACACCCCGGACAAGGCGGTCGACGGCAGCCTCGGCAGCCGGTGGGGCAGCAGCTACAACGACAACCAGTGGATCCGGGTGGACCTGGGCGCCGCCCGCCCGGTCGGCCGGGTCGTGCTGCGCTGGGAGGCCGCCTACGGCAGCGCGTACCGGATCGAGGTCTCCGGCGACGGCACCAACTGGCAGACGGCGTTCAGCACCACCGCCGGCAACGGCGGCGTCGACAACGTGACCTTCGCCCCGGTCACCGCCCGCTACATACGGATGTACGGGGTGAAGCGGGCCACCTCGTACGGCTTCTCGCTCTACGAGTTGGAGGTCTACGCCAAGTGATCGTCCGGTGCGAGGCCGGCCGGCGGAACCCAGCGCCGGCCGGCCCCTCGGAATATGATCATCGGGTGAGCGGCGGCACCGTACCGATCGGCCCGACACTGCTCGTCGCCCTCACCGTCCTCACCCTGGCGGGCGCGGCGGTGATCCGGTTCAGCGGTCTCGGCCCGGGCCGGACCATCCTGACCGCGGCGGCCCGGGCCACCGTCCAGCTCGGCGGCGTCTCGCTGATCATCGTCGCGGTGCTGGCCGCGTGGTGGAGCACGGCGCTCTTCATCCTGCTCATGTACGTGGTCGCCAGCGTCACCGCGCACCGGCGGATCGGGCCGGCCGGCCCGCGCCGGGTCGCCCCGCTCGCCATCGCCGTCGGGGTGGCGCCGAGTCTCGCCGTACTCCTGGCCAGCCGGGCCCTGCCCGCGACACCGCTGGTGGTGCTGCCCACGGCGGGCATCCTGATCGGTGGGGCGATGACCGCGACGAGCCTGGCCGGCCGGCGGACCCTGGACGAGCTGCGCACCCGGCACGGCGAGTACGAGGCGGGGCTCGCCCTGGGGCTGCTCCCCCGCGACGCGGCGCTGGAGATCTGCCGGCCGGCCGCGGGGCAGGCGCTCGTCCCGGCGCTGGACCAGACCCGGACGGTCGGGCTGGTCACCCTGCCGGGCGCGTTCGTCGGGGTGCTGCTCGGCGGGGCGGGACCACTGCAGGCCGGGGCCACCCAGTTGCTCATCCTGCTGACCCTGCTGGCGGTGGAGGCGGTGGCGATCGCCATGGTCGTCGAGTTGATCGTCCGGGGGCGGGCCGCGGACTGACGGGCGAGGCCGGACCGGGGCACCCCGCCTCGGGTGTACCGGGAGCGGCACCGGGTACAGGCCGCCCGATGACCAGGGTCCGCAACCTGCGCGTCCGGCCCGACCTGCTCTACGTGGCGAGCGGGTGGAGCACGCTGGTCACCGACGTGCGGGGCCGGATCGGCGGCACCGACCCGCAGGGCTTCTTCGCCGGCAACACCCGGGTGCTCAGCCGGGAACGGATCACCGTCGACGGCCGGGAGCCGGTGCCCTTCGCCACCGGGAACGTCCGGGGTCACGCCCAGCTCTCCTACGCGGAGCTGGGCGCCGGGGAGGAGCTGCCGTCGCGCGCGGCGTACCTGCTGACCGAGCGGTTCGTCGGTCCGGGGCTGCGCACCCGGCTCACCGTGGTCAGCTACTCCCAGCAGCCGCTGCGGTTCGCGCTCGGGATCCGCGTCGAGGCGGACTTCGCCGACACCAGCGAGGCGGAGGCGGGCCACCGGCTGCAGGTCGGCGAGGTCGGCGCCGGGTGGGACCCGACGGCGGGCGAACTGCGCCTGACCTACCTGCGCGACGACCTCGACCGGGCGGTCGCGGTCCGGATCCGCGCCGACACCCCGGTGGCGTACGACGACGGGACGATCACGGTCGACCTGGCGGTGCCGCCGCGCGGTAGCGCCTCGATCGACCTGCTGGTCGAGCCGATCTTCGACGGGTCCCGGCTGCCCGCTGCCCCGGCGACGTTCGCCGAGCCGGACGACTCCGCCGCTCGGGCGCGGGCCCGGCTGGTCGGGGAGCTGGCCGACTTGAGCAGCAGCAACTTCGACGTGACGGCGGCGTGGCGGTGCGCCACACACGACCTGGCGGTGCTGCCGCTCGGCGAGCCGGCCGGCCCGGCCGCGCCGATCGCCGGGCTCCCCATCTACCAGGAGATCTTCGGCCGGGACACGATGACCGCCTCCTGGCAGGCGCTGCTGGCCGGCCCCACCATGCTCGCCGACAGCCTGCGGCTCAACGCCCGCCACCTCGGGCAGCGGCTGGACGACTGGCGGGACGAGGAACCGGGCAAGCCGCTGCACGAGGCCCGGCAGGGGCCCGTCTCGGTGCTCGGGCTGAACCCGTTCAGCCGGTACTACGGCGACTGGTCCACCGCGCCGGACTTCCTGGTCTTCCTCGGGCAGTACCTGGCCTGGACCGGTGACCTGGACACCGTGCGCGAGCTGCTGCCCACGGCCCGGCGGGCGCTGGCCTGGATCGAGCGGTACGGCGACCCCGACGGCGACGGCTTCCTGGAGTACCACTGCCGGTCCCGGGCGGGGCTGAAGAACCAGGGCTGGAAGGACTCCGACACCGCGATCGTCGACGAACGCGGGCAGGTGGTGCCCAACCCGATCGCCACCAGCGAGCTGCAGGCCTACTGGTACGCCGCCCTGCGGCACGCCGCCGCGGTGTTCACCCTGACCGGCCACCCGGCCCGGGGCGCCGCCCTGCTGGCCCGGGCCCGGGCGCTGCGGCGGCGCTTCCACCGCGCGTACTGGCTGCCGGAGCGGGGCTGCTACGCGATGGCGCTCGGGCCGGACAAGCAGCCGGTCCGCTCGACCAACTCCAACGACGGGCACCTGCTGACCACCGGCATCGTGCCCGTCGCGGCCGCCGCGCGGGTGGCCGACCGGCTGCTCGCGCCGGACATGTTCAGCGGCTGGGGGGTGCGCACGCTCTCGGCCGACCATCCGGCGTACAACCCGTTCAGCTACCACCGGGGCAGCGTGTGGCCGGTGGAGGCGGGCACCATCGGCCTCGGGCTCGCCCGGTACGGCTGCTGGGCGCAGCTGCACCGGCTCGCCGAGGGGATGT
Source organism: Micromonospora sp. NBRC 110009 (assembly GCF_030518795.1). Lineage (NCBI taxonomy): Bacteria > Bacillati > Actinomycetota > Actinomycetes > Micromonosporales > Micromonosporaceae > Micromonospora > Micromonospora soli. Next base: position 5,701,796 of record NZ_CP130427.1, on the reverse strand, counting down.
TCGCCGCGGCGGCGCTCTTCGAGGACCACCGGCTGCCCGAGGTGCTCAGCGGCCTGCCGCGCGACCCGGCTCACCCGCACCCGGGGGTCTACCCGAACTCCTGCTCCCCGCAGGCCTGGTCGGCCAGCGCCATCATCGCGCTGGTCCAGGCGCTGCTGGCGCTGCGGCCGGCCGCGCCGCTGCGCACCATCTTCATCGACCCGCACCTGCCCGAGTGGCTGCCGGACCTGCGGCTGGAGGGCGTGCGGGTGGGCGGCGCCACGGTCGACCTGACGGTGCGGCGGCGGCGCGGCGGGCGGACCTCGGTGAGCACGCGCGGCGACCGGCTGGTGGTGGTCCGGCGCGCCCCGCGGCAGGCCATCTCCCGGCGGCGCTGACCGGGCCAGGTGTAGCCGGGCCGCGGCGGGGAATCCGGCCCCGGCCTGGGGCCGTAGACAGGAGGATAGGCATGGAGAGTCGTGCGAAGGCGATGGGACACGGGATCCACCCCATCCTGATCGTGTTCCCGTTGGGGCTGCTCGCCACCTCGGTGATCTTCGACATCCTGTACCTGATCACCGACCGGACGGGCTTCCAGATCTCCGCCGCGTACACCATGGGCGCCGGCATCATCGGCGGCCTGGTCGCCGGCGTGTTCGGCCTGATCGACTGGCGGGCGATCCCCGCCGGCACCCGCGCCAAGCGGGTCGGCGCGGCGCACGGCCTGGGCAACGTGGTGGTCCTGGTGCTCTTCGCGGTGAGCTGGCTGCTGCGCCGCAGCGCCGACAACTGGGACCCGAACGCGTTGGCGCTGATCTGCAGCTTCGCCGGCATCGTCCTGGCCGGGGTGACCGGCTGGCTCGGTGGTGAGCTGGTGGAGCGGCTCGGGGTGAGCGTGAGCGACGAGGCGAGCGTCAACGCGCCCAGCTCGCTGCACCGGTCCACCGGCCGGCCCCGCGCCCGCGGCGTCTGACCGCCGCGACGGCGACGGGAAGGGAAGCACCGATGGAGGCGATCACGCTGGACGCCGAGGGGGCCGCCCCGACGCTCCGCGACGACCTGGCCCGGCCCAGCCCCGGGCCGGGCGAGGTGCTGGTCCGGGTGCGGGCCTCTTCGATCAACGGCTTCGACAAGAAGGCCGCCGCCGGGATGATGCGCGGCGCGATGGAATATCGGTTCCCGGTCGTGCTCGGCAAGGACTTCGCCGGCGAGGTCGAGGCGATCGGCGGAACCACGAGCCGCTTCCGGGTGGGGGACCCGGTGTTCGGCGTGGTAATGCGGTCGTACCTGGGCGACGGGGCGTGGGCCCAGTACCTGACCGCCGGCGACCAGTACGGCATCACCCGGCTGCCCGAGGGTCTCGACCCGTCGGCCGCGGGCGCGCTCGGGCTCGCCGGCGCCACCGCCCTCGACGCGCTGGCGGCCGTCGCCCCCGGACCGGGCGACACCGTGCTGGTCGCCGGCGCCACCGGCGGCGTCGGCGCGTTCGCCGTCCAGTACGCCCGGGCGGCCGGGGCCCGGGTCATCGCCACCGCCCGCCCCGGCCCGGCCGCCGACGTCGTCCGGGAGCTCGGCGCCGACGAGGTGGTGGACTACACCGGCGACCTGGCCGCCCAGGTCCGGGCGGTCGCCCCGGACGGTGTCTCGGCGGTGCTGCACCTGGCCGGCGACGGCGGGCAGCTCGCCGGCCTGCTCGCCGCGGACGGGCGGCTCGCGTCCACCATCGGCTTCGGCCCGGACCAGCACCCGGCCGCCACCTCGATCATGGGCAGCCCGACCGCGGAGGCCCTCGACCGGCTCGCCGGCGACGTGGTGGCCGGGCGGGTGCGGGTGCCGATCTCGCACCGGTACGAGCTGGCCGAGGTGCCGCAGGCGCTCGCCGACTTCAGCGGCGCCCTGGGCAAGCTTGCGGTCACCGTGCCCTGACGGCCGTTCGGCGAGGTCACGGCGGCATTTCCGAACACCTGTGCGAAGATGTGGAGGTGTCGAGCGACGCCACGATCCTGCACGCCGACCTGGACGCGTTCTACGCCTCGGTCGAGCAGCGCGACGATCCCCGGCTGCGCGGCCGGCCGGTCATCGTCGGCGGCGGCGTGGTCCTCGCCGCCAGCTACGAGGCGAAGGCGCGCGGGGTGCACAGCGCGATGGGCGGCCGGCAGGCCCGCCGGCTCTGCCCCGACGCGGTGGTGGTGCCGCCGAGGATGGCCGCGTACACGGCGGCGAGCCGGGCGGTCTTCGACATCTTCCGAGGGACCACCCCGCTGGTCGAAGGACTCTCCATCGACGAGGCGTTCCTCGACGTGGGCGGGTTGCGCCGCCTCGTCGGCCCGCCCGCCGACATCGCAGCAGCGCTGCGCCGGGAGGTACGCGACCGGGTCGGCCTGCCGATCACCGTGGGCGTGGCGCGGACGAAGTTCCTCGCCAAGGTGGCCAGCGGGGTGGCCAAGCCCGACGGCCTGCTGGTCGTAGCGCCCGACCGCGAGCTGGCGTTCCTGCACCCGCTGCCGGTCGAGCGGCTGTGGGGCGTCGGCCCGGTGACCGCGGCGCGGCTGCGCGAGCGGGGCATCCGGACCGTGGGCCAGGTGGCCCGACTCGACGAACCGACGCTGGTGTCGCTGCTCGGCGCCGGAGCGGGCCGCCACCTGCACGCCCTGGCGCACAACCGGGATCCGCGCGCGGTGCAGGTCGGGCGGCGGCGCTCCTCGATGGGCGCCCAGCACGCCCTCGGCAACGGCCCGCACTCCCCCGCCGAGCTCGACGCCGTGCTGGCCGGTCTGGTCGACCGGGTGACCGGGCGGATGCGGGCGGCCCGCCGCACCGGCCGTACGGTGACCCTGCGGCTGCGCTTCGGCGACTACACCCGGGCGACCCGCTCGCACACCCTCGGCAAGGCGACCGCGCAGACCGGCCCGCTGCGGGACGCGGCGCGGACGCTGCTGCGGGCGGCGCTGCCGGAGATCGAGGTCCGGGGCGTCACCCTGGTCGGGGTGTCGGTGGGCAACCTGGACGACGGGCACGTGCAGCTGACGCTGCCGTTCACCCGCGATCCGGGCGCCGAGCTGGACGCGGCGGTGGACCAGGTGCGGGACCGGTTCGGCGCGGCGGCGCTGACCCGGGCGGTGCTGCTTGGCCGGGACCCGGGTTTGGAGATGCCCCGCCTGCCGGACTGACCTGATACGGTCCGCCCCGTGTCGATCTTCCGTTCCCCGCAGGTGATCCTGTTCAGCGAGGACGTGAGCCGGGCGGCCGCCTTCTACGCCGGGCTCGGCTTCACCGAGGTCTTCCGGGTGCCCACCGAGGGCGAGCCGATCCACGTCGACCTGGTGCTGGACGGCTGTCGGATCGGCATCGCGTCGGTGGCGTCCACCCGGGACGACCACGGCCTGGACCCGGTGCCCTCCGGGCAGCGGGCGGCGGTCATCCTCTGGACCGACGACACCGCCGCCGCGTACGAGAAGGTGACCGCCTCGGGCGCGCCGGCCCTGGCGGCCCCGCACGTCTGGCTGGACCGGCTGCTGATCGCCTGGACGGCCGACCCGGACGGCAACCCGGTCCAGATCGTGCAGCACCTGCCCGCCGGCTGACCGGTCGCCCGCGGCCGGCCGCCGCCGGGCAATCTGCGGTTCGCCTCCTCCCTCGGTAGGAGGCGGCGCTCCGACCGTCGGCCGCAACCGGGGCCCGCGGTCGGGCGCGCTGCGGCCCCGGCGTCGCGAGCATCTACAGGCATGACTACTGTTCTGCGCCGGGCGGCACACTGGCACCGCCCCCTGATGCTCTTCGTCTCGGCGATGGCGCTGCTCGCCGTCGTCTCCGCGGTCGGGGTCCTCGCCGACCCGCGCATCCTCACCGGCGTGCCGATCTGGCTCAAGCCGTTGAAGTTCTCGGTGTCCTTCGTGCTCTACGGGACCACCCTCGCCTGGATGCTCTCCCTGCTGCCGCGCCGCAGCCGGACCGCGGAGCGGGCTGGCACGGTCATCGTCGCCATGTCGGTGGTGGAGATGGTGGTGATCGTCGGACAGGTGCTGCGCGGCACGACCAGCCACTACAACGAGACGACCCCGATGAACACCGCGCTGTGGCAGACCATGGGCGCCGCCATCATGGTGCTGTTCGTGGCGCACGTCGTCATCGGGGTCGTGGTGCTGCGCCAGCCGATCGCCGACCGCACCGGCCGGTACGCGGTCGGGCTGGGGCTCGGCCTGACCCTGCTGGGCATGCTGGCCGCGGTGCCGATGGTGGCCGGCGCGGAGACGGGGATCGAGGGGGTCGCCGGGGCGCACAGCGTGGGCGTGCCGGACGGCGGGCCCGGTCTGCCGCTGGTCGGTTGGAGCACCACCGGCGGAGACCTGCGGATCGGGCACTTCGTGGGGCTGCACGCCCTGCAGGCGCTGCCGATCCTGGCGATCCTGCTGACGCGGTGGGGCACCCGGCTGGACGAGCGGACCCGGGTGCGGCTGCTGGTCGTGGCGGGCGCCGCGTACGGGGCCCTGACCGTCCTGGTTACCTGGCAGGCGCTGCGCGGCCAGCCGCTGCTGCGCCCGGACGCGCTCACCCTCACGGTCGCGGCGAGCCTGGTGGTGGCGACCGCGGCGGGCGTCGGCGTGGTGGTGGCCCGGCGCCGCCGCCCGGAGCTGGTGCTGGCCGCATGACCGGGATGCTGTTCACGCTGACCTTCGCGATGGCCGCGCCGTTCTTGGCCCTGATGATCCTGCTGCCGCGCTGGTCCTGGACCGCCCGGATCATCGCCTCGCCGCTGATCGTCGCACCGGTCCTGGCCGGCTACGCAGCGCTCGTCCTCCCGGCGCTCGGCGACGTGCTGCCCGCCGTGACCTCGCCGACCCTCGACGGCGTACGCGACCTGCTCGGCACGGACGACGGCGCGGCGGCCGCGTGGGCGCACCTGGTCGGGTTCGACCTGTTCGTCGGCCGGTGGGCGTGGCTGGACAGCCGGGAACGGGAGCTGCCCGCGCTGGTCATGGCGCCCGTGCTGGTGCTGACCATCCTGCTCGGACCACTCGGGCTGGCCAGTTACCTCGCCGTCCGGGGCCGGTGGGCCGGGGCGACCGTGACCCCTGCGCCCGTGCCGCACCACCTAGGCTGAAGCCGTGGGCTGGGTGGGACGCCTGTTCGACGCGCGCGACACGCTCGCGCGGATGCTGCTGCTCGACCTGAGCGGGGTCGGTTACCTGGTCGTCGGCATCCACGGCACGCCGACGGCCGCGCAGTGGACCCTCGCCGTGGTCGCGTTCGCCGTCGCGCTTGCCCTGCACCGCCGGCCGCTGGCCAACCTGGTCGGCCAGGCCGCGCTGCTGGCGGTCGCCTTCGGCCTGGTTGAGGACACCACGATCAACCAGGTGGGCGCGAGTTGGGCGCTGCTCGAGCTGACCATGTCGGCCCGCCGCTCGCGCACCATCTGGCTGGCCGGGGCCGTGCTGGCCGCGATCGACCTGACCGACTCGATCGGCGATCCGCCCCGGCGGTTCGCGTCCGGCCTGTTCGGGCTGATTGTCGAGGTCGGCGTGCCGTTGCTGCTCGGCCTGCTCATCCGGACCACCCGGGAGCTGGGCCGGCAGGCCGAGCAGCGGGCGGCGGAGCAGCAGCGCCGGCGCGAGTCGGAGGAGCGGGCCGCCCGAGCCGACGAACGCGGGGCCATCGCCCGCGAGCTGCACGACGTGGTCGCGCACCACGTGGCGTCGATGGTGCTGCGGGTCGGCGTGGCCCGGCACGTGCTGACCGACCTGGACCCACGGGTCACCGAGGTGTTCGACGACGTGCACGGCACGGGAAGCGCGGCCCTGGCCGAGCTGCGCCGGCTGGTCGCGGTGCTGCGCGACCCCGACGGGGTGCGCGGTGACGCGGCGTTGACCGCGATCGAGCCGGCCGCGGTGCCGGCGGCGCTCGACGCCGCGGTCGACCGGGCCCGCCAGGCGGGGGTGACGGTGGAGGCGGACGTGGACCCGGCGGTCGGTGCGCTGGACGCGGTGCGGGGGTTGGCGGTGCTGCGGCTGACCCAGGAGGCGTTGACCAACGTGGCCAAGCACGCCGGCACGTCCGCGCGGGCACGCCTGACGGTGTCGGTGGTCGACGGGGCCGTCCACTGGGAGGTGTCGGACGACGGGCGCGGTCGGGTGCCGGCGGCGGTGCCGTCCGGGGGCGGCCACGGCCTCACCGGCATGCGGGAGCGCGTCGCGGTGCTCGGCGGTCGGCTCGAGGCGGGCCCGAGCGGCACGGGTTGGCGGGTCCGCAGCACACTCCCGGCGCCGGCACCTCCCGCCGCTGCGCCGGCGCCCCGTGCGGTGGCCCCGAGCGAGCCGGAGCCGGCATGATCCGCGTGCTGCTGGTCGACGACCAGCACCTGATCCGTGCGGGCCTGCGCATGCTCTGCGACGCCCAGCCGGACCTGGAGGTCGTGGGCGAGGCCGACAACGGCCGCGACGCGATCTCCCTCGCCACCCGGCTCATCCCCGACGTCGTCGTCATGGACCTGCGCATGCCCGGCGTCGACGGGATCACCGCCACCAGCCGCATCCTGGCCGACCGGCCGGCCACCCGGGTCCTGGTGCTGACCACCTTCGGCGACGACGACCACCTCTACCCGGCCCTCACCGCCGGCGCGTGCGGGTTCCTGCTCAAGGACGCACCCCCCGCCGACCTGCTGGACGGCATCCGCCGGGCCGCGGGCGGCGACAGCCCGTTCAGCCAGGAGGTGCTGCGGCGGCTGGTCCAGCGGGCGGTGCACGCCCGCGCCGACACGCCCCGGCCGGTGCAGGGGCTGACCGCTCGCGAACGGGACGTGCTGGACCTGGTGGCGGAAGGGCTGTCCAACACGGAAATCGCCGACCGGCTCCACATCGGCGTGACCACCGTCAAGACCCACATCACCAGCCTGATGACCAAGACCAACAGCCCCAACCGGGTGCGCCTGGCCCTGTACGCCCGGGGGGCCTGAGCCCTTCAGGGAGGAGCCCGCCCCGATGCTGACCCTCGACGACATCCGCCGGCACGCGACGCCGGCTGACCCTCACTCCTCGATCGCGCCGCCCACCGCCCGCAGGTGCTCCCGGAAGGTCAGCGCCGGGTTCTCCGCCCGACCGGCCAGGTAGGCGCCGAACCCGACCTGGGCGCGCAGCGGCTCCCCGGACCGGATCCGGTCGGCCTGCCGCCGCTCGGTGTCGCGGATGGACTCCGCCAGGTCGAACAGCTCCCCGACCCGCTCCCCCGGCAGGAACAGCACCCCGTCCTCGTCGGCCAGGGCGACGTCCTCGGGCCCGACCGTCCACCGCCCCACCTGCGCCGAGGTCACCGCGTCGGCGGGCCGCGGGTCGAGGCGCTGCGGGCCGGTGGGGGTCGCGCCGAGGCTGAACACCGGCAGGCCGACCGCCCGGATGTCCACGGTGTCGCGGTGCAGGCCCCACACCACCAGGCCGGCCAGCCCGGCGGCCCGTGCCTCCAGCACCACCAGGTCGCCGACGCACGCCTCGTCCGTGCGCCCGGCGTTGTCCACCACCAGCACGTCCCCCGGCGCGGCCCGGTCGATCGCCTCGAGGAAGATGTCGACACTGCCGACGTGCCGAGTGGGCAGCACGCGTCCGGCCATCCGGCCGCCGGCGACCACCGGCCGCAGCTCGGCCGGGGCGCAGCGCACCGGCACGCCGGCCCGCAGGCAGGCGTCGGCGACGTGGGTGGTGGTCAGCGCGGCGAACCGGCGGGGCAGCTGGTCCGGGTCCAGGCTCATGGCCCGACCGTAGCCAGCGCGGGTCGCCAGCGGAGGGGCCAGTTCCCGGTTCGTGGCCTGCCCGGCCAGCACCCCGTCGCGCCCGGGCCGGGCCCGGTCAGCCCGGCTCCTCCCCGTCGGCGGTGGCCCGGTCGCCGTTGCCGGAGCGCACCCGCGCCGGCCGCTCGGCGAGCACGGCGGCGATCAGGATGGCCGCGAGCACGGCCAGCGCCACGGCCGGCGGCAGCACCGGCCCGAGCGGCAGCGGGAGCAGCACCGCCACGACGACGGCCAACTGTTCCGGCCGGACCACCTGCCCGGAGAGGCGGCGGAAGAGCAGGCGGCCGGCCAGGTAGAGCGCGGTCCCGCCGTACAGCGCGACGGCGGCCGACCAGCTCAGCGTCTCGTCACCGGCCTCGTGGGGACGGGCCACGTGGTCGAGCACCTGCTCCACCCCGAGGGCCAGGTAGATGACCCCGGCGATCAGCAGCAGGTGGGTCTGGCTGTAGGCGTCCGCCGCGATCCGGTCACGCCGGCCTCCGGTCGCCTCGGCGAGGATGCGGGTGGCGGCGGGCGAGGCGTGCTCGAAGTAGAGCCACCACAGGCAGACGGTCACGGCCAGGCCGAGCAGGGCGACGCCGAGGACCCGTGGCGCGATCACCGCCGACCCGACGCCGACTCCGGCGGCGACCAGCGACTCGCCGAGGGCGATGATGAGAACGAGCCCGTGTCGCTCGGTGAAGTGGCTCGCCCCGCGCAGCGGCCAGGGGCCGCGCCAGACGTACGAGAGCCGTTGCCCGCCGATCTCGATCACGAACGCGACCACCCAGAGCGCGGTGTGCGCCGCTCCGCTCAGCAGCGCACCGAGCAGGAGCGGGCCCCAGCCGACGGCGCTGACCGCGGCGAAGAACCGGATCCGCGCCCGCAGCCCGGGAACGGTGCCCGCCGCCCAGTGGGTCAGCACCAGGTGGACCACCCGGAGCAGCACGTACGCCAGCGCCACCACCAGCGGGCCGTCCAGGCCCGGCCCGGGCGACCAGGCCTGGGGCATGACCAGCGCGGCCACGAACAGCGCCGCCATGGCGACCAGGAACCCGGCGCGGACCACCCCGACGTCGGCGGGCGTCTGATTGCCCAACCAGGCGAACGACGACCAGGCGAACCAGAGCAGCACCAGCAGGAGCAGCCCCTGCGCCATGGCCACCGGGGTGGGCGGCCGCCCGATCAACGCCATGATCCGGGTGAGCGCGAAGACGAACACCAGGTCGAAAAAGATCTCGAACGGCGTCACCGCGCGGTCCGGGCGCGCGGGCACGGGTGGTCGCGCCCACGCCGGAGGGTGCCGCGCGCTGTCGCGCCCCATGCCGCTGGCCTTCCCGCCGCCCGACCGCTCGTCGCTGCCGACGTTAGGTCGGGCCGACCGGGGCGGCCGGGATATGGCGAAACCAGCCGCCGTCACCGGCCCGGCCCCTCGCGGTCCGGTCCGGCAGTCGCTTCGGGGCCCGGTGTCCGCGTGGGACGGCAGCCGCCCTCATCGCGCGGCGCGCAGCACCACGGCCAGGACGGCCGCCACCAGCACCGCGGCCGGCGCCGGCGCCCAGCCCGGCGCGACCCGCAGCAGCACGGCGCCGCACGCCGCGCCGGCCAGCAGCCCGATCAGCCGGCTCAGCCCGCCCCGGATTGCGGCGACCCGGTGCGGGTCCAGCAGCGCGTGGCGCACCACGTCGGTCAACGAACCGGTGAGGTACGTGGTCGAGGCGCCGGGCATTCCCGCGCCGAGGGTGAGCGCGCTCTGCGTGCCGCTGGCCGCCGCGGCGGCGCCCAGCAGGGCCAGCCCGGCCGGGTAGCCCGGCCGCGCGTCGGTGGCCAGCCAGCCCGCCGTCACCACGACCAGCAGCGCCACCTCGGCGGTTGCCACCGCCGCCGTCCGCCGCCGCCATCCCTGCGCGGCCCGGCGCAAAGCGAGACTGCCGCCGGCGACTCCGGCCGCGTACCCGCCCACCGCGACGGCTCCACCGAGCACGGCGCGGATCTCCCCGGCGGCGAGGGCCCGACCGACCTGCACCAGGTTGCCGGTGATCACGCTGGCGAAGAACCCGCCGAGCCGGGTCACGCAAACCACGTCCAGGACGCCGGACGCCACGGCGAGCACCACCAGCAGCCGCCGGACGGTCGGCGGCGGCACGGCCGGGCCGCCCGCGCTCATCGGGCTGCGGCCCGCCCCGGCGACCCGGCGCGGCGCCCGTGCCCGCCGGTGGACCGGCTGTCCCGCCGCCCGGCCCGGTCGCGGTGGTCTGGCCTCGGCCGGCCCCGGAACCAACGGCACGACCAGGACGGACACCGCTTGCCGTCGCAAACGGGGCATCTGCTGCGCATCAGCCCGCTCCTGGCCGCTCGCGGCGAGGCTGTCGGTCCTCCCGCCGCTGGCCGCGATGCCGGCCGTCGGTCCGGCGCCTGATCCGGCTCCGGCGCCGGGCCTGCGGGGTGTGGCGCCGGGGCCGCATCATGCGCGCCCGCGCGGGGGGACGCAGCTGCGCCTCGCCCGCCCCGGCGGCCTTGCGCACGATCGTGTTGGCGTCCTCCGGCTCGCATCCGGTGGCGCGCAACAGCTCGCTGTCCGCCGTACGCAGGTCGGTGATCATCGAGTCGCCGAACGAGCGAACGCCCTGTGCCCAGGCCCGGCCGGCCAGCTCGGCGCTCTCCCGGATCAGCCGGCGGGTGCCCGCCATGTCCTCGCTGGCGCGGCACTCGCGACCGAGTTCCCGCACGGCCTCACTGAGCCGGGCGACGGCGGTGGACAGCTCCGGCGGGATGGGCTCGCCGTACTGCAGGGCGGTGGCGGAACGCCGGGCCACCGACCGCGCGTACAGGATCAGCCGCTCCAGGTGCTCGATCGCGTGGGCGTACCGGTGGAACTGGGCCCGCCGGCGCCACCGCGCCGGGGCGATGGTCACCACCTCGTCGGCCCCGCTGACCGCCTCGTTGAGCCGGGCGACATCCGCGTCCAGCGCGCGCAGGTCGTTCAGCGCGCGTAACGCGGCGTCGGCGTCCCGGGCGGCGAGGGCCCGGGCGACGGCGTCCAGCTGCCCGGTGAGGGTGCCGATGACCGGCTCGACCGCCTGGTCCAGCACCCGCAACGGGTTCACCGGGAGCAGCAGTGCCACCACGAACAGACCGACCAGGCCGCCGACCAGGGCGTCGAAGATGCGCGGCACCTCCAGGCCGGGTTTCACCGGCGCCAGGGTGGCGATCAGCACCGCCGTACCGCCGGCCTGGCCGACCAGGGCGCCGCCGCGGCCGGCGACCAGCAGCGCGGTCGCGATGGCCAGCGCGACCACCAGCCCGGTCTGCCACGTCCCGGTACCGAGCAGGAAGCGCAGCAGATCGCCCACCAGGATGCCCACGCCGACGCCGACCAGCAGTTCGAAGGTGCGGCGGGCCCGCTGGCCGATGGCGGTGGCGATGGTGCCCACCGCGGCGGCGGGCGCGAAGACGTGCGAGCCGGGCCCGAGCACCCGCTGCGCGAGCAGGGCGGCGAGCGCGGCGGCCAGTCCGGACTGCGTCGCGATGATCATCGTGATGCCCAACTGCCGCAGCCGCACCCGGCCGGCCTGTCCGCCCTTGTTACGCACCCGGTCCACGGCCCGGCCGCCCAGGGTGGCGAGCCGGGCCACGGGTGAGCGGGGTGCGTCGGCGGCGGAGCTGTCCTCGGGCATGGCGGCGATTACCCGGCGCGGCGAGGGTGAATCGTCCGGTTGTGGCGCAATCAGGTAGCCCGAAGGGGCGGGCATGGCCCACCCGGCCGACCGGGATCCGCCGCCCCCGTCAGCGGCCGAAGGTGCGGTCGAGCAGGTCGAACAGGGCGGCCCAGTGCCGCTCGGTGGCCTGTTCGTCGTACATCGGGGTGTCCGACTGGGTGTAGCCGTGCCGGGCTCCGGGGTAGACCTCGGAGCGGTAGCGCACGCCGGCGGCGTCCAGGGTCTTCTCCAGCGTGGCGATCTGCTCGGCGGTCATCGACGGGTCCTGGTCGGCGTGCCCGAAGTACAGCTCACCGGTGACCGCGCCGACGGCCAGGTGCGGGCTGTCCGGCGCCTCGGAGACCACCCGTCCGGCGTGGAACGCGGCCGCCGCCGCGATCCGGTCCGGGTGCGCCTCGATGGCGCGCAGCGCGTTCGTGCCGCCCATGCAGTAGCCGGTGATGGCGACCGGTCCGGCCGCGACGTCCGGCTGGCCGGCCAGGAAGCCCAGGTAGGCGGCGGTGTCCCGGGCCACCACGTCCCGGGTGAGCGCCCCGATCATCGGGGAGAGCTGCTGGAACAGCGCACCGCGCTGCGACTCGTCACCCAACCCGGAGAGGTCGACCAGCGGCGCCCGGCCGAACCGGTGGAAGAGGTTCGGCACCAGCACCAGATAGCCGCGGGCGGCGATGGTCTCGGCCATCTCCGCCATCCGGGGCCGCAGCCCGAACGCGTCCATGAAGACCAGGACGGCCGGGAAGGGACCGTCCCCGTCGGGCCGGACGAGGTACGCGTCCGCCACGCCGTCGCCGGTCGGGACGTCCACCGTCGTCGTCTGCACTGTGACCTCCTTGCGCTGCTCGTTCCGCCGAGCACGCTACTCCCGGCGGGTGGGTCCGGCTCGCCGAGGCCTTCCCGTCGAGGCGGCGGAACGGCATGCTGGGTGGATGGGAGAGGTGCGACCGATGCCCAGCTTCGGTGACCTGTTCGCCGACCTGCGGGGCGAGGACCGGACGTTGCGGGTCAGCTACCACCCGGACCGCGGCGCGGTGGTGCTGTCGCTGTGGAGCGGCACCATCTGCCGCGGCTCCTTCCGGATGCCGACCGACGATGTCGACCGCCTCCTGGCGCTGCTCACCGACGTGCGGCGGGCCGCCACCCCGACCCCGCCGGACGCGGACGACGCCGCGCCGGAGCCGGCCGCCGTCGAGGGCCCGGCCGAGGAGCCGGCGCCGTCGGTGGAGCGCACCGGCGACATCTCGGCGCACCGGGTGGCGCTCCTGCCGACCCCCCGGGTCGCCTGACCCGGCGGCGCCGCCTCCCGGGACCACCGCCGCCACCGGACAATGCTCCACAACCGACAGCGGACGGGGCAGCCGAACGACGCCGTGGCGAACTACCGTCGGAACAGGAGTTCCGAAGGGAGGAAGCATGCTTCCCGTCTCACCACCCACCACCCGCCGCCCCGGTCGCGCCGCGCTCGGGATGGCCCTCCTCATCACCGCCGGCCTGACCGTGCCGGCCACCCCGGCGGCGGCCGGCGGCACCACCGGCGGCGGCACCGTCGCCACCGTCACGGTCGCCGTCACCAGCAGCCAACCGACCCTGCGTCAGGGGTCCCGGGGCGCGGCGGTGACCACCCTGCAACGCCGGCTCACCGCGCTGCACTACGACGTCGGCGGCGTCGACGGCATCTTCGGGCCGTCGACCTACCACGCGGTCGTCGCGTTCCAGAAGGTCAACAGCCTCAGCCGGGACGGCATCGTCGGGCCGCGCACCTGGACCGCCCTGGCCCACCCGGTCGTGCCGAAGCCGAAGTACTCGCACAGCGGGTACTCGGTGGAGGCCAACCTGACCCGGCAGGTGCTGTACCTGGCGCGCGGGGGGTCAGTCGTACGGATCCTGGATGCGTCCAGCGGCAAGGCCAGCACCCCGACCCCCACGGGCAACTACAAGGTCCTGCGGCGCATCGACGGCTGGCGGCAGAGCGACCTCGGCCTGCTGTGGCGGCCGAACTACTTCTACCGCGGCTACGCCGTGCACGGCGCGACGTCGGTGCCCACGTACCCGGCCAGCCACGGCTGCGTGCGGGTGCCGATCCCGGCCATGAACCGGCTCTGGTCGACCATCGGCGTCGGCACGCCGGTGCACATCTACCGCTGAGCCGGTCGCGACGGCGGCCCACGGGGCATCCCGGGGGCCGCCGTCGTCGTACCATCCGGCTGGTGTCGATCCGGTTGCGCCTGGTGGCGCTGCTCGCGGCGGCCGTCGCCCTGACGGTGGCGCTGACCGTCCGCGCCCTCGCCGACGGCGGCCTCGAGCAGTACTCCGGCACCGCCCTCTACGCCTCGATGGTGTACGCGGGGGTGCTGTTCGTCCGGCCGCGGCTGGCCCCGGTGCCGGCCGGGGTGGCGGCCATCGCCTTCTGCTGGGCGATGGAGACCTTCCAGCTCACCGGCGTGCCGGCGGCGCTGTCGGCGCGCAGCCTGCTGGCCCGGCTGGCGCTCGGTGTGCAGTTCGACCGGATCGACCTGCTCTGGTATCCGATCGGCGTGGTGCCCCTGGTCGCGCTGCATCTCCTGCTCCGCCGCCGTCGGCCGGCGCTGTTTGGTGTGGTGGTGGCGGGGAAATCGCGGCATCCAGCCGAGAGAAGGGCCCTGAAGGTGGACGACAACAAGTTCATCGGCCTGGTGGCCAAGCGCACGGGGATGTCGACGGAGGAGGCGACGGCCGTCGCCCGGGCCACGCTGACCACCCTGGCGGAACGGATCGACGGTGGCGAGGCGCGTGACCTGGCCGACCAGCTTCCCGAGGGCCTGCGGGCGTACGCCTTCGGACCCGGCGAGACCGCGGAGCGGTTCGGGCTCGACGTCTTCGTCGAACGGGTCAGCGGTCGCGCCGACGTCGACGTGGACCAGGCGAAGGACGGCGTGACCGCCGTGTTCGACGTCCTCCGCGAGGCCCTCTCGCCCGCCGGGTACGAGCAGGCCGTCTCCCAGCTCCCAGGGGAGTTCGCGGAGGTCACCGACCAGACCGCGCCGTTCGTGGAGCGCACCCGCTGACGACGGAGCCGAGCCGGCCGCCACGCCATCCACCGGGGCCGGCGCGCGAGGCCGGGCGTGTCAGCGAGCCGCCGACGGATCCGGCGTACGCATGACCGCGGCGAGGGCGGGTACGCAAGGCGCTCGCGTAGATCACCGGGGGGCTGCGATGACCGCCAGCTGGGACGAGCAGGCCGATCCGCTGCGTCGACCGCCGGAAGCCGACGCGCAGGAGCAGCAGCAGGACGAGACGGTGGTCGGCCCGCCGGACACGGTGACGGACGCCGTGCCCGAGGCGTCCGAGGCCGACCTCGCCGAACAGGGCGCGCTGGCGCCACCGAGCGATCGGACCGACCTGGCCGGCGCGGTGCGCGACGGCACGAATCCCGCCGACGCGGTCGAGCAGAACCTGGAGATTCCCGTCCCCGACGAGGACCGCCGGGACTGAGCCCTCCGTCGGCCGGCGCCCGGGTCACATCCCGGTCGGTTCCGGGGAATCGCCCGGCGGGTGCGCCCGGACGAACCGTTCCACCGCGGCGCCGCTCACCGCGGCGCAGAACTGCCGGTACCCGGCGGCGGCGCCCCAGTGCGACAGGGCCAGCGGACGGCCGGCCGGGAACTCGCCGTACCCCGGGTCCCACGGCGCCACCACGAACCTGCCTCCGTACCGGTCCTCGCCGAGTTTGCGGGCCAGCGCCCGCAGTGCCTCGATCTGGTCGCGGACCAGCGGCTCGACGTACCAGAGGATGGTGTAGCCGTGTTCGAGGTTGTGCACCAGGATCTCGATCGCCGGGCGGTCGCGGGTGGTGTAGAACCGGCGCACGGCCGGGGCGGGCACCACGAAGTGCGGCCCGGAGGAGGGCGGGACCAGGTCGTAGCGGATCCGGGTGGCGTACGGTTCGGCGGTGCCGGGGCCGACGTGCACGCCGGCGCCCCGCACCGGGTCGGTCAGCTCCGGGTCGCAGTCGGCGCGGTCGAGCGCGACGCCGATCTCGGCGGCGGGCCGGCGGGCGGGCGAGTCGGCGTACGCGCGGACGAACGGGATGATCGCCACCACCAGGAGGACGGTGCCGAGCGCGGTGACCACGGCGGCGATCCGCGGCCCGGTCAGGCTTCGCGGCTCAGCCACGGGATCCTCCCGCCCGGCGCAGGTGCTCGGCGGCCCGTTCCAGCACCACCTCGACGGGCGGCATGCCGCGGCCGGCCAGGGTGCCGGTGCTGAGGGCCAGCACCGGCACCGGAGGCACCACCACGTATCCGTCGTCGCGCAGCCGCGCCACGTTGCGCTGCACCGCCGAGCGCTGCCACATCGCCGCGTTCATCGACGGCACCAGCACGACGGGCGCGGCCGCGGCGAGGAGGCAGGTGCCGACCAGGTTGTCCGCGATGCCCAGGGCCGCCTTCGCCAGGGTGTTGGCGGTGGCGGGCATGACCAGCACCAGGTCCGCCCAGGCGGTCAGGGCCAGGTGCGGCACCTCCGTCGTGGCGTCCTCGTCCACCAGGGCGGGGTGTCCGGTGAGGAGGGTGAACGAGCGGGCGGGCACGAAGCGGGCGGCGGCGGGGGTGAGCACGACCCGCACGTCGAGGCCCAGCGCGTGCCGCATCACCATGATCGACTGCGGCAGGGTGAGGACGTCCGCCGAGCCGCAGGCCGCCACGAGGACGCGGCGGGCCGGGAACGCCCCGGCGTCGGGCGGTGGCTTCCCGGCCGGCTGATCCTGCGCAGCGGTGGTCACGGTACGGGTAGCCACGGTTCGCCTCCCGGCACGGCTGTGTCGTCGTCGGTCAGTTGGCAGCGGACCAGGTCGGCGTAGACGCCGTCGGCCCGCAGCAGGTCCTCGTGGCGGCCCCGCTCCACGATGCGCCCCTCGGCGACCACGAGGATCTGGTCGGCGTTGCGGACGGTGCTCAGCCGGTGCGCCACCACGATCCGGGTGCAGCGCAGGGCGGAGATCGCCCGGTCGACGCGGCGTTCGGTGGCCACGTCGAGGTGGCTGGTCGCCTCGTCGAGCAGCAGCACGGCCGGTTGCCCGGCCACGGCCCGCGCGATGGCGAGCCGTTGCCGCTGCCCCCCGGAGAGGGCCTGGCCGCGCTCGGCGACCTGGGTGTCGTAGCCCATCGGCATCGCCGCGATGTCCTGGTCGATCGCGGCGACCTCGGCGGCGGCGCGGATCGCCGGCATGCCGACGCCCGGGTGGACGAGGCTGACGTTGCGCCGGATCGAGTCGCGGAACAGGTAGCTCTCCTGCAGCACCACGCCGAACTGGCGGCGCAGCGCGGTGGGGTCGATCCGGGACAGCGGCACCCCGTCGAAGAGGATCTCCCCGGTGGTCGGCCGGTAGAGGCCGGTCAGCAGCATGGCGAGGGTGCTCTTGCCGCTGCCGGAGGGACCCACGACGGCCACCTTCTCCCCCGGCCTGACCTCGAAGGAGACGTCACGCAGCACGGGCGGGGCGGTCCCGTCGTAGCGGAAACTCACGTCGCGGACGCTGATCCGGCCGGTGAGCCGGGGCGCGGGCAGGTCGGGGTCGCCGGCCGGCTCGGGTTGCGCGGCGAACACGTCGCGCAGGCGTTGCAGGTGCGACACGACGGACTGGAGCACCTGGGCGCTGGCGACCAGGGAGGCCAGCGGGGTGAGCGCGGACAGGGCGAGGGCCTGCAGGCCCAGGGTCTGCCCCAGTCCGGCGCCGTCGAAGAGGCGGCCGGTGCCGAGCCAGAGCAGGGCGAGCGGGCCGGCGAGCTGGACGCTCGCGGTGATGTTGGCGACGGTGGCGGCGAGCCGGTTCTGCGCCACATCGGCGTCCAGCGCGGTGGTGTAGCGGCGCAGCCAGCCGTCGAAGACCTGCCGCTCGGCGCCCATGGACTTCACGGTGGCGATGCCGGACAGCGCCTCCATCAGCGCGCTCTCCGCGTCGGCCTGCACGGTGAGGTGGCGCTGACCGAGCCGCAGCAGGCGGCCGTTGACGACGGCCACCGCCACCACCTGGGCGATCCCGATCGCCCCCGCCAGGCCGGCGAAGGCCAGGTCGGTGGCGAGCAGCACCGCGAAGTAGGCGATCACCAGCACGCCGTCGATCACCGCGGTCAGCACCTGGGTGGTGACCAGTTCGCGCAGCAGGATGCTGCTGGACAGCCGCTGCATGAGGTCGCCGCTGGCCCGTTGTTGGAAGAACGCGTACGGCAGCCGCAGCAGGTGCCCGAAGAGCCGGGTCATCAGCGCGGCGTCCACCTTGGCCTGGAGGGTGACCAGGAGCCGGGACCGCAGGTAGGCGACGCCGAACTGGGTGAGAACCAGCGCCGCGATGGCCAGCGCCAGGTACGGCATGAGGGCGGTCTCGCGGGCCGGCATGATCTGGTCGAAGGCGACCGTGGTGGCCATCGGCAGGGCCAGCCCCAACGCCTGGAGGACGAGGGAGACGGTGAACGCGGCGCCCAGCCGGGGCAGGAACGGGCGCAGCAGCGGGCGGGCCCGGCGCAGCCGGGCCAACGGCCCGGGGCGGACGGCCGGCGGTTCGGGCTGCACCTGCGGGTCGCGGGTGAAGGTCAGCACCGTCCCGGTGAAGCCGGCGGCGAACTCGGCCGGGGTGAGCAGCCGGCGCCCGAGGGCCGGGTCCAGCACCCGGACGCCCCGTTCGCCGACGTGTTCCACCACGACGAAGTGGGCGTTCTCCCAGTGCGCCACCGCGGGCAGGGGCAGGGCGCCGACCTGGGCCGCGCCGGCCCGGAAGGCGCGGCCGGCCAGCCCGAAGCGCGGCCCGGCGGCCAGCAGCGCCCGCGCGGTGACCCCGTCGCGGCCGATGTCGAGCCGCTCCCGTACGCCGGCCAGGGTGGCGCGGACGCCGTGCCACCGGGCGACCATCGTCAGGCACGCGGCGCCGCAGTCCGCGTCGGCCATCTGCAGCACCAGCGGCACGCGGCGGCGCAGCGCGCCAACGGTCAGGCGGCCCATCGCTGCTCCTCGGGCTGCGGAGCGGTCGCGGGCGGGGCCAGCAGGAGCACCGACGGCACCCGGTCGGGCGCGGCGAGCCGCAGCAGGGCCAGCCCGATCCCGGAGAGGCCGGTCATCAGCTCGGGCGAGGCGAGCCCGGCCGGGTTCGCGCAGCGCCAACCGCCGGCGAGGCCGTCGCGGAGCACCGCGGTGGCCGGGGCCACCGCGTGTCTCGGGGCGGCGGCCAGCAGCAGGTCGAGGTTGCCCAGGTCGCCGTGGCACAGCGAGTGGTTGCGGCCGAAGCCGGCGGCGAGCGTGGCGCGGACCGCGGTGCCGATCTCGCCGTCGAGGACGTCGTCCGGGCCGAGGGCGTCGCGCAGCAGCAGGCGGGACAGGCCGATCCCGGGGGCGCCGTGGCACCAGGTCGTCCCGCACTCCCCCGGCCGGCGCAGGTCGGCCCAGTTGCCCTGAGCGGGACGGAACAGGCTGCGGTCGTAGGCGAGGGCGCGGGCGGCGGCGTCGGTGTACCGGCGGTCGCCGGTCAGCCGCCCGGCGTGGGCCAGCGCGGCGGCGATCCCGGCCGCCCCGTGGGACAGCCCGCCGAGCGGGGCACGGGACGCGGTTCCGGACGGGTGGGCGTAGCGGTCGGCGGCGGCGATCAGCCGCTGCGCGGCGGCCCGCACCGCGGGTCGGGCCCGGTCGGGGTCCAGGCCGGCGCGGGCCACGGCGAGGACGGCGCCCGCGTACCCGTCGACCAGGTCCGGGGTCTGGTCGACGCCGGCCAGGGTGGTGACGCGTTCCAGCGCCGCGTCGACGACGGGGGTGAACCGGCGGGTCTGCCAGAGGGCGCCGAGGTGCGCGAACGTGTGGAGCAGGCCGCCCCAGCCGGTGTATGCGCCGACCCGGTGATCGGCGATGCGCCGGTCGAGGATCCGGGTGGCGAGCCGGGTGGCGGCCCGCTCGGCGAGGTCGGTGAACCGGTGCTCGCCGGTGAGCCGGCCGACGTGGGCCAGGAACAGGGTCACCCCGGCGACGCCGTCGTAGAGGTGAGGGCCGAGGGGTGCCGGCGCCAGACGGTCCGGGTCGGCGGTCGCCGGCGTGAGGGCGAACCAGGTCGGTTCGGCGCCCGGGCCGGCCAGGCCGGCCACGGTGTCGGCCACCGCGACCGCGGCAGCCAGGTACGCCCCCGGCGGTGGCACCGGCGCGGGCGGCTGATCCGCCAGCCGCCAGCGCACCCGGGCGTGCGGGGCGTCCGCCGGATCGGCCTGGGCGGCGAAGGCGGCCTGGACCAGCCAGCGCTGCCGGGCCAGGTCGGCCCGACCGAGCCGGGCGAGCCGGCACCGCGCCTCGTCGAGGCCGGACCGGGCCAGCAGCCCCGGCAGGCGCTGTCCGTGGCTGGTCCACAGGTCGCGGGAGTCCACCGTGGTGGTGAACATGGGGACGTCCCGGCGGGCGAGGTCGGCGCGTTCCGCGGCGACGGTGGCGGCCAGCAGCGGCAGGTCGGCGGTGCCGGACCAGAGCCAGTCGTGCAGTCGTTCGGTGTCCAGGCCGTCCTGCACCGCGTCGGTGTGCAGGCCGGCGTCGCGCAGCCGCAGGTAGGTCCGGGTCGGACGGAGCACGACGCGGATCTCGTCGGCGGCGAACGCGGTGAGCGGGCCGCCCGGTGCGAGCAACTCGTCCCGGATGTCGGTGAGCAGGTGGTACATGCTGTCGAAGCCGTCCAGCACCTGCGGCAGGTACGCCGCGACCTCGGCCGCCGCGCCGGCCGCCAGCGGGTCGGCATGGTGCGGGTCGTGGCGGTGGTCGGGCGGGCACACCCGCATCTCGTCGGTCCCTTCGCCCTGCCACACCGAGCAGGTGCAGGTCTGCCCGGCGGGGGCGGCCGCGTCGTCGGCCCGGGGCAGCAACCCGACCGCGAGCACCGAGTCGGCGATCGCGTCGCCGCCGTCGCGGGTCGTCGCCGCGCGGGTGACGGCCGGGGTGAACACGGTCTCGAGGTCGACCAGCACGGGGTGTTCGCCGTGGCCGATCAGGTTCTCCCGGTGGCAGTCGGTGGCGCCGAGGGCCTGGAGCAGGGCCAGCAGCGCGCCGAACCGGTGGGCGAAACGGCGGTGGCCGCCGGGTGTGTCGGGTGCGACGGCGGCCACGTACTGCGCCCAGCCGTGGTCGCCACTCGGCAGGACGGTGAAGGTGTGCAGGTCGGCGCCGCGCTGGTTGAGCCAGCTCAGCAGGGCTTGGAAGCGGGCCTCGACGGCGACCGGCCGGGGTTTGTAGACCAGTCGCAGGCCGCTGTCGAACGCCGCGAGCAGCACCCGGCGGCCGTCACGGTGCGGGTCGCCGGTCTCCCGTACGTCGGTGAGGCGTCCGGGGCGGACGCCGCCGTGGAACGTGGCACCGAGCAGGTCGGCGTCGCGGCGGAGCCGGGTCAGGAACTCGACGGTGCGGTCGGCCCAACCGCGGGTCAGCTCGTACGCCTGGCGGGCCAGGACCGGGTAGTCGGCCAGCAGGGTGAGGGCGGCGTCGGGCGCCCGGTGCCGCTGGAAGAAGGCGGCGTAGCGCTCCCGCGCGGTGTCGCCGGGTGCGGCGGCGCGGAGCCGGTCGATGTTCAGTTCGAGGACGACGGCGCGGCTGAGCAGCACGACCAGTTCGTCGAGCAGTCCGGTCAGGCCGAGCCGGTCGGCGTCGGGCGGGATCAGGTCGGGCGCCTCGTCGGCGAGCTGCCGGGCGTGCCGGGCGACCCGGGCCCGGGCCGCGGCGACCAGCGGGGTGACCAGGACGAGTGCCGGGTCCAGCGGCCGTCCGGGCAGCAGCCCGGGCTCGATCTCCTCGGTCGGTGTCGTGCGGTAGCAGTCGAGCAGGCGGTCGATCCACTCCGGCGTGCGGCCGAGGCGGGCGGCGAGCCGGGCCGGGGACTCGTCCAGGAGCGCGAGTAAGGTCTGCTCGTCGAGACCGTCCGTGGCCAGCCGGCGGTGCCAGTCGGCGTCGTCGGTGAAGGCGCCGCCGGTACGCCAGCGGGACAGCCGCCACCGGGCCCGGTCACCGGGGTGCGGCTGCTCGGGCAGGGCCGCGGCCAGCCGTTCCGTGATGGTCGACGCGGCGGTGAGGCGCTCCGCGAGGGCGGCGGTCGGTGCGGCGGCGGGGTGCGGGGAAGTCGACATGCGGCGCTCCAGCTTGGTCGGGCGGGACGGTGGGGTCCGGGCCGTGGCCCGGACCCCTGGCGGACCCGTCGGGGTCGTCCTGCGGCTCAGCAGACGCAGTGGCAGCAGGCCGTGGTGTGACCGGTGGTCGCGGCGGCACCGCCGGCGACGGTCTCCAGCTGGTCGCGGTCCAGCTCGACCACGCCGGCCGGGTGGGCCTCGGCGGCCTCCGGCGCCGCGGCGCGGGCGTACTCGTCCTTCCAGCTGTTGACGATGTCGGTGATGGACATGCGGATCTCCTCTCGGGACGACCGGCCGGACTGCCCGGCGGTCGCTTGCGGAATCAGCCTCCGTGCTGCCGGGTGCCGGGCACATGAGTAGCCGGTACCTCAGTACGCGGCGGAGGTGTCGCGGCGGCGACAACCGACCTGGCCGCCCGGAGCGTCAGGTGGTCAGGCGTGTCCAAAAGGCGACGGCGGCGACGGGCACGGTGTGTGAGGGTGGGTGCCGAGTCACTCAGACCGCTTCGCGCACCGATCCGGCCGGTCGAGCGGGTCGAGGACGGCGACGGCGACCGGGCGACGGAAGGCCCGGCCGGGGGGTGAAGGGGTCCATTGTCTGCGCCAGGGTGTGCCGTGGAGGCCGGGTGGCCGTTCATCGGCCGGACGCGGGAGCGCGACCGGGCGGTGGAGGCGCTCACCGCGGCGTCCGGGGCGGGCGTGCTGCTCACCGGTGACCCGGGGGTGGGCAAGAGCCGGCTGCTCGACGAGGTGCTCGACCAGGCGCTGCGGCGACAACGGGTGACCCTGCGGGTGACCGCCACGCCCGGCTGGCAGGCGGTGCCCTTCGGCGTGCTCGCCAACCGCTTTCCGCAGGCGGCCGACGCCAACGTGGCCGACGTGTTCCGGGACGTCGAGCGGCGGCTGCGGGAGGTCGCGGCGGGACGTGCCGTGGTGGTCGGGGTGGACGACCTGAACTGGCTGGACGACGCGTCCGCGGCGCTGCTGGAGCGGCTGGTGGCGGGCGGCGCGGTCCAGGTCGTGGCGAGCGTGCGCAGCGACTGCCTGGACGCCGCGCCGGTGGCCGCGCTGCGGCGGTCACGGTCGGTCGACCGGATCCACGTGCCGCCGTTGGACGCCGAGGAGACGACCGACGTCATCCGGGCGGCCCTCGGCGGGCCGGTGGACGGCCTGACCCTGGACGCGCTGTGGCGGATCAGCCAGGGCAACCCGCTGTTCCTGCGGGAGGCGCTCCGGTGCGGGCTGCGCGACGGCGGGCTGGTCCGGCGCGACGGGATGTGGACCTGGCCCGCGGAGTCGCTGTGCCCGACGCATCTGGCCGACCTGATCCAGCAGACCCTCGGCACGCTGGCTCCCGACGAGGTGGAGGCGATGCGGTACGTCGCGCACGCCGAGCCGGTGCCGCTGGCGGTGCTGGACCGGGTGGTCGAGCCGCGTACCGCCGAGCAGCTCGAGGAACGCGGGTTGATCCGGCTGCTGCGGCACGACTCGGCGGTGCTGGTGCAGACCGGGCACCCGCTGTACGCGGAGGCGGTCCGCAACCACACCGGCGAGCTGCGCGCCCGGCGGCTGCGCCGCAACCTGGCCGACGCGTTGGCGGAGCTGGGCGGGGGCGGCGCCGACGACCTGGCCCGGGTGGTGGCGTGGCGCTGCGAGGCGGACCTGCCGGTCGCCGCGGCGGACCTGCTGACCGCCTCCGAGTACGCGCTGCGCCGGCACGATCCGGTGCTGGCGGAGCGGCTCGGCCGGCAGATCGGCTCCGCCCGGGGCGACTGGCAGGTGGCGCGGGCACTGCTCGCCCAGGGGCGCGGTGACGAGGCGGACGCCCACCTGAGGCGGGCGGCGGCGGAGCTGACCGATCCGCGGGACCGCGCCGAGGCGACCGCGCTGCGGGCGCTGCACGCGTTCTGGGGTGAGCGCCGTCCCGAGGAGGCCCGGGCGGTGCTCGACGCGGGGCGCCGCGACCTGCCCGCCGAGGCGCATCCCGGCCTGCTGGCGGCGGAGGTGGGAATCGCCGTGTTCGGCGGGGATCTCGACGGTGCCCGGGACTCGATGGCCCGGTTGGCGGCCGACCGGCCCCGGGATCCGCTGCTGGCGACCGCGGTCGCGGCACTCCAGCCCTACCTGCTGCTGTTCGACGGGCAGCCGGGCCGGGCGGCCCGGATGTTCGACAGCGGCGAGGTGGACATCCCGGAGACCTGGCCGACGATGCGCGCCGCGGCGCAGGCCTGCCACGTGCAGTCCCTGCTGATGTCGGGCCGGCTGGCCGAGGCGAGCCGGCTGGCGAAGCGGTACTACCGGGACGCGCTGGGCCGGCGGGCCGCCGACGCGGTCGGCCTGCTCGCGTTCGCCCGGGGCAAGTGCGCCTACCATGCGGGGCAGCTGCGCCGGTCGATCCGCTGGTTGCACGAGGCGCGCACCCTCGTCGGCGAGCGTGCCCTCTTCCCGATCCGCGACTACGTGTTGTCGGCGAACGCGTACGTGGCGGCGCAGCTGGGTGAGCCGGCCGAGGGCAAGCGGCTGCTGGAGCACCTGCGCGGCGACGAGGAGGCCGACCGCGGCGCCGCCGGTGGGCTGGTGGCCACCGACGCCGAGCTGACCGCGGCGTGGCTGGCCGCCGTCGACGGGCAGCTCGCCACCGCCGTCGGCCGGCTGCACGAGCTGCACCGGCGGGCCGCGCAGGCGACGACCATCACCGTGGAGTGCCTGCACCTGTTGTCCCGCCTGGCGCCGTCGGCCGAGACCGCCGACCGGCTGACCGAGGCGGCCGCCGGCTGCGACAGTCCGCTCTTCGACCTGTGGGCCGCGCACGCCCGCGCGCTCGCCGCCGACGACCCGGCCGGGCTGGAGCGGGTCAGCACCTCGCTGGAGGCCAGCGGATACCTGACCCTGGCGTTGGAGACGGTGATCGCCGCCGAGGCGGCGTGCGAGCGCCGCGGCGAGCACCGCCGGGCGAACCTGCTCGCCCGGCGGGCGGACCTGCTGCGGGAGCAGTGTGGCGGCTACTGGCCGCCGCTGAACCCCCGGTCGGACAGCCGTGACGAGCTCACCCCGCGCGAGCGGCAGATCTGCGAGCTGGCCGCGGCGGGCAGGGACAACGCGACGATCGCCGCCGAACTGGTGCTGTCGGTGCGGACCGTGGAGAACCATCTCCAGCGGGCGTACGTCAAGCTCGGCCTGCGCAGCCGGTCCGGTCTCGCCCAGGCGCTCGGCACGCAGCGGGCCGGCTGACCGACGCCGCTCACCGGTCCGGGCTGTCGGCGGGCGCCATCACCCGCAGCGCGTTCGGGTCCAGTCCGATGCGCACCGGCGTCTCCCCGTACGGTTCGCCGTCGACCTCGATCAGGGCCGGCCGGTCGGTCTCCACCCAGACCTGGTGCACCGCGAGGAACGGCTCGTCGCGCAGGGTGCGGCGGTGCCCGGCCGCCGCGTTGCCCGCCGTCGCGCGCAGCAGCCCGCGCCGGGTCGGGCCGCCGACCGGGTACGCGACCAGCAGCCGGTCGTCGGCGTTCGCGTCCGCGGTGATCGGCCGGCCGGCGTGGAAGCCGCCGTTGGCCACGTACACCTGGTGGGTGACGAACTCGTGCTCGCGCGCCTGCGCGCGGACGGTGACCCGCAGCGGCCGGTGCCGGGCGAGCAGCCCGAGCGCGGTCATCGGGTACGCGAGCCGGCCGGTGACCCGCTTCAGCCGGCGCGGCGCCTTGCGCATGATGTCGGCGGAGAAGCCGATGCCGACGTGGTTGGTGAAGCGCATGTCGCCGACCAGGCCGAGGTCGACGTCGATCACCTTGCCGGCGGTGAGCACCTCGACCGCCGCGTCGAGGTCGAGCGGGACGTTGACGGAGCGGGCGAAGTTGTTGGTGGTCCCCAGCGGCAGCAGGCCCAGCGCGATGTCCCGGTGGGCGAGCAGGCGCGCCGCGGTGCCGATGGTGCCGTCGCCGCCGCCGACGACCAGCAGGTCCGGCCCGAGGTCGGCCGCCTCGGCCAGCACCCGGTCGAGTTCGCCGGGCCGGTCCACCGGGTACGCGCCGAGCAGGGTGAAGCCGGCCGCGACCAGGCGGGAGTGGACGGTCCGGTAGAGCCGGCGGCCGCGGCGGGAGTGGGCGTTGACGACCAGCGCGGCCCGCCGGTCCCGCCGGACGGCCTCGCTCAGCTCCTGCTTGGTCCGCATGGTTTCCGACCCTAACCGCCCGCGGCGAGGCTTCTCGCGCAGTCGGGCCGGTCCGGTGCGCGCCGGTCGGCCGGCTACGGCGTGGGCTGGGCCAGGTGCCCCTTGACCTCGTCGTAGCCGACCTGGCCGGGTGCCGGGGCTGGGGCGTAGACGAGGTTGAGCACGCCGGTGGTGAAGGTCTGCGTCGAGACGAGGCGGAGCGGGATCGCCTCCTCCCCTTCTTCGAACAGCCGCATGCCGCTGCGGACGGCGATCGGATGCACCAGCAGGTGCAGCTCGTCGAGCAGCCCTGCGGCCAGGAGCTGACGGACCACGGAGACCGAGCCGCTCATGCCGATGGTGCCGCCGGGCTCGCCCTTCAGCGCCGTCACGGCCGCGACGAACTCGCCCGGCAGCTGTTCGGAGTTGCGCCAGGTGAACTGGAGCGGCCGGTGGGACAGCACGATCTTGCGGGCGTCCCCGAGCTTCTTCGCGAACGGGGCGTCCTCCCCGCCGGCCGCCTCGCGGTCCGGCCAGGCCCCGGCGAAGCTGTCGTAGGTCCGGCGACCGAGCAGCAGGGTGTCGGCGGCGCCGAGCGTGGCGTCCACGGCGGCGCCCATCTCGTCGTTGTAGTAAGGGAAGTGCCACTGGTCCGGTGCCTCGACGACGCCGTCGAGCGAGATGAACAGGCCTGCGACGATCTTCCTCATCGTGATTCTCCCCTCGGGTGCGTCGTCCCGTCGGCAGGCCGGGCAGCCCCCGGATGCAGGCTAGCCGACGATCCCGCCGCTGGGCTGGCCGCAGCGACAGGCCGGGAGGTCAGGACCGCGCCAGCGCGGACTGCTCGGCCCGCGGGTCGTCGGCGGGGCATCGACCGCGGGCGACGTAGGTCTCGGCGAAGTCGGCGACGGCGCGCCGGACCTCGACCGACGCGCCCTGCCGGGCCAGGGCGTCGGCGGCGGCGGTGAAGCAGGCGAGCGCGGCGCGGGCGAGCGTGGGCTCCGCCAGGCCGTCCCGGGCCGCGGCCAGCCAGTCGCCGTGCCGCCGTACGGGTGACCGCAGGTGCTCGGTCGCCGCCGCGGCCGCCTCGGCGGCGACCGGGTCGTCCAGCAGCGCGCTCACCACGGCTACCGGCACGACCCAGCCATCACCCGGCTGTTGGTCGATCATGCGGAACTCCAGGTATCCCCGGGGTCGCACCGGCGGTACGAGGGTACCGAGGTGCCGCTCCAGGTCGCCGAGGGTGGCCGGGCGTGGCCCGTGCCCGCGCAGCCAGTCCCGCATCGTCAGGCCGGTCGGAACGAGCCACGGCAGCGGCTCGGGTTCCGCCATCACGGCGACGCGGGCGGCAAGGGCGTACCGCGTCCACGCGGTTCGCGGCTCGGCGGTGTGCCGGGGCGTTCGGGTCCGGCTCGCGTCGGTGCCGAAGCGCAGCGCCTGTCGTCGGGACACCCAGCGGGCACCGGACCGGCCGCGGTGCGGGGAGTTGGCGAATGCCGCCAGCAGCACGGGGCCGAGAGCGTCGGCGAGCCACCAGCGGCGGCGGTAGCCGGTCCAACCGTCGGAGTCGTCGCCGGCGTCGAGGCACACCTGGACCGAGGCGGAATTGCACATGATGGCGCGTCCCTTCGGCCCGACCCGGTCGTGGTAGGCCGCGAGCGCGACGTAGCGGGGATGCCGGGTAACGAGCCGCGGTGTCCGGCTGGTGTCGAGGCCGGTGCCCTCGAGCCGGAGACCCGCTGCGGCAAACGCGGCCCGCAGGAGCGCCAGGTCGGTCCCCGTCGCGTCGATGCAGTCCTGCATGGTGGCTCCGACCGAGGAGGCCAGTTCGACCTGGCCGCCCGGTTCGACCGTGATCCGTCCACCGCCGGGCAGCGGGTCGCCGAGGTGGGCGACGGCGGCGAGCAGGCGCGCGATCGACGGCCGGTCGAGTGGGTGCGTGGGGTCCCGCACCAGGTATTCCAGTTCCACCCCGACGCGTCCGGGCGGGCCGATCCGGAAGGCGGCGGCACCGACATAGGCCGCGGCGATGGCTTCCGTGAGCACAGCGGTGTCGTCCACGGTGGACTCCGTCAGGTGACAGGCGCACCCGGCCGCCCCGGCGGAAGGGGCGTGCCGGCTGGCGGTGGAAGGGGGCACCTCCCACCAGTGAGACCGTGCAGAGGCGTTCTCCATTAGCGGTCCGGACGGGTGCCTTGTCGAGAGGTCCCCGGGCGAACGGCCGGTCAACGGCCCCACTCATCGGGGTGAACGGTGGGAGCGGCTGCGCGGCGGCCGTCGGTCTCGTCGGCGGTGGTCGCGCCCGGTTCGACCGCAGGGTCGGTATCTGCGGAGAATGTGCTCCAGAAAACTGCGATGCCGCCCGTTACATTGACGTTAACTGCTATACCAATTGACCGGAGCCAAATATAGGATCCCAGCAGGAAAGCGCTTCCGCCAGGCAAACACGCAGGTGTGGCAGGTTTTGCCCAGGCTGCCGAACAACGGCGAAAGCCAGCAGACCGACTGATCGGCGCCGCAGGGGCGGGCCCGCCCAAAACGGGGGCGAACCGAGAGGGGCGGAAGATGACAGCGATCCCGTCCTTGGTCATCGGCATCGCCTCCTCGGCGGCGGAACGCCGGCAACTCGCGCAACTGCTCGGCGGGACCGAGGCGTTCCTGATCGTCTCCAGCGCCCGACAGGCACGCCGGTTCCTCGACCTGGTCCGGAAGCCCGGCGCCGCAACCGCGCCCCCACTCGACCGGGAAGCACGCAACGGAGAGGTGTCGGCGGCCGGTGCGGCACCGCCTGACCTGAGCGTCGACTCCGACCGACGGGTACTCCGCTGGCAGGGCCGGGAGATCGGCTTGACCCCGCTGGAGCACGACCTCCTGCTGTGCCTGGTCGCCACGCCCGGACAGGTCTGGACCTACCAGCGGCTGCATCTCGAGGTCTGGGGCAACGAGCACCTCGGCCGGGGCTCCGACGTGCACTCGGTGGTGCGGCGAATCCGACGCAAGCTCGCCCGGCTGGACGCCCCGGCGACGATCCACGCAGTCCGCGGGGTCGGCATCCGCCTCGCCTTGGCCTGACCATCCCATCACCCGCGCCACGGCTGGCAACCTCCGGAGACAGGCCGGCCCGCCTGGTCGGAAACCAGGCGGGCCGGAGCTGTCAGCTAGCGGTCAGTTGTCAACAGCGGACTGGAGACAGGTTGAAGTCCTCCACCTTCGGGGCGATGGTGATCGACGTCTGACGGGTCTGGGGCTGCCAGCCGTCCTTGGCGACGACGATGGTCAGCGGGTTATGTTTGCGGTCCAGCCAGTAGGCGTACCTGCCCTGAGCGTCGGTGGCGAATGTCCACGTCAGCGCCTTCGAGGAGAGCTGGACCGTCGCACCGGGCAGCGGTGCGGTCGCACCCTGGCAACTCGTCCCGGTGACCGTACCCATCAACTTGCCCCAGCTCTTCGGGGGTTGCGCGATCATCGTCACCGCCACGGGCTGCACCGTGTACGGCGTGTTCTCCTTGATCGTGATCGAGCCGGAGTACGTACCGGGCTGGTCGACGTTCGCCGTCATCCCGACGGTGACCGTGACCTTCTCACCCGGCGCCAGCGTGGCGGCCGTCTTGTCGATCGTCATCCAGCTGACGTCCGCCGGACCCTCGGCACATTCCTCGAGCCCGGGCAGCGCCTCACTGTCCGGCGTGGCGGTGAAGCCGCCGGACGAGCCACCGACCTTGTAGAAGCCGCACGCCGCGCCACCGCGGTACCGCGCGGTGTTGGCGTTCGGCAGGTTCGACCACGAGCTGGTGGCCGGGTCGTAGGCGAAGCCGGCGTTGGTGACGGCTCCGCCCTGCACACCGCCGACGACCAGGAGCTTGCCGTTCGCGACGGCGAACGAGCTGGCCCAGCTGTCGACCGGGGCGTCGGCGATGGCGGTCCAGGCATCGGCGCCCGGGTCGAAGGCGTAGCCGGCCTTCTGCGCCGCGGACCCGTCGTTGCCACCGACGCAGTAGACGATGCCGTCGATCCCGCCGCAGGAGGCGAAGGCCACCGACTTCGGGTAGTTGGCCAACGTCTCCCAGGTGTCGCTGCCCGGGTCGTACCGGACGACGGAGTTCGACGTCGGAGTACAGGCCGAGGTAGTGCAACCGCCGACGGCGTAGAGCTTGCCGTCGACGACCGCCTGTCCGGCCGCGGAGCGCGGCGCCGGGTTGTCGGCCTTCCTGGTCCAGGTGTTGGCCGCCGGGTCGTACGACCAGGTGGTGGCGTCGGGGCCGGAGGCGCCCCAGCCGCCGGTCGCGATGATCTTCCCATCGGCGACGCCCACCGTCATGGCGTTACGCGCACCCGGGAGGTCGGCGATCGGCGCCCAGCTCTGGGCGATCGGGTCGTAGACGTAGTTCTTCGCCGAGGACGCCGATCCGTTGCCGCCGGCGATCGAGTACACCTTGCCGTCGAGGTTCACCACCCGGTTGTCCATGACGGTCGCCGGGTAGTCCGCGATGTCCGTCCAGGGCTCGGCCTGCGGGCCGACCGCGGCGGTGCTTGCCGTGGCCGCCTTGCCGGTCGCCTGCGCGGCGAACGACGTCGGCACGTTGAGCCGCTGCTCCGGTGCGCCGCTGGAGGCGAGCACCTCCTGCGTGCCCATCCGGGACCCGTCGGCCCGCAGCAGCTCGAAGCCGCCGTCCCGCTCACCGAACTGGACGTCGACCGGGGCGCCGCCGGTGTTGGTCACGGTGAACGTCTTGCTCACCTTGCCGCTGGGCATCTGCACGGTGCCGCTCACCTCGGTGGGCTGGATCGACAGCCGGCCGGCGGCGAGTTGGAAGGTCGCGGCCGTCGCCGCGTCCTTCTGGACGTCGAGGTCCTTGCTCTGGCTGAGGTAGTTGCCGGCCGTCGCGGTGAACGTGTGCGTCCCGGTCAGCGACGAGAACATCCAGAAGAAGCCGTCCGGCAGGTCGGTGTCGTCCGGAGTCGCGGCGCTGGTGGCCTTCTCGGCCGGCCGGTCGTCGCTGGTGACGGTGGCACCGTTGAGGTAGCTGTCGTCGTTCTTGTCACGTACGTGACCGAGGACCAGGCCACCGTCGATCGGCTGGCAGCTGACCTGGCTGCCGATCAGCACGTTGTCGACCTGCCACCACCATTCCCACTGGGCGTCGTAGTAGTGGAATCGGACCCGGGCCTCTGCCTTGCCCGCGGCCTGCGGGATCGGGACCTCGGTCACCCGCGGCCCGCGGACGTCCGCCGCCTGCCGGAGCACGTTGGTCCAGGTGGTGCCGCCGTCAAGGCTGAGGTCGACATCCGCGCGGTCGGAGCCCAGCCAGTTGTAGTCCTGGTTGAACCGGATCACCGGCGCCGCGACGTCGGTCAGGTCGACGACCGGGCTGACGAGCGAGGTGTCCTGCCGCCCACCGCTGCCGTAGTTGTCGCTGTCGATGACCGCGAACCTGCCGGTGCCGCCGGTGAGGTTCCCGCGATTACCGGTGTCGGTGAACTCCCAGACCTGACCGGTTCCGAGGTGGTCCACCACGGACCAGCCGGCCGGCACGGTGCCGCCGTCGAAGGTCTCGTACACGCCGTCCGAGCCGTACCGGTATCCGGGCGCCGTCGTGCAGCCGTTGTCGGCCACCGGCACGGCGACGTCGTGGGTGACGTTGCTCGAGCCGACCACGACCTCCTTGGTCACCGTCTGGTAGCCCGGGTACTGCGGCTCGACCTTCACGCTGTACGTCGCCCCGGTGGGGAGCTTGAAGCTGTACTGACCGTTGGCGGGCGTGGTGTAGTCGGACACGCCCGACGGTCCCTCGACGCTCACCCTGGCGTAGAGCGGCCAGCCGTGTCCGGAGCCGTCGGTGACCGACCCGCTGACGGTGACGCTCGGCACCGCCGTCAGCGCGACGTTGGTCGTCGTGGTCGTGTCCTTGGTGACGGTTGCGGGCACCGTCCTGGCTGCGTAGCCGAAGGCCGACACGGCGACCTGGTAGGCGCCGACCGGCAGCAGCGACGAGTACTTGCCGTCGCTCCCGGTGGTCAGCTGGCGAGTCGCCGCGCCGGTCAGCGCCACCGTGGCACCGCCGATCGGGGCGCCGGTGGTCGCGTCGGTGATCGTGCCGGCCAGGGTGCCGGTGTCGCCGATCGGGGCGGCATTGAGCAGCGCGAGCGCGTCCAGCCGGCCCTCACCGTAGACGTTGTTGTCGTCCGCGGTGCCACCGCACTGGAGGTCTTCCTTGTCGATCGCCGTGTTGTCCAGCAGTGCCCGGGTCGCGTTGACGTCACCGACCAGCGCCGGCGCCGCCGACCACAGCAGCGCGACCGTGCCCGCGAGGTGCGGTGAGGCCATGGACGTGCCGTTGAAGCTGGCGTAGCCGCTGCCCGGAACGCTCGACCGGACGTTCACGCCCGGTGCGGAGATGTTGGGCTTGATCTGGCCGTCCTGCCCGGAACCGCGGGAGGAGAAGCTGGCGATGTTGTTGTTGATGTCGTACGCGCCGACCGAGTAGTTGCTGGTCCGGCTGCCCGGTGAGCCGCTGGTCTGGCACGCCGGGCCGTTGTTGCCGTTGGACCAGGAGCCGAAAATGCCCGACGCGGTCCACGCGTTGGTCACGTCCTCCATGAACGGATCGTTGGAGGGCAGCGTGGTCCCCCACGAGTTGTTGATGATGTTGGGCCGCTTGCTCGCATCCGGGTTCTGGCCGTTGAGGTCCGTGGGCTGGAGCATCCACTGACCGGAGGAGATCAGCGCGGCGTCACTGGGGCAGCAGCCGTTCGCGGCGATCCACTTGACGTCGGGGGCGACGCCGATCTGGTTCGCGCCGTCGGAGCCGGCCATGGTGCCCATCGTGTGCGTACCGTGGCCGTTGTTGTCACAGGGCGCGGCGGCGCAGGTTCCGGCGGCGTTGAACCAGTTGTAGTTGTGGTCGAAGGTGCCGTCGCCGTTGTTGCCGCGGTAGGAGTTGACCAGCGCCGGGTGGTCGAACTGGACGCCGGTGTCGATGTTCGCCACCGTGATGCCCGCGCCCTTGACGCCGTACTGGGACCACACGTCGTCAGCGTTGATGTTCGCGATGCCCCACTCGAGGGCGTTCGGCGTCTTCCCGTCGGTGCCCTTGGTGACCTCGGGCACCTTGTATTCCGTCGGGGCGTACAAGCCGTCGACCTCGGCGTGGGCGGCGAAGTTCTGGGCCATCGTCAGGGATCCGCTGCTGACCTTGATGGCGTTGGTCGCCCAGAAGGTCTGGTATTTCGTGCCGGAGCTGTCGAGTTCTCCGCGGATCTTGGCCTGGCTGTCGGCGGCGGTCTTCTTCAGCGCGTCGGCGACGGCGGTGCCCCGCTGGGCCCAGTCCTTGATCGCGCTGGCCTTGCTCAGGTCGGCCCGATCCTTGAAGTGGATCCAGAAGTCGCCCTCGCTCTTGCCCTCGAGCTGCCTCGTGAGCTCCGGGCGGATCTTGTCCGACGTCGATGGGCCGGACTGCGCAGCCTGTGCACCGTTACCGGTGAGGGCCAGGCCTGCCGCCACGAGGGCGATCGCCGTACCCGCGCTGGCCAGCCTGCTGGCCAGGCGTCTCCTGTGTGGACGTCTCAGCATCGGTGCTGCCTCCTCCAGAACGACCCGCGAGTATTCGAGTCATGGCGAAGGGCACGAGAGATCCATCTCCCGTTGGACCTACATCGGATTGACCGAACCCCCCAGCCCCCCAGGAGCCGTGCGGGTCACGCCGGCTGCCTGAGTGGACACTATGATCGAGAGGAAAGAACGATCAAGCACTCTACGTGAGCAACTTGTCACCAACAGCTCGCCGTCCGGCGGCGGGATTGCCAATTACTGTCAGGGTGAGGCGCAGGTCGGGCAATTTCTGCCCATGGTCCGTCGGGGTGGGGTGCGATGGCCGAGGACGACGAGAACACCGGCGGCTCCGACCCGACCGAGGGCCCGTTCCCGCTGTTGATCGCGGTGACCCCGTCGCCGGCGGACCGGATTCGTCTCGCTGAGCTGCTCGACGGCGTCGCGCCGCTGCTCGTGGTCGCCGACCTGGACGAGTTGCGCAGGCTAATCGCGCCCCCGAGGCCGCCCGCCGACGTCTCCGCCACGCCGCCGTCCGAGGCCACGCATCCGCCCGACTCCACGCCGCCACCCGACGACACGCTGCTGATCGACTCGGCGAAGTCCACCGCCCGATGTCGGGATCGCGAAGTCCCGCTCACCCGCCTCGAGCACGACCTGCTGGTCTGCCTGACCACCGAGCCGGCACGGGTCTGGAGCTACACCGAGCTGCACCGGTCGGTGTGGCGCGACGAAGGGCTGCACCGCAAGGCGGACGTGCAGTCCCTGGTGAAGCGCCTGCGGCGCAAGCTCGACGAGCTCGGCACCGGAGTCACCATCGTCGCGGTGCGCGGCGTCGGGTTTCGGCTGACCGACCACCAGCAGCCCCGGGCCCACGGTGCCGGGCGCCTGCCCGACACGGGCGACGCCCTACGCAAGGCGTCCGGTCACGCCTGGCCCGTCACGCCGGTGGCCGGCCGGCCACCGCGACCTCGGCAGGATCGACGGGGACGGCCCGGCCGGTGACGACGGCGTCGATGTCACGCCGCTTGCCCGCCAACCTCCCGCTGCCCGTGGGGCCGGCCGGCGGTCACGCACCTCACCGCCGAGGCGCGTGCGCCGTCTCGACCGGGTCGCCGACCGCCCCCGCGGTGCGTCGAGCCCGGCGGGAACGGAGCAGTTGGATGCCGATCGGCAGCACCGACACCAGCACGATGGCGATGAGGATGTACTCGATGTTGGCCTTGACGAACGCGATCTGGCCAAGGAAATAACCGAGCACGGTGACTCCGACGCCCCACAGCGTTCCGCCGACCAGGTTGAAGATCAGGAAGGTGCGGTAGCGCATGCGGGAGACGCCGGCGATGATCGGGGTGAAGGTCCGCACGATCGGCACGAACCGGGCCAGCACGATCGACCGGGCGCCATAGCGGGCGAAGAAGTCGTTGGCCCGGTTCACGTTCTCCTGCTTGAACAGCCGGGAGTTCGGCCGGCGGAACAGGCTCGGACCGACCCGTTTGCCGAACAGGTAGCCGACCTGGTCGCCGGCGACGGCGGCCATCGCCACCAGCAGGCAGAGCAGCCAGAGCGGCTGGTGCAGGTACTGGCCCGCGGAGACGAGCAGTCCAGTGGTGAACAGCAGCGAGTCGCCGGGGAGGAAGAAGCCGATCAGCAGGCCGGACTCGGCGAAGACGATGGCGAGGATGCCGATCAGCCCGAAGGTGGAGATCAGCCACTGCGGGTCGAGCGGACTGGGACCCGCGGCGAGCAGTGCCTGGGGCATGGACACGAGGACACCTTCCGGGACGTGGACGGGCGGCTTCTAGTGGCCGGTGGCGGCATCCGACCGACGGCGGTCCGCCCAGCGGTCGTACGCCCGCCCGCCGGCTTCGACGGCGCCGACGGCAGCGCCCGCGATGACCGCGCCCGCGAGGATGTCCGCGGGATAGTGCACGCCCGTCCAGACGCGGGCGAAGCCGAGGAGCACGGCCAGTACCGCCAGCCCTACCCCCCACCGCCTGGACAGAAACGCGCCGACCGCGAACGCCAGCGCGAACGCCGCGGTGGCGTGGTCACTGGGCAGTGACGGTCCGGCGGCGTGCGGGATCAACTGGTGGACCGGATGGGTCTGGAACGGCCGTACCTCCGGGCTGATCGCAGCGACGCCCTGGCCGACGACGAAGGCCAGCACGAGGACCGCCGCCACGCGGACGACGGCCACCCGCTCCCGGAGCAGGCCGCGCAGCACGGGTACGGCCGCCAGGACGCCGAGCACGTAGAGCAGCCAGACCGCACACCACTCGAAGACGTCGTCGACCGGGTCAGTGGTGCCGGCGGCGGCGTTGATCAGCTGGAAGAGGTGGTAGTTCATCTGCCCGTGCTGCTCCGTGATCGACCCGGCTCCCCCGCTCGGCCGGCTACCCGCAGCCTGCCGGTCGCCGCCTGAAAGGAGCCTGAAGAGCGAGGATCAGTGGCGCAGGGGCAGGCGGATCCGCACCGTCATGGTCGGGCCGGGCAGGACGTCCACGGTGCCGCCGTGCGCCGCGACGATCTCCTTGGTGATCGCGAGGCCCAGCCCGCTGCCGCCGTCGGTCCGCGCCCGGCTGTCGTCCAGTCGGATGAACCGGTCGAAGATTCGTTCCCGCTCCGCCTCGGGGACGCCGGGGCCGTCGTCGGTGACGTCGATCAGCCCCCAGGTGTCGCTGGCGGCCACCCGCAGGACGATCTCCGAGCGGGCGTGCCGCGCGGCGTTGTCGGTCAGGTTGCGCAGCGCCCGACCCAGGTCGTGGGCGTCGCCGCCGACGCGTACGGGGGCGACCTGAGTGCGGACGGTCAGGTCCGGTCGGCGGGTGGCGATACGGTACCGCTCGGTGTAGGCGAGGTCGTCCAGGTCGACGTCGTCGTCGCGCGGTACGTGGGCGTGCTCGTCGATCCGGGCGAGCAGCAGCAGGTCGGAGACGAGGCGGCCGAGGCGTTCCGTCTCGCTGCGCAGCAGCCCGACCAGCTCGGCGTGCGCCCCGGGCGAATCGGTCAGCGCCAGGCGGTCTAGACCGGCCTGCAGGGTCGCCAGCGGGCTGCGCAGCTCGTGGCTGGCGTCGGCGACGAACTGTCGCTGGCTCGCGGCCGCCGTCTCCAGCCGGTCGAGCATGCTGTTCATCGTCTCCGCGAGCGCGGCGACCTCGTCGTGCGCCGGTGGTACCGGGACCCGGGCGTGCAGGTCGCGCGCGGTGATCCCGGCGACCCGGCGACGGATCGCCTCCACCGGGCGGAGCGCGCCTCCGACGAACAGGAAGACCGCCGCGCCGACCACCAGCAGCATCACCGGCAACCCGGCGGCGAGGATCGCGGCGACCGCCTCGGTGCTCTCGTTGACCGGCCGCAGCGACTGCGCCACGAGGACAGTACGGGTGCCGGCTGTGGTGGCGATCCCTTCGGCGACCACCCGGTAGGGGTCCTCGTCGGCGAACGGCAGCAGCCGCTGCTCGTGCAGCACCTGACCGGGAGCCGGTCGCAGCGGAGAAAGCGGCGCCACGCCGGCGAGCGCCGCCGAGGCGCTCACCACTCGCCCGGACGGGTCGAGGACCTGCACCAGGGTCTGCTCGCCGGGGCTGGGTTTCAGGGTCTGGGCGAGCGCATCCTGGTTGCCGCCGGCCACGGCGGCCGCCACCTCGTCGGCGCGTTGCCGCGCGGCGGCGTCAACGTTGCCCGCAAGGTCCGCGCGGGCGGTGAAGACGAAGGCCGCGGCGCCGACGGCGAAGGCGAACGCCACCACGAGCGCGGCGGCCAGCGCCGAACGCAGCCGCACGCCGAGCCGCCGACGCAGCCACCGCACCGGCCCGCCCTCAGGTCCGCGTCGGCCCGCCATGACCGCAGCGTAGGCAGCCCGTAGCTGAGAGAGCCCTGAAGGGGGGTCAGCCACCGTCGGCGGCCAACCGGTAGCCCATGCCGCGTTCGGTCTGGACCGCCGCGCGCCCGTACGGTTGATCGATCTTACGGCGCAGGTAGCTGATGTACACCTCGACGATGTTGGGATCCCCGTCGAAGTGGGCGTCCCACACGTTCTCCAGGATCTGGGTCTTGGACACCACGTCGCCGCGGTGACGCATCAGGAACTCCAGCATCGCGAACTCCCGGGCGGTCACCCGGACCGGCTGTCCGGCGCGGGTGACCTGTCGTCGGGCCGGATCCACGGTCAGGTCGCCGGCGGTCATGACCACCGGGCGGGCCGGGGCGCCCCGGCGTACCAGGGCGCGCAGCCGGGCCACCAGCACCACGAACGAGAACGGCTTGGTCAGGTAGTCGTCGGCGCCGAGGTCGAGCGCGTCGGCCTGGTCGTGCTCGCCCTCCTTGGCGGTCAACATCAGCACCGGGGTCCACACCCCGCGGGACCGCAGCTGCCGGCACACCTCGTAGCCGCTGAGGCCGGGCAGCATGATGTCGAGCACGACGACGTCGTATGGGTTCTCGGTGGCCGCCCACAGCCCGTCCGGCCCGGTGTGCTGGACGTCGACCGCGAAGCCCTCCTCGGCCAGACCGTTCCGGATCACCTCGGCCAGAGCTGACTCGTCCTCGACGACCAGCACGCGCACCTGCTCACTCCTCTCCCCACAGCCGGGTTGACGTCCTTCTTCGATCATCGCCCCACCTCAGGGACGTCAACCCGGGCGCGGGACAGGCAGCGGCCTACCGCTGCGTAGCCGCCGTCCGGTACGGCGTGTCAACGGGCGGCGGCGCGTCCCGTTTCGTCACGCTCAGGTAGCCGACCAGGACCAGGATCGTCGCGAGGAACAGCCCGCTGGTGATCACCGGGCCGAGGCCCAGCCCGCCGTCGTCACGGCTCTGCGTCAGGTAGTCGCCGAGCGAGGCGCCGAGCGGACGGGTCAGCACGTAGGCGATCCAGAACGCCACGACCGGGTTCAGCCACGACCAAGCGTACGCCGAGGCCACGACGGCGATCATCGCCGCGAAGATCAGGCCCGAGAGCAGGTACCCCAGATCGAGCCGCTCTGACAGCAGGTCTCCGGCAGCGGTGCCCAGCGCGAAGGTGAACAGGATCGCCGTCCAGTAGAACGCCTCCCGCCGTGTCGTCACGATGGAGTGGATCGACAGGGTGCCCTCGCTGCGGTACCAGATCGCGAAGGTGGCCGCGAGGAGCACCGCGAACACCGCGGTGCTCGCCTCGAGCGGCACGCCGAGGTTGTCGGAGAGGTTGTCCGTGATCAACGTGCCGACGATGCTGACCAGCACCACCGCGAGCCAGTAGCTCCACGCCTCGTACCGGTCGGCCCGGAACTGCCACCCGAGTACGGCGACGAGCGCGACGGCCATGACGAGGGTGGTGCCGGTCAGCCCGAGGTGAACGCTGACGTTGAGGAAGTCCGCCGCGGTCTCGCCCACGGTCGTCGACAGGACCTTGATGACCCAGAAGTAGACGGTGACCTCGGGGACCTTGTTGAGCATCTGCCACATCCGCGGCGTCGAGTCGTACTGTCTGTCCAGCTGCATGCGCGGCACCCTGGCACCCGGTTGCTGAGGACAGCCTGAACGACCGGGCGGTCAGGTGCGCTCGGCGATCCCCACGCCGCCCGGGCCGCGCGGCGGCCGTTGGGAAACACCGTGTAGGTGACGGGCCAGAACACCAGCCACGCCCCATGGCCAGGCTGAGTCGACCGATCCAGGCCCAGAGTTCCCGGGTGCGGTCGGCGTCACCGACCAGAGCGATCCCAGCGACCAGCACGGCACAGGCGACGGCCCAGCCGAGCATCCCCTTGCCCCACTCCCGCCACTCGTGCCGGGCCCGCGCCGTCCCGTAGCGCGGGGCTCGGCGGGGCGGCGGTCCGCCGGCGAACCGGAACGCGAACCGTTCGTCGGTCCAGCGCACCGGGCTGTGGCCGAAGGCCACGGAAAATCCGAGGTACGCGGCGGCGAGGCGGTGGGCGAACGTGGCGGTGCCCCCGGCCCACAGATCGATCATCGTGGCGACCAGCAGCACGAGGTCGACCACGGGCACCGCGAGCAGCGCCGCCGCACCCGGCCGCGCCTCACACCCGCTTCCGAGCAGGGTCGGTGAGCGCAGCTCGACCGCGTCCTCAGGACGTGGTTGGTGGGCGCTGGCGGGGTGGCGCGCCGCCCGGGGCGGTGGCGTCGTAACCGGCGGCCTGAAGGGTGAACAGGTCGGCGTAGCGACCGCCGGCGGCCATCAGCTCGTCATGACTGCCGGCCTCGACCAGGGCACCCTCGTGCAGGACGAAGATCCGGTCGGCGTGGCGGACGTTGGCCAGCCGGTGCGTGATCAGGACGGTGGTGGACCGTCCCTGCCGGTCCCGGATCGCCTGGAACAGGGCGTCCTCCGCCCGCGGGTCGAGGGCGGAGGACGGCTCATCCATGATCAGCAGCTCGGCGTCGCGGAGGAATCCGCGGGCGGCCGTGATCCGCTGCCACTGCCCTCCGGAGAGATCCTGGCCGTGGGCGAAGGTGCGGTCGAGCAGCGTCTCGTAGCCGTACGGAAGGTTCTCGATCATGTCGTGCGCCACGGCCCGGGCGGCGGCGGCCCGGATGCGGTCCTGCCGGGCCTCGCCGGCGACATCACCGATGGCGATGTTCGTGGCCGCGGTGAACGGCCACTTGTGGTACTCCTGGGTCACCACGGCGATCCGGGACCGCAACCCGTCGACGTCCCATTCGGACAGCGGTCGCCCGTTCCAGCAGATGACGCCCTCGGTCGGGGCGCGCAGGGCGGCGATCATCGCGGCGAGGGTGCTCTTGCCGGAGCCGTTCTCCCCGACGAAGGCCACCGTCTGCCCCGCGTGGATGGTCAGCGTCACGCCGTCGACGGCCGCGGTGTCGCGGTCGGGGTAGCGCAGGCTGACGTCGCGGACGCTGAGCTCGCGCAGCGCGTCGGGGGCGCCCCGGCGTGTGCCGCCGGTGGCCTGGTCGGGCAGGTAGGCGGCGGCCCGGGTCATGAAGCCGGTGTAGTCGCCGAAGTGCTGCCCCTCGGTGTAGACCTGGTCGATCTGGAAGGTGAGGATGCCCAGCGAGCGTTGCGCGGACTGCAGCGCGATGACGCAGGTCGCCGCGGCGGCGAGCGGGATCTGCGCGTGGACGAGCAGCAGCCCGAGCAGCACGTACACCGCCCCGCTGGCCACTCCCCCGATCATCGACCCGACGGCGGTGGTCGTGGTGACCCGGCGGGCGAGGGCGAGTTGGATGTCGGTCTCCACGCCCATGACCCGGTCGTACTGGTCCAGCAGGAACCGGCGCAGCCCGTACGAGCGCAGCTCCGGCGCCGAGACCCGCTCGGCCATCAGCCGGTGCAGCAACCACAGCCGACGCCGGCGCACCGAACCGGCCGTGTAGGTCTGGTACTGCAGGTGCCCCGCCCGCAGCGACGCCCACGCCTTCGGCAGGGTCGCCACCAGCAACGCCAGCAGCAGCAGCGGGTGGATGACCAGGACGGCGACCGCCACGGCGACCAGCCCGGCCAGGCCGGCGAAGAGGTTCATCGACGCCTGGACCAGTGAGATGGCCGAGTCGGTGCCTCGGGAGGCGCGTTCCATGTCGTCGGCGAACGCGTCGGCGTCAAACGCCTCGAGCCGGACCGCGGTGCTCACCTCGAACAGGCCCCGCTCCACCTCCCGGCTCACCCGCGGCGTCAGCCCGTTCTGGGCATACCCGGTGACGATGCCCATGCCGGCACGCAGCGCGGTCGCCCCGGCCAGGGCCGCGAGCGCGGGTAGCGCCGCGACCAGCTTGTCGGCGGTCGGCCCGCCGGCGAACAACTCGACCAGCACCTGCTGGGTGGCGAGCAGCCCGAACGCGGCCAGCGCACCGGCACCGACCGTCGCGGCGCCCACCACGCCGGTGCGGATCCGGTCGGCCCGCCAACTGATCCGCAGCGCCACCCACACCAGCCGAGGCAGCTCGGCGAAGACGGCGAACAGTCCGGCCTGCGCCCGCGCCCGCACGCCCGTCTCCCACCACATCTCCCGCAGCTCCGGCAGCACCGGCTCGGTCGGGGCCGGAGTGGACTGTCGCGGGGTGGTGCGGCGTTCGTCAGGGATGGCGGTTTCCGTCATGCACGCGCCTCCTCAGGGTGGGCCACTCCGGGTTCCGCGGCACCCCGGTCGTCGACCACCGCCACCTCCCGGGGCTGCCTCGAGCGTAGAAGGTCGGCGCGTAGTCGGCTGCTCACCTGGAGCGAGATCGGCGTTCCGTCGACGGGGCCCGGCCACCGGCGGACGTCAGCCGCCGGTTCGCGGAACCCGGGCTCGGGCAACCGGTCGGACGATGGCGAGGAACAGGGCCAGGGCGGCGGCCTGGATGCCGGCCACGGTGACGATCACGGCAGTGATCGAGTAGTCGTAGAGGGCGCCGGTGAGCAGCCCGCCGACCAGGGTCGCCCCGCCCAACCCGGCGGCGAAGATTCCGTATGCGGTGCCCCGCCGGGCGGCGGGGACCATGTCGGCGATGGTCGCACGCATGGTGGATTCCTGGAGGCCGAGCACGGCGCCCCAGGCCAGGACACCGGCGATCGCGGTCGCCGAGGTGGTGGTGAAGGCAGCCAACGGGATCAGGGCGGTCAGCACGGGTACGGCGACCAGCACCCAGACGCCGACCCGGTCATACAGCCACCCGGAGGCCAGCGCGGCGAGCGCGGCGATGCCCATCGCGGCGGCGTACACGACCGGCACCACCGGCACCGGCACGACATGGCGGGTGGCGAGGTGGAAGCTGAGTACCCCGAAGGTGGCGTAGCCCGCCGTGCTCAGCACGGTGAACGCCAGATAGGTCCAGAAGACGCGGGGTAGCTGCCGGCCCGGTGGGGCGGGCGGGGCGCCGGGTCGCGGCCCCGGTTCGAAGCGACGTGGGTCGGGCACGCCGGCGCGCAGCCACAGCAGCACGAGGATCCCCGCCACGGCGGGTACGGCCAAGGCGAGGAATGCGGGCCGATAGTCGTGGGCGGTGGCGGCCAGTACGGCGGCGACCAGCAACGGCCCGACGACGGCGCCGGTCTGGTCGAGCGCCTCATGGACGGCGAAGCCCTTGCCACGGCCCACGGCCGCGGCGGCGTGGGAGATCATGACGTCCCGCGCCGGGCCGCGGATCGCCTTGCCGGCCCGCTCCGCGACGAACAGTGCCGCGGCCAGCCACAGCGCGGTGGTCAGCCCGAGCGCGGGCACGGCGATCACAGTCAAGGCGTAGCCGACCAGGACGAGGGGCCAGTAGGCCCGGGTACGGTCGGCGAGGGGTCCGGTGACCAGACGCCCGGCCAGGGCGGTAGCTTCCCCGGCGCCGGTGACCAGCCCGACCAGGGCCGCGGACGCGCCGAAGGTGGCCAGGTAGGGGCCGATGACGGACCGGGCACCTTCGTACACCACGTCCGACAGCAGGCTGACGACGCCGAACACGGTCACGAACCGCCACGGCGTCCACCTGATCGTCCGCGGGCCTGTCACCCATGCAGTCTGGCCGACCTGGAAGCTGGCCGGGCCTGGATCAGTCGA
Source organism: Micromonospora sp. NBRC 110009 (assembly GCF_030518795.1). Taxonomy (NCBI): domain Bacteria; kingdom Bacillati; phylum Actinomycetota; class Actinomycetes; order Micromonosporales; family Micromonosporaceae; genus Micromonospora; species Micromonospora soli. Next base: position 5,659,062 of record NZ_CP130427.1, on the reverse strand, counting down.
GCCGCTGCCGCTGGTTCGCGCCGCCGGTCAGCCGAGCTGGATCAGCAGCCCGCGCACCACCGCGACGGGAGGGCCTGAGCGACAATCGACGCCGTGCGGTTCGGCATCCTGGGCGCGACCGAGGTGTACCCCGCCGACGGTCGCCGGCTCACCGTCGGCGGGCCGCGGCTGCGTGCGCTGCTGGTGCTGTTGCTGCTCGACGCCGGGCGGGTGGTGCCGCGACAGCGCCTGACCGACGACCTGTACGGCGCCAAACCGCCGGCCGGCGTGGCGAACGCGCTGCAGTCGCAGGTGTCCCGGCTGCGCCAGGTGCTGTCGGCTGGACCTGTCGACCCGGTCGAGTTCCACCCGGCGGGCTACCGGCTCGCGGTCGACCCGGAGGACGTCGACGCGCACCAGTTCATCCGGCTGGCCGACGCCGGACGGGCCGCGCTCGGGGCCGGCGACCCGCGTCGCGCCGCCGACCTGCTGCGCGAGGCCCTCGCGTTGTGGCGCGGGGAACCGCTGGCGGATGTGACGGATGCGCCGTTCGCCGCGGCCCAGGCGGCGCGGCTGCGGGATCGCCGGCTGGGCGCGACGGAGGATCGGATCGAGGCGGAGCTCCGGTTGGGGGCCGCGCCCGGATCGTCCTCCGCCCGGGCGCTGGTGACGGAGCTGCGGGAGCTGGTGGCCGCCGACCCGTTGCGGGAGCGGCTGCACGGCCAACTGATGCGGGCGCTGCACGCCGATGGCCGCCGGTCGGAGGCCCTCGCCGCCTTCGCGGAGCTGCGCCGCCTGCTCGCCGAGGAACTGGGCACCGACCCGTCCGCCGAGCTGGTCGCGTTGCACGCGGCCCTACTGCGCGACGAGGTCGAGTCCCGCGCCGAGGCGGCCCCGTCCCGGTTGCCGCCGCTCCCCGGCCAGCTGAGCAGCTTCGTGGGCCGGGAGGAGGAACTGCGCCGCCTCGGCGGGCTGCTCGGCGAGGCCCGGCTGGTCACACTGCAAGGCCCGGGTGGGGTCGGGAAGACCCGGTTGGCCCTCGAGGCGGCCGCACGGCACGGCGGCGAGGTCTGCCTGGTCGAGCTGGCCGCGTTGCCCGCGGGGGCGGACGTTGCCCCGGCGGTGCTGGCCGCGCTCGATCTGCGCGACGCCGCGCTGCGCGTGCCGGGCGGGGGTCCCCGCGATGTCACCGACCGGCTGGTCGCGGCCCTCGGCGACCGTCGGCTGCTGCTCCTGCTCGACAACTGCGAGCACGTGGTGGCCGACGCGGCCCGGCTCACCGCCCGGCTGCTCCGCGCCGCCCCGATGGTGCGCGTCCTGGCGACCAGCCGGGAACCGCTCGGCCTGACCGGGGAGATGCTCTGCCCGGTGGTCGGTCTGCCCGTGCCGTCCGAGTGCGCCGCACCGGAACTGGCCCGGGAGTACGCCGCCGTGCGGCTGTTCGCGGACCGCGCCACCGACGTGGCGCCGGGGTTCACGGTGGACGCCGGAACCGTGGCGGCGGTGCTGCGGATCTGTCGTAACCTCGACGGCTTGCCCCTGGCCATCGAGCTGGCCGCGGCGCGGTTGCGGGCGCTGCCGGTGGCGGAGGTGGCGGCCCGGCTGGACGACCGGTTCCGGCTGCTGAACCGGGGCAGCCGGGTGGCCGAGCCGCGGCACCAGACCCTGCGGGCGGTGGTGCGCTGGAGCTGGGACCTGCTGGACGAGCCGGAGCGACGGCTGGCGCGGCGGCTGAGTGTCTTCGCCGGGAGCGCGGACCTGGCGGCCATCGAGCGGATCTGCGGGCCGCTCGGCGCGGACGCGCTCGACGTGCTGACCGGCCTGGTGGAGAAGTCGCTGGTGGACGCCGCCGACGGGCGTTTCCGGATGCTGGAGACGGTACGCGCGTTCGCGGCCGAACAGCTCGCCGAGGCCGGCGAGGCCGACCGGCTGCGTCGGGCGCATGCCGCGTATTTCCTCGACCTCGCCCGCGCCGGCGACGTCGGACTGCGCGGCGCGACGCAACTGGACTGGCTGCGGCGGCTGGACGCCGACCGCGACGACCTGCTCGCCGCGCTGCGCCGGTCGGTGGCGGGCGGCGACACCGGCATGGCGCTGCGGCTGGTCGCCGCGCTGTCGTTCTACTGGTGGCTGCGCGGCCTGCGGGGCGAGGGGGCCGCACTGGCCGGCCGGCTCGTCGACCGGCTCGGCGGCCCACCGCCCGGGCTCGCCGAGGAGTACGCGCTGTGCCTGCTGGTCGCCGCGGTGAGCGGCGCCGGCGGTGCACACCCGCCGCAGGTCGGCGCGGCCAGCGACATCCTGTGGGAGCTGGGCCGGCCGCCTGTGTACCCGTTCCTGCTCTACCTGTCCGGAACGGCCGCCGGTCCCCCGCCGCGGGAGCGGATCTCGATGCTGTACGCCGGGCAGACCCGGGCCGTGCTGCTCGGCGCCGACCCGTGGAGCCAGGCGCTGGGGTCGCTCGGCACGGCCATGGTGCGGCTGCTCGACGGCCGGTACGACGAGGCCCGCGCCGAGCTGACCGCCGCGTACGACGGTTTCCGGACGATCGGCGAACGGTGGGGCATGATCCTGGTACTCAGCACCCTCGCCGAGGTGGCCTACCGGGTCGGGGACCCGGCCGCGGCCGCCGGGCCGATGGCGGAGGCCCTGCGGTTGGCGGACGAGCTCGGCTCGGCGCTCGACATGGCCGAGCTGCTGCGTACCCGGGCGGACGGGCGGCTCGGGGTCGGTGACCTGGACGGGGCGGGCACCGACTATCAGCAGGTGGTGGAGGCCGCAAAGCCGGCCGGGGCGGCGGAGCTGGTCGCCGCGGCTCACTACGGGCTCGGCGAGATCGCCCGGCGGTGCGGCGACCTCGACCGGGCCCGGCAGCTCTGCGAGCAGGCGGTGGCGGAGTGCCCGGCCGGCTGGTTCGGCGCCGAGGTGGTGCGGCTGGCGGCCCTGGTCGCGCTCGGGCAGATCGCCGACACGGTCGGGGACGCGCCGACGGCCCGCGCCCGCTACCGGGAAGTGCTGGGCGCGACGCTCGGGGTGTGGGACGTGCCGACCGTGGGCGCCGCGGTGGAGGGCCTGGTCAGGCCGGCGCTGCGCCGGGGCGAGGCCGAGCGGGCCGCGCTGCTGCTCGGGGCGGCGTCGGCGCTGCTGCGCGGCACCGGCGCCGCCCCGGCCGCGCAGGCCGCGCCGGTGGCGGCGGCCGCCCGGGCCGAGATCGGGGACGCGAGGTTCGAGCGGGCCTTCGTCCTGGGCGCGGGGCTGGACCGGGAGCAGGCGCTCGCGCTGCTGGACGGCCGCTGACGGCGGCACGGTCCGAGCCGTCAGCGGACGGTGCGTGGCCGGTCAGCGCGCCCGGCGAGGCTGCCGGCATGACCTACGAAACATCGGCCGTCGTGGCCGAGGGACTGCGCAAGTCGTACGGCCGGACCGTGGCCCTCGACGGGTTCGACCTGACCGTGCCCGCCGGCACCGTGTGCGGGCTGCTCGGCCCGAACGGCGCGGGCAAGACCACCGCGGTGCGGATCCTGGCCACCCTGCTTCGCTTCGACGCCGGCCACGCGCGGGTGGCCGGACACAACGTGGCCCGGCACCCCGAACGGGTCCGCGCCCTGATCGGGCTCACCGGGCAGTACGCGGCGGTCGACGAGATCCTCAGTGGCCGGCAGAACCTGATCCTGTTCGGGCGGCTTCGGCACCTGCCGTCGCCGGTGGCCCGGCTGCGGGCCGACGAGCTGCTCGACCAGTTCGGGCTCGCCGACGTGGCGGACCGCTCGGTCGGGGCGTACTCCGGCGGGATGCGCCGCCGGCTCGACCTCGCCGCCAGCCTGATCACCACGCCGCGGGTGCTGTTCCTGGACGAGCCGACCACCGGGCTGGACCCGCGCAGCCGTAATGGCCTGTGGGAAGGGGTCCGCTCGCTCGTCGCCGACGGCACCACGGTGCTGCTCACCACGCAGTACCTGGAGGAGGCGGACCAGCTCGCCGACCGGATCTCGATGGTGGACGCCGGCCGGGTGGTGGCCGAGGGCACCTCGGCCGAGCTGAAGGCCCGGATCGGTGCGGACCGGATCGAGCTGGTCGTCCGGCACGCCGCGCAGTTGCCGGCCGCCGCCGGCATCGTCGAACGGATCACCGGCGGGCCGGTCACTCTGGATGCGGAGATCCGCCAGCTCAGTGCGCCCGTCGTGGACCGGATCGGCGCGCTCGCCGAGGTGATGCGGGCGCTGCAGGACGACGGTGTCGCGGTCGAAGATGTCGCCTTGCGCCGACCGACGCTGGACGAGGCGTTCCTGCGGCTCACCGGGCACCGGTCGGCCGATCCGCGCGACCGGGCGGAGGTGGCGGCGTGACCACGGCAGTCGGCTCGCGGCGGGATGCCGCAGAAGTCACCGAGGTGCGGTCGCCCGCCGGTCCGCTGGCCCGGCTCGGCTGGGCGCTGGCCGACGGTTGGGTGATGGCCGGACGGAACATGCGGCACGTGGTCCGGTCGCCCCACGAGATCATCCTCTACTTCAGCCTGCCGATCATGTTCGTGCTCGTCTTCGGCTACGTCTTCGGCAGCGGCATGGCGGTGCCCGGCAACGGCAACTACCGGGAGTTCCTGCTGCCCGGCGTGTTCGTGATGACGATGCTCTACGGCCTCGGCGCCACCGCGTCGGCGGTCGCCCTCGACGCCAGCCGCGGCGTGGTCGACCGGTTCCGCTCGATGCCGATGGCCCGGTCCGCGCTCCTCACCGGGCGGGCCGGGGCCGATCTCGCCCGGGGCGTACTGGAGCTGACCACCCTGGTGGTCTGCGGCCTGCTCGTCGGCTGGCGGTGGCGCAACGGGGTGGGCGACGCCATGGCGGCGGTGGGTCTGATCCTGCTGCTGCGGCTGGCGCTCACCTGGGTGGGCATCCTGCTCGGTCTCCTCGTGCCGAACCCGGACACGGTCGCGGTGATCGTGTTCCCGCTCGCCTTCCCGCTCACCGCCCTCTCCAACGTCTTCGTCGCCCCGGACCTGCTGCCGACGTGGCTGGGCGCGGTAGCCGCGTGGAATCCGCTCTCCGCCACCGTGGCTGCGGCGCGTGAGCTGTTCGGCAACCCGGGCATCGGCGGCGAGTCGTGGGCGGCGCAGCATCCGCTGCCCATGGCGGTCGGTTGGCCGGTGTTGCTCATCGCGCTGCTCGGGCCGCTGGCCGTCCGCCGCTACCAGCGGCTCAGCCGCTGATCGACGGCCCGCGGGCACCTCGCACCTCACCGCCAGCCCGCGACAGGTGACTCAACGTGACTTTCCGGCCGCGGAATCGCCGCGGCCAGGTCGGGCGCGCCGGCGCGTAGCCTCACGTGTGGTGGGCGGTGGCGTCCGCCGTCGCACCTGAGGAGCCGGGCCATGCAGGCAACCACCGTCGTCAACCTGAAGGGCCACCGCGACGACCCGGCGTACGCCGATGTGATCTACGTCGGGCGCGCCATGAATCGCGGCGGCTGGCGTCTCCCGAACTCCCCGTTGTCCAGCCCGTTCCGCCCCGGCCCTGACGGCACGCGGGACGAGGTCCTCGAGAAGTACCGCGCGTACCTGCTCGGCCGCCCCGACCTTCTCGCCCTCCTCCCCGAACTGCGCGGCCGCAGGCTCGGCTGCTGGTGCGTGCCGGAGCGCTGCCACGCCGAGGTGATCGCGGAACTCGCCGACTCGCCGCCGACACCCGGTGTACGTCAATGGACACCGCACTAGCAGTCAGCGCCCGCAGGCATAGCCCTGCATGCCACGCGGGTTCGCCCCTGCCTCGAGCACGCCCGTCACCGGGTCGCGGGTCACCGCACAGAGGCGGCCGAGGCTCCACGAGCCGGACAGTCGCACCTCGTGCCCGTACCCCCGCAATGCCGCCAGCACATCCTCATCCAGCCGGTCCTCCATCACCAGGACGCCGGGCTCGACGTCGCGCGGGTAGAACGACGCCGGCAGGCTGACGGTGTGCCAGGCGGGCGCGTCGATGGCCTCCTGCAGGGACTGACCTCCGACGAGATGGCGAAGCAGGAACAGCAACTGCCACTGGTCCTGCTGGTCGCCTCCGGGTGTGCCGCACGCCATCACGGGCTCCCCGTCGCGGTGGACCATGGTCGGACTCAACGTGGTGCGCGGCCGGCGTCCGGGAGCGAGCGACGAGGCGAGACCGTCCTCCAGCCAGAACATCTGAAGGCGGCTGCCGAGGGGGAAGCCGAGTTCCGGGATGGTGGGAGAACTCTGCAGCCAGCCGCCGCTCGGCGTGGCGGAGATCATGTTGCCCCAGCGGTCGACCACATCGACATGACAGGTGTCGCCGCGGGTCACCCCGTCCGCCTTCACCGTCGGCTCCCCCGTCGTGGGGTCCGCCAGGTCGACACGACGTCCGGCACTGCGTCGGACGTGAGCCGGGAGACGGGGCTCCGTCCCATCCGGGCGCCCCGGTCGCAGCTCCGCCGACGCTCGTCCGCCGATCAGGGCCGCCCGGTCCCGCGCGTACTCCCGGGAGAGGAGCGCCTTCGCGGGCACGTCACCATCGCCGTACCAGGCCTCACGGTCGGCGAATGCGAGTTTGAGCGCTTCGGCCTGAGCGTGGATGCCGACCGCGGTTGCCGGGTCGTACACCTGGCGGTCGTCGAGCGCGTCGAGGACGGACAGGGTCTCCAGCAGCACCGGGCCCTGGCCCCAGAAACCGGTCTTCGCCACCGAGTAACCGTTCCAGTCGAGGGTGACCGGTTCCTCCCACGTCGCCGAGTAGGCAGCCAGGTCCGCGCCGGTGACCAGGCCGGCATGGGGTCGTCCGCTGGAGTCGTGGAACGGTTCCCGGCTGAACCGGTCGATCGCCTCGGCGACGAAACCTTCACTCCAGGCACGGCGAGCGGCCTCGATCTGCGCCTCTCGGTCGGAGCCGGCTGATCGGCCGGCGTCGACCAGGCTCCGCAGGGTCCGCGCGTAGGCCGGGTTGGTGAACACCTCGCCCGCCGCCGGCGGCTTGCCGTTGCGCAGCCACAGCTGCGCAGAGGTGTGCCAGTGTTCCTCGAACAACGACTGTACGGCCGCCACCGTGTCGCCGACCCTGCCGACCAGCGGGTGGCCTGCGCCGGCGTACCCGATCGCCGGCTCCAGCACGTCCTCGAGGAGGAACGTGCCGTGGTCCCGCAGCAGCAGGAGCCAGGCGTCCACGGCGCCCGGCACGGCCGCCGCGAGCGGGCCGGATCCGGGGATGAGTTCCATCCCGAGGGACCGGAAGTGCGCGATGGTGGCGCCAGCGGGCGCCGGTCCCTGCCCGCAGAGCACCTTCGGGGTCCGGTCCCGGGCCGTCGCCACGATGGCGGGCACCTCGCCACCCGGCCCGTTGAGGTGTGGTTCGACGACGTGCAGGACGAACCCTGCGGTGACCGCGGCGTCGAAGGCGTTCCCGCCGCGCTCGAGGATTCCCATGGCCGCCTGGCTCGCAAGCCAGTGCGTCGAGGACACCATCCCGAAGGTGCCCTGCAGGGTCGGCCTTGTGGTGAACGTCATGACAACACCTCGCCGGACTTGGCGCCGCCCCCGCTGTTCGGCAGCGGCGAGCAGGCTACGACGGTGCGGGCAACAGCGACTGCCGCCACAGCTGCCCGGAGTGGACGGAGCCTACGCCGGCTCATGCCGCTACGGTGAACGCCTATCCCCCGGCCATCGCTCCGAGGATGATGAACGGTTCCTCGCCGACAGTCACGCGCTCGGGCAGCGCTGCGTCGGGCGAGTCGTTGGAGAGGTCCTCCTCGCAGGCGTAGAAGCGGATGAACGCACGACGCTTGCCGCTACGACGATCGCGGATCGTGCCCAGCAGCATCGGGTACCTCGCCTCGAGCGTGTCCAAGACCAGGCGCTGGGTGACCGTACCGGCCACCTCGAGCCGTACCTCGCCGGTGACGTGAGCCAGGTTCTTCAGGTGGGCCGGGAGAACCACCCGGATCACGGCAGCACCTGGGCTTCCACGGAGAGCACGGCCGGCAGGTCCCGCACGATCGGCGTCCAGCTGTCGCCCCCGTCGGCCGAGTGATAGACCTGTCCGCCGGTGGTGCCGAAGTAGATCCCGCACGGGTCGAGCGTGTCGACCGCCATGGCGTCGCGGTACACGTTGACGTAGCAGTCGGACTGCGGCAGGCCCTTGGTCAACGGCTCCCAGCCCTCGCCGCCAGTGCGGCTGCGGTAGACGCGCAGCCTGCCCTCCGGCGGGTAGTGCTCGGAGTCGCTCTTGATCGGCACCACGTAGATGGTCTCCGGCTCGTGCGCGTGCACGGCGATCGGGAACCCGAAATCCGACGGCAGGTTGCCGCTGACCTCGCGCCAGTTCGCACCGGCGTCGTCGCTGCGCATGACGTCCCAGTGCTTCTGCATGAACAGCGTGTCCGGCCGGGACGGGTGCTGGGTGATGTGGTGCACGCAGTGCCCGACCTCGGCGTCCTGGTCGGGAATCTCCCCGGAGCGCAGTCCCTTGTTGATCGGCAGCCAACTGGCGCCGGCGTCGTCGCTGCGGAACGCGCCCGCCGCCGAGATGGCGACGTAGATCCGGCCCTGGTGAACCGGGTCCAGGATGATCGTGTGCAGGCACAGGCCACCGGCGCCGGGCTGCCACGTCGGGCCCGTCGGGTGGGTACGCAGGGCGGTCAGCTCGGTCCATTTCTGGCCGCCGTCGGTGGTGACGTAGAGGGCGGCGTCCTCGGCACCCGCGTACACGGTGTCGGGGTCGTTGCGGGACGGCTCGAGGTGCCAGATGCGCTTGAACTCCCACGGGCGCGGGGTGCCGTCGTACCACAGGTGCTCGCCGGCCTCGCCGGAGTAGGCGAAGTCGTTGCCCACGGTGGACCAGGTCCGGCCGCCGTCGTCGGAGCGCTGGATCAGCTGCCCGAACCAGCCGCCGGACTGGGACGCGTAGAGCCGGTCCGGGTCGGCCGGTGACCCGGTGAGGTGGAAGATCTCCCATCCGCCGAAGTGCGGTCCCTCGACCGTCCAGTCGCCGCGCCGGCCGTCGGACGTCAGCGTGAATGCGCCCTTGCGGGTGCCGACCAGTACTCGTACGCCGCTCATGCCCTCATCCTTCCGTTCTGTTCGACGATGTCTCGGGTAAGACCGTCCCGCATGCCGGAACTCATCGGTCTCAGTCCGTCTTACTCCCCCGGTACGACGAAGCGGCGTCGTCCGAACCGACATTCGAGCAGATCCTTGACGGCGGTCGCGCCGACATGCCGTGCTGGACGGGCCGGCGGGCCGGCGTTCGGCCGGGCGGAGCTGTCGGAGTGGCCGGGTAGCGTCCGGTGCGTGACTGGTCCCGGAGACGTCCCACCCGAGATCCTCGACCGGCTCCGGCCCGTCTGCCTCGGGCTGCCCGAGAGCTACGAGGAGCCGGCGTGGGTGGGCACGCGCTGGCGGATCCGCAACCGCACGTTCGCGCACGTGCTCACGGTCGACCCCGACCACCAGGCGGCCTACGCCCGGGCCGCCGCGACGGACCAGCCGATGTGCGTGCTGACGTTCCGGTCGCCCGGCGACGAGATCGCCGGGTTGATCGGCAGCGGCCACCCGTTCTTCAAGCCGGGCTGGGGCGCCGACGTGGTCGGCATGGTGCTCGACGACGGCGTCGACTGGGCGGAGGTCGCCGAGCTGCTGACGGAGAGTTACTGCGTCCTCGCGCCGAAGAAGCTGGCCGCCCTGGTCGACCGGCCGCCCGAGCTCGGGCAACAGCCGTCACCGCCGTGACCACGCGCGACTGCTCGGCAGCACGGCGACGATGAACAGGCCCAGGGCGGCGGCCCCCCGCTGTCGAGCCCGTACCGCCCTGGGCCGGACGGCAGCCGGGAGGAGGTCCTCGGGAAGTACCGGGCGTACCTGCTCGGCCGCCCCGACCTGCTGGCCCTCCTGCCCGAACTGCGCGGGCGCAGGCTCGGTTGCTGGTGTATGCCGGAGCGCTGTCACGCCGAGGTGATCGCGGAACTCGCCGACTCCCCGCGCTGGACCGTTTGACCGCCGGCGATCCCGGAAAGAGTGGCGGCATGAGCTGGGCCAGGAGAGCCGTACCCGCCGCTGTCGCCGCTGTCGCGGCCCTCGCCGCACGCGACCTGCTTCAGCGCGACCACGCGCTGCTGCGCAACTTCCCGGTCCTCGGCCGCGCCCGGTACCTGCTCGAGTCCGTCGGGCCCGAGCTGCGCCAGTACATCGTGGCCGGCAACAACGAGGAGCGGCCGTTCACCCGCGACCAGCGGCGCTGGGTGTACGCGTCGGCGAAGCAGGAGAACAACTACTTCGGGTTCGGGACCGACAACGACATCGAGTACACCCCTGGCTACCCCATCATCAAGCACCGCACGTTCGGCCGCGCGGTGCCGCCGTCGTCCCCGACCGCCGGACAGGACGTCGCGCTGCCCTGCGCAAAGGTGCTCGGCGCGGCCCGGCGGCGGGCGCGCGCGTTCCGCCCGGAGTCGGTGGTCAACATCTCCGGCATGAGCTTCGGCTCGCTGTCGGGCAACGCGGTCGAGGCGCTCAACCGGGGGGCAGCGCTGGCCGGCTGCCTGCACAACACGGGCGAGGGCGGGCTGTCGCCGTACCACCGCAAGGGCGGTGATCTGGTCTTCCAGCTCGGCACCGCGTACTTCGGCTGCCGGGACGAGCGCGGCAGGTTCAGCCTCGACCGGCTGAAGGACCTCGTGGCGGGCGCACCGGTCAAGGCGCTGGAGATCAAGCTGAGCCAGGGCGCGAAGCCGAGCCTCGGCGGCCTGCTGCCGGCGGCGAAGGTCTCCGCCGAGATCGCCGCCACCCGGGGAATCCCGGCGGGGCGCGACTGCGTCAGCCCGTCGCGGCACGCCGAGTTCTCCGACTGCGACAGCCTCCTGGACTGGGTGGAGCTGCTCGCCGCCGAGACCGGCCTGCCGGTCGGCATCAAGTCCGCCGTCGGCGACCTCGGCTTCTGGGAGGAGCTGGCCACGCTGATGCGCGACACCGGCCGCGGCGTCGACTTCGTGACGGTCGACGGCGGCGAGGGCGGAACGGGCGCCGCGCCGCTGATCTTCACCGATTCGGTGTCGCTGCCGTTCCAGCAGGGCTTCTCGCGGGTCTACCGGGTCTTCGCCGAGCGGGACCTGCACGAGCAGGTGGTCTTCGTCGGCGCCGGCAAGCTCGGGCTGCCGGACAACGCGGTGGTGGCGTTCGCCCTCGGCGCCGACCTGGTGAACGTCGGGCGGGAGGCGATGCTGGCGATCGGCTGCGTCCAGGCCCAGAAGTGTCACACCGACACCTGCCCGACCGGCGTCGCGACCCAGAATGCATGGCTGGCCCGCGGCCTCGATCCGGCGCGCAAGGCGGTGCGGGCCGCCAACTACATCCGGACGCTGCGGCGGGACCTGGTCAAGGTCGCCGAGGCGTGCGGCGTCGAGCATCCCGGGCTGATCGACACCGGCGCGGTCGAGGTCCTTGACGGCCGCACCGCCTCCACCCCGCTGGACGAGGTGTACGGGTACCGCGCGGGGTGGGGGCTGCCGTCCGCCGGCGACCGGGCCGAGATCGTCCGGCAGATGACCGCCGAGGCGCCGCAGGGCGGCAGCGCGCCGCCGTCCCCGACCGCCGTCGGCTGACTGCGAGGAAGGGCGCGTGCCGCCGGCGTATCCACGCGGCCGGAATCGTCAGTCCCGGAATCCCCGGGGCCGCCCACCGCCGTTCGCCCCGGCCGCGGGACAGCGCGGTGGAAACAGCACGTGGCACGATTCGCTGGACCGCCGGACGGTACTCCCGGAAGGATCAGCGATGTGAGCGCGACGGCCTCCGCCGTGGACACCCGGATCTACCGCCACCCGTCCGGCCTGGCCCACGGCAACCTGACCCTCGCCACGTCGACCCCGGACCGGGTTGACGAACGGACCTTCTTCGCCGGCTTCGTGCGTACGCCACGGGTGGTCGCCGGGGGCCTGCTCGCGCTGGCCGACATCGCGGGCGCGGACTTCCGGCCGGTCCGCACCGGGACGGCGGGACGTGACCCGGTGGCCACCGCCGACGGCGAACGGCTGCGGTTCGAGGCGCTGTCGACGTGCGGTGGCCTGTACGGGCGGCTGGACCTGACCTCCGCCGAGCTCGACGGTGTGCCGGTCGGCCGCGGCACCACCAACGTGGACATCAACCCTGAGCTGTACGAGTCGCTCACCCGGGTCGGCGGCGCGGACCCGCTGCGCCTGTCGGTGGGCGAGGACGAGCTCGCCGTGTCGACGCTCGACGGGAAGGTCGTCGAGAAGCGGGTGCCGCTGCCGACGCGCTGGTTGCGCGGGCTGGCCGAGGTGGCGGCACACGCGCTGCCGATGGATCCGCGGCTGGAGATCCACGCCGGGCGTGCCGTCGCGCTGCTGGCCGAGACGTCGGCGCGCACCGGCCGGCAGGCGCGCTGGCTGGTGCCGGCCGGGTCGGGGTGGCGGTCCACCACTCGACCGTCGTCCGGCGCCGTCTGCGTGGCCGACGGCTTCCGGCTGTCGGTGCTGCGGCCGCTCCTGGCCCTGGCGCGGACGGTGACCCTCTACGCGCCGCCGGTCAGCGGCGCGCCGGCCGAGGTGAGCGGCTGGGTGCTGGATTTCGGCACGGCGCGGTTCACGTTGCTGCTGTCGACCGCCGCGAGCCACGGCTTCGCCGGCGACGGTCAACTGCTGGCCGACCTAGGGTCCGGGTCCGCCGTCGCGGACGCCGACGCCCTGGATGCCCTGCTGGCCGTCGACCCGGTGATCGATCGCGCGTCGGTCGCCGCACGAACCGGCTGGGACGCCGGGCGGGCCACGTCCGCCCTCGCCGCGCTGGCCACCGCCGGCCAGGTCGGGTACGACGTCGCCGAGGCGTCGTCGTTCCATCGCCCGCTGCCGTACCGGGCCGACCTGGTCGCCGCGCTGCACCCACGCCTCGCCGCGGCAACGATGCTGACGACGACGGGCGGGGTGGTGGCGACCGCCGCGGGCGTCGAGGTGACCTCCGGCGAGTCGACGTACCTCGTCCATCGGCGCGACGGGGAGTACGCCTGCACCTGCGCCTGGTGGGTCGAGCACCAGGGCCGACGCGGGCCGTGCAAGCACGTCGTGGCGGCGATGCTCCTCGGGCAGACGGGACAGCAGCGTGGGTGACCTCTGGCGCGACATGTGCGCACGGATCGACGACGCCGACCTCGACGCGCTCGCCGACCTGCTGGCCGGTCTGGACGCCGACGCACGGGCGGCGCTGCTGCCTGCGCTGGATGGGCACACCCCCACCCGCGCCGTCGCGGAGCCGGTCGTCCCGCCACCACCGGAGCCCGAGCCGGAGCCCGAACTGCCCACCGCGGGATCCTTCGCGTTCGTCATGTCCGCCGAGGACGGCCCGCCGCCCCGTGACCTCGAGGGCATCCGGGCGTACGTCGCCCGCCAGCGGTTGCGCAAGCGCGAACGCCGGTGGGAGAGCGACAAGCGGCACCTCGAGTGGCAGGCATCCCGGCTGGCCGCCCAGCTGACCGAGCGCCGCCAGGAGGCGCTGGCGATGGCCGTCGTGGCGTGCACGCCGACGGCGACAGAGGCGGTCAGACGCTTGCACCGGCCGTGGCGGCTCGGCCCGTCGCTGCGGGTGACGCCCGAGCTGGCGCCCGGTCTGCTCCGCGTGCGCGGCGCGACCTGGGGAGCCGCCCTGGCCCGCGGCATGGCGCGGCGCGCCGGATCTCGCAGCCGGTTCACCCCGTGGCCGTTCACCGAGGCGCTCATGCGGGCCGTGGGCGCCGGGCCACCGGACACGCCCGGCGCCGTCGCGCGCTACGTGGAGATGTGGCGTCCGTCGCTCGCCTCCTTCCTGGCCGCCGACCCGTGGTTCGACCAGGTGCTGCCGTACCTCTTCGACGACGACCGGGTCGCCGCCGCCTTCGTCACCGGCGTGGCCCGCCGGGACTGGCCGCCGGCGCTGTTGGAGTTGACGGCCAGCGGGCGGGTCGACCGCGAGATGCTCATCCGGGGTTGCCTACGCCGCCTGCGCGCCGGCGGGCGCAAGGGGCTGCTGCAGCCGTACTTCGACCTGCTCAACCAGCTGGCGCCGAGCACCGACGAGCTGGCCCGGCACCGGCAGGAGCTGACCGGCCTGCTGACGGCATCGATGTCGACGGTCGCCGACTTCGCGTACACGTCGCTGCAGGCGCTGCACTGGGTGTCCGAGCTGGATCAGGTCACCCTGGCGGAGATCACCCGGAGCATGCTGTCGCGCCAGGAGAAGAAGCTGGTCCGGGCACACCTCGCCTGGCTGCGCAGGCTTCCGCTGGAGGACCTGCTGGACGGGTTGGTCGTCGGGCTGCACCATCCGGTGCCCGAGCTCGGCGAACGCACCGTCGACCTGATCCAGGCGCGACTGTCGACCCTGTCGGAGGCAGCTCGCGAGCGGTTGCGGGCTGAGGTGCCCGCGCTGGACGGTGTCGTCGCGCAACGACTCGCCGCGCTGCTCGGCACCGCGCCCCCCGCCCCCGCGCCCGCCCCTACCCTGGTCGCGGAGCCACCGGCCGAGATGCCGTCGCCGCTGGACCTCGGCGCGCTCGCCGGGGAGCTGGCGATCGTGCTGCGCCGCGGCGACGACGACCCGATCCGGCACGAGCTGGTGCTCGACGGGCTGGTGCGGGCGGCCTGCGGCGACCGGACCGAGGCCGCTCGGGTGCTGGGGCCGTTGATTCCGCAATGGCCCGGGCTCTGGCCGGCCCTGGTCTCCGCCGCCATCGAACGGGACGCGCCGCCCGACCGGGGTTGGTACCACACGTCGTACCGCCCGGAACCGCATCCGATGACGGTCTTCGTGGAACGCCGTCTCGCCGAACTCACCGCGCGGCTGGTCAGTGCCCCGCCGGTGGCGCTGCTGGCCACGCCGGCCACGGTCGCCGGGCACGTCGACCCGGCCCGGGTGCTCCGCCTCCTGCAGGAGGCGGAACGCGACGGCTGGCAGCCCGGCGAAGCCGACCTGACACAGGCCATCCTGCGCCTGCCTCGCCAGGTCGACGCCGCCGTCCGGACGGCCGCCACCCGCCTGGTCTCGCCGGCGGGCCGCCGATTCGCCGATTGGCTGGCCGCCGGAGCGGAACCGAAGACCTGGGTCGAGGAGGCCGGCGGCCGGCGGATCGCGATGCTGGACCCGGCGGGCCTACCGGCCGAGCTCGCCGATCCGCGCAGCGCGTCCGCGCGGGCCAGGCGCACCTCGCAGGTCCGAACCCTGGACCTGTGGCCGATGGTCGCGCCGTCGCACCGTGAGGCGATCGCCGCGCAACTCCAGCCGCACGTCGCCGCCCGGGTGGATCAGGGCAACGCCGGCACGGGCTTCCTAACCGGCCTGGCGGCGGCCGACGGCCCGGCCGGCCCGGCCATGTCCGTGACGTTGGCGTACGCGCTCGCCAATCACCGGCAGACCGTGCGGCTGGCGGCCGGCGACGCGCTCATCACCCTCGCCGCACGCCCGGACTGGGACAGCAGCGGCGTCGGGACGGAGGTCGGTACCCTCGCCGCCACGAACCGGATCGTGCTGCAGCGGGTCGTCCAGCCCCTGGCCGAGGCGCTGAAGGCCGGTGCCCGCGACGCGGTCTGGCAGGTGACGTCGGCGGCGCTGCCGATCCTCCTGCCCGCCGGACCCCGCGCGGGCCTGCCCGATCTGGTCGACCTCGCCGCCGGCGCCGCTCCCGACGGCGGCCACTCGGCCGGCCTGCCGGGCCTGGCCGCGCTGGCCGCCAGGCCCGGCCGCAGCCGCCTCACCGTGACCGCCCGTCGGCTCGCGGCACGCATGACGACCTGACGCCCGCTGAGCCGCCTCTCACCGCACCCAGCCGAGGAAGCGGCGGTGCAGCGCCCCGGCCGGCAGCCAGTGCAGGTCCGCGGCGGCGCGGACGAGCTGCGCGCCCATGTAGAGGGCCAGGGAGACCGGCGCATCGGCGAACTCCGCGCGCAGTCGGCCTGAACGCGGACGCCGGGCTTCGGGTGCCCGCGTCCCTCTTCGGCGTGAAGTCTCGGCCGAGGCTTCTCCTGCGGTTGGGTCCCCGGTCGGTTGTGCCGGGCGGCGGTGATGCAGCGCCGTGGTCAGGCGGGGCGGCGCCCCCGCGCGGTGGCCTGGCGGCGCAGCTCGTGCCGGGCCAGGGCGTTCTTGTGCACCTCGTCGGGTCCGTCGGCGAAGCGCAGGGTCCGGATCCGGGCGTAGGCGCTCGCCAGCGGGAAGTCCTGGGATAGGCCGGCCGCGCCGTGCACCTGGATGGCCTTGTCCAGGATCCACTGCACGGTCGCGGGCGTGGCGATCTTGATCGCCTGGATCTCGGTGTGCGCGCCCTTGTTGCCGACGGTGTCCATCAACCAGGCCGTCTTGAGCACCAGCAGGCGCAGCTGCTCGATCCGCACCCGGGACTCGGCGATCCAGTCCCGGACCACCCCCTGCTCGGCGAGCGGCCTGCCGAACGCGCTCCGCTGCTCGGCGCGGGCACACATCAGCTCGACGGCCTGCTCGGCGACACCGATCGAGCGCATGCAGTGGTGGATGCGACCCGGACCGAGCCGGGCCTGGGCGATCGCGAAGCCGTCGCCTTCGGCGCCGATCAGGTTCTCCACCGGCACGCGGACGTCGTGGAACTCCAGTTCGGCATGCCCACCGTGGTCGTGGTCGTCATACCCGAGCACCGCCATGCCGCGCTTGATCTCCAGCCCCGGGGTGTCCCGCGGGACCAGCACCATGGACTGCTGACGGTGCCGCTCGGCGTTCGGGTCGGTCTTGCCCATCACGATGAGGATCCGGGCGTTCGGGTTCATCGCGCCGGTGATCCACCACTTGCGGCCGCTGATCACGTACTCGTCGCCGTCCCGGTCGATGCGGGTGGCGATGTTCGTGGCGTCCGAGGAGGCCACGTCCGGCTCGGTCATGGCGAACGACGACCGGATCTCGGCGTTCAGCAGCGGCTCCAGCCACTGCTTCCGCTGCCGCCCGGTGCCGAACATCGCCAGCACCTCCATGTTGCCGGTGTCCGGGGCGGCGCAGTTGAGGGCGGCGGGCGCCAGGTGGCTCCGCCCGGTGATCTCCGCGAGCGGCGCGTACTGGAGGTTGGTCAGGCCGGCGCCGTGCTCGCCGGGCAGGAAGAGGTTCCACAGCCCCCGCTGGCGGGCGGCGGCGCGCAGCTGCGCGAGCACCGGCACGGAGTCCCAGGCCCAGCGGTGACCGAGTTGCCCGAGCTGCTCGTGGAAGGTCTGCTCGGCCGGGTGGATGTGGCTGTCCATGAAGTCGAGGAGGTTGTCGCGCAGCCCCTCGGTCCGCGGGTCCAGGGTGAAGTCCATCAGTGCTCCTTGAGGTAGGTCAGGCCCGCGTCGAGCAGCAGGTCGGTCACCTCGCCGAGGCGCTCGAAGCCGGCGCCGACGGTCTGGCCGCGCAGGTGGCGGTAGTGGATGCCCTCGAGGATCGCGGCCAGCTTGAAGGCCGCCAGGCCGAGGTGGAAGCCGAGTGGCGGGAGGTCGCGGGTGCTGCGCGTGGCGTACCGCTGGAGGATCTCGTCCTCGGTCAGGAAGCCGGGCGCGGACGAGGCGTCGGCCACCGCCACGCCGACCAGCCGGCCGAGCCGCTGGTAGAGCACCAGCAGCGCCAGGTCGGTCAGCGGGTCGCCGAGGGTGGCCATCTCCCAGTCGATGACGGCGGCGAGGCGGTCGCGGTCGTCGGTGAGCACGTTGTCGAGTCGGTAGTCGCCGTGCACGATGCCCGGCGCCGACTCGGGCGGGACGCCGGACACCAGGCGGGCGTGCAGCTCGTCGGCGGCCGGCAGGTCCCGGCAGTACGACGCGTCGAGCTGCTTCTTCCACCGACCCACCTGGCGGGCCAGGAAGCCCTCGGGCCGGCCGAAGTCCGCCAGCCCGACGGCCACCGGGTCGACCGCGTGCAGGGCGGCGAGGGTGTCGACCAGCCCGGTCGAGATGACCCGGGTGCGTTGCGGGCCGAGCCGCTCGAGTTCGGCCGCGTGCCGGTACGCCGTGCCGGCGACCCGCTCCATGACGTAGAACGGGGCGCCCAGCACGTCCGGGTCGGCGCAGTGGGCGTAGGTCGTCGGCACCGGCACCTCGGTGTCCCGCAGCGCCGACATGACCCGGTACTCCCGGGCCATGTCGTGCGCGGTCGCCAGCACGTGCCCCAGCGGTGGCCGCCGGACGACCCAGGTGGTCCGCCCGTCGCTGACCTCGTAGGTGAGGTTGGACTTTCCGCCCGCGATCAGCCGGGCGGTCAGCGGGCCGGCCGCGTCGGGCAGGGTGCCGGCGAACCACTCGGCGAGCCGGGTCAGGTCGAGGCCCGGTGGGTCATGCGGTGCGGCGGTGGTCACGGCACCAGGACGCCGGCCACGTACCGCACCTGGCCGGCGCCGAGGCCGCGGGCCGCTCCGGTGACGACGGCGGTGCGGGTGGTGGTCATGAGGTCAGCTCCTCCACGGCTACGGGATGCGACGGGGGGTCGGGCGGGGCCAGGGCGGGAAGGAACTCGGCGAGCGCCGCCCGGGTGCTCTCGGCGTCGGTGTGCCAGAGCGCGTGCATGCCTGCCGCGCGGGCGCCGAGCACGTTCGGCTCGGCGTCGTCGACGAACAGCACCCGGTCGGCCGGCAGGCCGAGCTGGTCGAGGGTGAACGCGTAGCTGGCGGCGAGCGGCTTGCGCAGGCCGACCTCGCCGGAGATCACGACGGGATCGAAGAGTGCGCGGATCTCGGGCGGATAACTGTTGCCCCAGCTGTTGGAGAGCAGCCCGACGCGTACACCCAGGTCGCGCAGCTGCCCGGCGAGGGCGAACATCGCCGGGTCCGGGCGCAGCCCGGCGAACAGCCGGCCCAGCACGCCCACCGGGTCGACCGCACGCCCGTCGAGGGTGGTGAGTTCGGCGGCGAGCAACGCGTCGAACTCCTCGACGCTCAGCGCCCCGGTCTCCAGACGGTGGATGGGGGTGCCGTCCGGGGCGTCGCGGGACAGCCACGCCTTGAGGGTGCGCGAGAACGACGCCGGCTCGATGCGGTCGGCGCGCAGCCACGCGGCGATCGAGGCCCGGACCGGGCCGGTGAGCACGCCGCCGTAGTCGAAGACCACCGCTTCCAACTGGCTCGCCGTGGGGGTCACGAGACGTACACCACCCGGCCGACGGTGACGCCGTCGGCGAGCCCCTGGATCCCCTCGGCCACCTCGTCGAGCGCGAGCCGGTCGCTGACCAGGGGCCGTACGGCGCCCTGGGCGGCCAGCGCGGTCAGGGCGCGATGGCACTCGGCGACGGCGGCCGGGTCGTGGCGGTGGTAGAGACCCCAGTGCAGGCCCACTATGGAGTAGTTCTTCACCAGGGCGTGGTTGAGCGCGGCGGACTGGATCCGGCCCCCGGCGAAGCCGACCACGAGGATCCGGCCCTCGAAGGCGATGCACTTGGTGGAGCGCTGGTAGGTGTCGCCCCCGACGGGGTCGTAGACGACGTCGGCTCCCCGGCCGCCGGTCTCGGCCCGGACCACCTCGACGAAGTCCGCCTCGCGGCGATTCACGACCACGTCGGCGCCCAGTGCGCGGGCCACCGCCGCCTTCTCCGGGCCGCCCACCACGCCGATGACCCGGGCGCCGGCCGCCTTGCCCAGCTGGACGGCGGCGCTGCCGACGCCGCCGGCCGCGGCGTGCACCAGCAGCGTCTCCCCCGCGCGCAGCCCGGCCCGGCGGTGCAGGCCGAACCAGCCGGTCTGGTATCCGATGTAGAGCGCGGCCGCCTCGGCGTGGTCGAGTTCCGGCGGCGCGGGGAACGTGGTCGCCGCCTCCAGGAGCGCCAGTTCGGCGAACCCGCCGAACGGCAGCGCCGTGCCGCCGAGGACGCGGTCGCCGACGGTGAACCCGTCGACGCCTGCGCCGAGCGCGACGACCTCGCCGCACAGCTCGACCCCGGGGGTGAACGGGAGCTGCGGCCTGACCTGGTACTCGCCGCGGCACATCAGGACGTCGGGGAAGTTGGCCGGACAGGCCAGCACCTTCACCACGAGCTGCCCGGGCCCCGGCCGCGGGTCGGTCACCTCGACGAGCCGCAGCACGTCGTGGGGTTCGCCGAGTTCGGCCACCCGCCATGCCCTCATCGCAGTGCCCCCTGCTCCTCGAGTTGCCGCTGCAGCTTGTTCATGCCGGTCAGCCACCGGTCGGGGTCGGCGGCCCGATGCGCGTAGTAGTCGGCCACCCGGGGATGCGGCAGGATCAGGAACCGGTCGCCGTGCAGGGCCTCCCACGTGGCCTCGGCGACCTGCTCGGGCGAGAGCGCCCCGTCGTGGCTGAGCAACCCCTGCAGCGGTCCCGCCCGCTCGAACATCCGGGTGCGGACACCCTGGGGGCAGATCGCCTGTACCACGACGCCCCGGTGCCGGTAGGTCGCCGACAGCCACTCCGCGAACGCCACGCAGGCGTGCTTGCTGACCGCGTACGCGGGACTTCCGATCGTGGTGAGCAGCCCGGCCGCGGACGCCGTCAGGACGAACCGGCCCGAGCCGCGCTCGACCCATCCGGGCACCAGCAGGCGAGCGGCCCGCACGTGCGCCAGGACGTTCACCTCGTGGCTGGCGGCCCAGTCCTCCTCGCTGGCCCGCAGCCCGCGGCCACGCTCGACGCCGGCGTTGCCGAACCAGATGTCGATGCCGCCGAGGTGCCGTCGGGCGGCGTCGACCAGCGCGGCGACCCCCTTCTCGGTGGCGGCGTCGCCGGGAGCGGCGTGGCCACCGAGCTCCCCGGCCACCCGGACGGCCGCCTCGGCGTCGAGGTCGTTGACGACGACCCGCGCTCCCCCGGCCGCGAGTCGGGTGGCCAGCGCGCGGCCGATGCCGTGGCCGGCGCCGGTGACCACCACGCCCTTGTCCCGCACCGGCATCAGACACCTCCGGTCAGGGTGACGCCGCCGTCGACGACGAGCAGCTGACCGGTCATCCAGGCGGCGTCGTCGGAGAGCAGGAACGCGACCACGCCGCCGATGTCGGCGGGGACGCCCAGCCGCTTCAGCGGGTACGCCGCGGCGACCTGCTCCTCCCGGCCCTCGTAGAGGGCGGTGGCGAACCTCGTCTTCACGACCCCGGGGGCGACCGCGTTCACCCTGATGTCCGGGCCGAGCTCGAGGGCGAGCTGCTGCGTGAGGTGGGTGAGCATGGCCTTGCTGGCGCCGTAGAAGCCGATGCCGGAGGCGGGCCGGAGGCTGGCGATCGAGGAGACGTTGACCACGGCGCCGCCGTGCTCCTTCATCCAGACCCGGTGGACCTGCTGCACCCAGGAGAGGGCGGCGAGGCAGTTCACCTCGAAGATCTTGCGGGCCACGGCCGGGTCCAGCTCGACCATCGGGCCGTACGCCGGATTGATGCCGGTGTTGTTGACCAGCAGGTCGGCGCTGCCGAAGGTGTCCACCGCCCGCCTGACCACCTCGGCCTGGTGGTCGGCTTCGTCGGCGTGGCCGGCGACGCCGATCGCCTGCTCCGGGCCGAGCTGGGCGATCGCCTGGTCGAGCGCCTCCTGCTTGCGGGCGGTGATCACGACCTTGGCACCGTCGGCGACCAACCGCTCGGCGATGGCCAGCCCGATGCCTCGACTGGCACCGGTGACGATCGCCGTCCGTCCGGTGAACCGGGTGGGCGTCTGCGCGCCGGCGGAGCCGTCCCCACCGAGGTTACTAAGCGCTTGCTTAGGATACATTCGATGGAGTGTGCGGCAGCGCACCAGCCGCCGTCAACAGGTCCAGTGCCGGCGCCGTGATATCAATGCCCGGCCACGCATACCAGGAGAGGATGAACGCGTTGACCGACACCGCCGAGCAGTCCCGCGCCGACGCCACCCGCGCCCGGCTGCTCGAGGCGGCCATCAGCGCGTTCGCCGAGCGAGGCTTCCACGGCACGACCACACGCGACATCGCCACCGCGGCCGGGCTGAGCCCGGCCGCGCTCTACGTGCACCACAGGTCGAAGGAAGAACTCCTCTACCTGATCTCCCGCGCCGGGCACGACCACGTGCTGCGGCTGGTGCGGGACGCGATGGAGTCGTCCGACGACGCGACCACGGCGCTCCGGCGGGCGGTCCACGACTTCGTCGCCTCCCACGCCCGCGACCACACCCGGACCCGGGTGGTCAACTACGAGCTGGCCGCGCTGAGCCCCGAGCACCTCGCCGAGATCCGCGCCGTCCGCCACCAGATCGAGCAGGCCATCCGCCAGCTCATCGAGCGGGGCGTCGCCGCCGGGGTCTTCGACACCCCGGATCCGCGCATGGCGGGTGCGGCCCTGATGTCGCTCGGCATCGACCTCGGCCGGTGGTACCGGAACGACGGCGGCTGGAGCCCCGAGCACATCGCCACCCGGTACGCCGAGATGGCCCTGCGCATCGTCGGCGCCCGCCCGGCGACCAGCTGAGCAGGCGAGCGGGACGACGGCCTCAGGTGGGCGGTTCGGTGCCTGACTGCTCGCTCACCATGTACCGCGCGTACCAGTCGGGCCAGTCCGGGTCCGTCCTTCCGATCCGCTTCTCGTGTTCCCCGTGGGCGGCCGCCGCGCGCTGCATCGCGCTCGCCAGGTCGCTCGCGGACCCGAACGACGTCGCGGCAGCCGCGACGCGCCCGGGCAGCCGGGTCGTGATCTCCTGCAGAAGCCAGGTGTTGCCGTCGGGATCGGTGAACGAGGCGCGGGAGACGTAGCTGCGGCGCTCGGGATCCAGACCGCTGACCGGGCCATTCGGGCCGGCGTGGAAGATCTCGCCCACCTCGACACCGGCGGCGACCAGCGCGTTCCGGGCCGCCTCGAGGTCGGAGACGACCAGGTACTCCTTCGCCGAACCGGGCGCGGCCGAGGTGAGGCCCGAGCCGAACTGGACCGAGCAGCCGGAGCCCTGGGGGGTGAACTGGATGATGCCGGGCGGCGTCTGGTCGAGTCGCCAGCCGAGGCGCCCGTAGAACTCCTTCGCGCGGTCGACATCCGCGACGGGTACGACCACCACCTCGAGCTTCATGTCGACGTTCTCGATGCTCGTCCCGCTCGCGTTCTTGTTCCGGACATCCGTCGCCATCGCGGCCTCCCTGGGCTGAGTCACGGCATCAGGCGCGTCTCCGACGTCGAACCAGGGGGAATCCGTATCGCGGCCGACGTGTCAGCCCCGGCGATCACGCCGCGGAGGCCGCGCCGGCTCCCGGTTGTCACCGTACTGCTTGGGCACCTGGCGGGTGCCGCCTTCGCGGGATCGCGGCGGCTGCCCCGATCAGGACAGCCGGCGCACCTGGCGCCGGCGGCGACATCTTGCCACGCTAATGGTTGTGTATGACTACGACGTGCTGGTGCTGGGCTCCGGTCCCAGCGGTCAGAAGGCCGCGATCGCCGCGGCCAAGCTCGGCAAGCGGGTCGGCATCGTGGACCGACGCGACATGATCGGTGGCGTCTGCATCAACACCGGTACGGTGCCGTCCAAGACGCTGCGCGAGGCCGTGCTCTACCTGACCGGCCTGAGCCAGCGGGACCTGTACGGCAGCAGCTACCGGGTGAAGGACGAGATCACCGTCAGCGACCTGGCCGCCCGGACCCAGCACGTGATCAGCCGGCAGACAGACGTCATCCGCAATCAACTGGCCCGCAACCGGGTCGCGATGATCACCGGCACCGGACGGTTCGCGGACGCCCACGCGGTCTGGGTCGACGGCGGCTCCGGGCGCGAATCCAAGGTCACCTTCGACAAGGTCATCATCGCCGCCGGCACGCGCCCGGCCCGCCCGGACAGCGTCGACTTCGACGACCGGACGATCGTGGACTCCGACGGGGTCATCAACCTCCAGGCGGTGCCCCGCAGCATGGTCGTGGTCGGTGCCGGCGTGATCGGGATGGAGTACGCCTCCATGTTCGCCGCGCTCGGCACCAAGGTGACCGTGGTGGAACGCCGGGACCGGATGCTGGAGTTCTGCGACGAGGAGGTCGTCGAGTCGCTCAAGTATCACCTGCGGGACCTGTCCGTCACGTTCCGCTTCGGTGAGGAGGTGGCCGCCGTGGAGAAGCACCAGACCGCGGCGCTCTGCGTCCTGAAGAGCGGCAAGAAGATCGTCGCGGACACGGTCATGTACTCGGCCGGCCGCCAGGGCCAGACCGACGACCTGGCGCTGGACGCGGCCGGGCTGGCGGCGGACAAGCGCGGCCGGATCCAGGTCGACGCGAACTACCGCACCGCGGTGGACAACATCTACGCGGTCGGTGACGTGATCGGCTTCCCGGCACTGGCGTCGACCTCGATGGAGCAGGGCCGGCTGGCCGCGCAGCACGCCTGCGGCGAGCCCGTGCGCGCGATGCACGAGTTGCAACCGATCGGCATCTACACGATCCCGGAGATCAGCTTCGTCGGGAAGACCGAGGAGGAGCTGACCGACAGCTCGACGCCGTTCGAGGTGGGCATCGCGCGCTACCGCGAGCTGGCCCGCGGCCAGATCGTCGGTGACTCCTACGGGATGCTGAAGCTGCTCGTGTCGCCGGACGACGGCCGGCTGCTCGGCGTACACGTCTTCGGGACCGCCGCCACCGAGATCGTCCACGTCGGACAGGCGGTGATGGGCTGCGGCGGCACGGTCGACTACCTGATCGACGCGGTGTTCAACTACCCCACGCTGGCCGAGGCATACAAGGTGGCCGCGCTGGACGCGTCCAACAAGATGCGCAACATCACCCGGATCGACGGTTGACGGAGGGACCCACTCCTTCGGCGGCCGGAGGTCGCCGTCGCACGCCTCGGATCAGCCGCCGTCGGGGCCGCCGACCGTTCCCAGGAGTTCGGCCCGGGCGGCCTCCAGCGCAACGAACAGTGCCCCCGTGAGCGACGCCGCCTCACCGAGGGCGCTGGTCTCGATCCGCGGCGGAAACGGCACATACGCGTTGACCGTCTCGCGGACCGTCGGCAGCAACAGGGGATTTCGCCCCACTCCCCCGCCCAGGACCACGAGTTCCGGGTCGAAGACGGCACACGCGCTGGCGATGGTCAGGCCGAGTTGCCGGGCCTCCGCCTCCACCAGGTCTCGTGCCGCCGGAACCCCGGTGGCAGCCTGGGCGAACAGTTCCTCCACCGACATCGGCCGCCGGCCCGGCCAGGACGGATGGGCGTCGAGCGCCGCGAGGACGCCGTACGCTCCGGCCTCGTCGGCCAGTTGCTCCCTGCCCCGCCCGCGCCGCTGCTCCGACGGCACGGATCCGGGCAGCGGCAGATAGGCCACCTCGCCGGCCGCACCGTGCGCCCCGCGGACGAGTTCGCCGTGGTGCACCAGCCCCATCCCGATGCCGGCGCCGACGGCCAGAAACGCGAAGGTCGCGACGTCGCGGGCGTGTCCCCGCCAACTCTCGCCGAGCGCCGCGAGGTTGACGTTGTTCTCCAGCACGATGGGTGCGTCGATCCGGGACTCGAGGGGCGTGAGCAGGTCGAACAGCCCTTCCTCCCCGAGGTTGCGGGCAACCGACATGGTGCGGCCGTCGGCGTGCACGACCCCCGGGGCCGACACGCCGACCCGACGGAGCGGACCGAACTGCTCACCCACCGCCCTCGTCGCAGCGGTGATCATCCGGCCGACCTGCGCGGCGACCCGGCTCGCGCCGGTGGCCCTCGTGGCCTGTCGCTGCTCATAGCAGAGGGCTCCGCTCATGTCGGCCGCCGCGACTCGAAGGTTGTCGCCGCCGACGTCGACCGCCACGACGTAGCCGGCTGCCGGGGACAGTCGGTAGTAGGTGGGAATCCGGCCGGGCCGGCCACGGCGTACGCCGGCGTCGACGATCAGACCGCTGTCGATGAGCCGGCGGACGACCTCGGAGATGGTCGGTCGCGACAGGCTGGTGTGGCGGGCGAGCTCCGGTCGGGTCATGGGCACGCTGTCGAGCAGCGCGGCCAGCACCGCCCGACCGGACGGATCGACGGAGACCAAGGCGGATTCACTCCTTCGCCTGCGGGTCCGGAACGCTGCGCGCCGGTCTTGACCGGTGATCGCGAACCGAGTACAAGTTTTTGTTAAGCAGCCTACCTAATGCCCAGGAGGGCGATCATGTCCGAGCACATGAGTGAGCTGTCCAGGCGAAGACTTCTCCAGTTGTCAGCGGTCGCCGGCGCGGGCCTCTTCCTCGCGGCCTGCGACGTCGGCGGAGGCAACGACACCGGCGCGAACAGCGGCGCGGCCGGCACCGGCGAGGGCCACATCACCGCCCTGTTCATGAAGCAGGCCGGCTATTCCGAAGACGACATCCGCGCGATGACCGCCGAGTTCCAGCAGAAGTATCCGAAGATCACCGTCGAGCCGTCCTTCGTCGCCTACGAGGCGTTGCACGACAAGATCGTGGCGGCCGCCCCGGCCAGCACCTTCGATGTGGTGCTCATCGACGTGATCTGGCCGGCGGAGTTCGGCAGCAAGCGCATCGTGACCGATGTGACCGACCAGTTCCCGGCGAACTGGAAGAACGACATGCTCGGCGGCGCGCTCGCCACGGCCGCCTATCGGGACCGCTACTACGGCGTGCCGTGGATCCTCGACACGAAGTACCTCTTCTACAACACCGACATGCTGACCAGGGCGGGCGTCGACCCGGCCAGCCTGTCCACCTGGGACGGCGTGCTCACCGCCGCGGA
The DNA here is from genome assembly GCF_030518795.1 of Micromonospora sp. NBRC 110009. Lineage (NCBI taxonomy): Bacteria > Bacillati > Actinomycetota > Actinomycetes > Micromonosporales > Micromonosporaceae > Micromonospora > Micromonospora soli. The sequence continues at coordinate 5,632,506 of NZ_CP130427.1, read as the reverse complement.
GACCCTCAGGGCCAGGAAGGTGGCCGAGCATCCGCTGATCTGGAGCTGGAAGCAGGCCGAGGCGCTGGTGTGCGACTACACCCAGCTGGTCGGCGCCTTCGGCGGCAAGTTCCTGTCCGACGACGGAAAGTCGATCGCCTTCAACACCGGTGGTGGCCTGCAGGCGCTGGAGTTCATGAAGCGGACCCTGGACTCCAAGCTCACCAACCCCAACTCGGTGGAGTCGCTGGAGGAGGACGTCCGCAAGATCTTCTCCGACGGCCAGGCGGCCATGGCGCTCAACTGGACCTACATGTTCAACGCCGCCAACGACCCGGGGCAGTCGAAGATCGCTGGCAAGGTCGGCGTGGCGCCGACACCGTCCGGGTCCGCGAGCGCCCCCGGTGTCAACGGCTCGATGGCCCTGTCGGTCAGCGCGGGCAGCAAGAACCGGAAGGCCGCGTGGACCTACATCAGCTACATCACCAGCGCCGAAGTGCAGAACAAGTACGCCAAGAGCTCGCTGCCGTGCTGGACGAAGTCGTACGACGACCCGGCGGTGGCGTCCGCCCTGCCGAAGGTGGTGCCGGTGGCCAAGAAGCAACTTGCCGACCTCATCGCCCGCCCGCAGGTGCCCCGCTACAACGAGATCAGCCAGATCCTGCAGGCCGAGCTGCAGAACGCGCTGCTGAACCGGAAACCGCCGAAGAAGGCCCTTGACGACGCCGCCGAGCAGGCGCGTACCTTGCTGTCGTGACGGCGGCGCCCCCCGCGCGTGCGGCGCCGGCGCCACCGACCGGCCGCGACGCCCGACCGTCGCGCCGGTGGCCGCTCGCCCGCCGCGCGGGCGGCGGGCAGCTGCGACTGGCGTTGGTCCTGCTGTTGCCCGCGGCGCTCGTCGTCTTCGGCGTGGTGCTGTACCCGGCCGGGCGCGCGCTCGTCATCTCGTTCTACGACGTCGACAGCCCGTTCCCCGGCCGGTACCCGTTCGTCGGCCTACGCAACTACACCGAGGTCCTCGCCGACCCCCGCCTGTGGGCGGCGGTGGGACACACCGCCTACTTCACGGTGATCTCCACGATGCTCGAGCTCGTCCTCGGCCTGGGCCTCGCGCAACTGCTCGCCGCGCCGCTCCGCCTGCGCTGGCTGTTCCGGGCGATCGTGATCCTGCCGTGGGCGCTGCCGACCATCGTCAACGGCGCCATGTGGCGCTGGATCCTCAACGCCCAGTACGGGATGGCCAACGCACTGCTGACCGAACTGCACCTGCAGGACGGCTACCGGTCGTGGCTGGGCAACGACCCGTTCCTCGCGCTGAACATGGTGATCGTGGCCGACGTCTGGAAGAACACCTCGCTCGTGGCGTTCTTCCTGCTCGCCGGGCTGCAGACGATCCCGCCGGGGCTCTACGAGGCAGCGCGGGTGGACGGGGCGGGACCCGTCCGCTCGTTCTTCCGCATCACGTTGCCCCTGCTGGTGCCCAACATCGCGCTGGTGCTGGTGTTGCGCACCATCGAGGCGTTCAAGGTCTTCGACATCGTCTACGTGATGACCGGTGGCGGTCCCGCCAGTGGCACGCAGACCATCACCTTCTTCACCTACCTGCAGGCGTTCTCCGCCCAGCGGTTCAGCACGGGAGCGTCGCTGGCCTACCTGACCGTCGTGGCCGTCCTCCTGCTGGCGCTGATCTACCTTCGGCTGCTGCGGCAGAGCGAGCTGAGGTCGCCATGAGAGCCAGTCTGCGGTACCGGATCTTCATCCACCTGGCCGCCCTCGCCACCTGCGTGGTGATCCTCGCGCCGTTCGGGTGGCTGCTCTATTCGTCGTTGGTGGGCCAGACCGACCTGGTCGCCCGGCCGATACGCTGGCTGCCCGAACATGTGACGCTCGACCGTTATCGCGAGATCTTCGCCGGCGGCGGCGCGAGCGCCGGCGCGGCGTTCCGCGCCGCGATGGTCAACAGCTTCCTGGTAGCCGCCGGGACCGTGGTCATTTCGCTCGCCGTCGGGGTGCTCGGCGGCTACGCCCTGGCGCGGCTGAGATTTCCGCTGCGGCGGGTGACGCTGTTGTCGTTCCTGGTCACCTACATGCTGCCGCCGATCACCCTGATCATCCCGCTGTACCTGCTCATGTCGCGCTTCGGATTGCTCGACACCCGCACCGGGCTGATCATCGTCTACTGCTCGCTCGCCACGCCGTTCACGCTGTGGAACATGAGCACGTTCTTCGCCTCGCTGCCGGTGGAACTGGAGGAGGCGGCCCGGGTCGACGGGTGCGGCCGGCTGGGCGCCCTCGTGCGGGTCATGCTGCCGTTGTCCAAGCCGGGCATCCTGGCCACCGGCCTGTACGCGTTCCTGCTGTGCTGGGACGAGTTCCTCTACGCGCTGATCTTCACGTCCACCGCGCAGGCCAAGACGGTTCCCGTGGCGATCGCCGAGTTCACCGGTCGAAACGCCGTGGACTTCGGGCTCATCGCCGCCGGCGGTGTGCTGGCCGCCCTCCCGCCGGTGGTGCTGGCCGTGCTGTTCCAGCGTTACCTGATCAGCGGCCTCGCCACCGGGGCGGTCAAGGGATGACCCTGCCCTACCTGGACGGGGTGCTCGCGCAGCCGGACAACCTGCGCCGATCGGCCGAGGCGGTCCGGACGGCGCTGGCCGGCCCGGTGGGCGCCCAGGCCGCCGCGGTGGCCCGATGGGGCAGCCTGGTGGCGTTCGGCATGGGGGCCAGCGCCCACGCCGCGGCCGGCTTCGCCGCCGCCCTCCGCGCGGACGGCCTGCCCGCGACCGCGGTGAGCGCCGCCGACCTGCACGACGGCGTGCCGCACGGACTGGCCGCCGCGTTCCTCGGCATCAGCCAGTCCGGTCGCAGCCGCGAGACCGTCGAGGCGCTGGCCGCCGCGCCGGCCGCCCGGCTCGCCCTGACCAACCATCCGGACGGTCCGTTGGGCGCGGCAGCCGACACCGTCCTCGCCCTCGGCTGCGCCGAGGACACCGCGGTGACCACGCTCAGCTACACCGCGACGCTCCAGGCGCTCGGCCTGCTCGCCGAGCGGATGAGCGGTCAGCCCCGTACCGACTGGAGACTGCTGCCGGACCTGGCGACGCAGGTGCTCCGCCGCGATGCCGAGCCGCTGGTGGTCGCGCTCGCCGGCGCCGCCTGCGTCGACGTGGTGGCGGCCGGGACAAGGCTGGCGACGGCCGGCGCCGCCGCCCTGCTCCTGCGGGAGGCCGCGCACCTGCCGACCGCGAGCTTCACCACGCGTGAATACCTGCACGGTCCGCTGGAAACGGCGGGCCCCGGGCGGTCGGTCGTGCTCTTCGGCGCGGCCCGCGAGGTCCCGCTCGCCCTCGACCTCGCTCGGTACGGGGCGGACGTCGTCCTGGTGACCGACTCCGACGCCGACGTGCCGGCGTCGGGTGCTCTGCTGGTGGTGCGGCTGCCGCGACTCGGCGGGCTCGGTGGTTGTGTGCTCGACATTCTCCCGGTGCAGCTCGCCGCGCACGCCCTGGCCCAGCACGCCGGCCGGCCGATCGAGCTGCGCCACATGCCGGCCGACACGAAGCTGTAGGCAGGACGGGAGCGGGGGCGGCTGGCGCCGCCCCCGCCGGCCCTCGGCGCTACGGCACCGGGATCGATGTGGTCGGGATGTTGTAGCCGCGGGTGCGCAGGTACGGCGCCTGCCCCCCGAGGTCGCTGGTCTGGTAGGTGGCCGTGATGGTGGTCGACTCCCCCGGCCACAGGGAGACGTAGTTGTCGGTGTAGGTGACCGGCAGTACCTCGTTGCCCCCGTTGCCGGCCGTGATCTCCGGGCGCAGGAAGAAGGCGATGTTCGTCGGGCTGTTGTTGGTCAGCCGGACGGTGGCGGTCTCCTGCCCGCCCGCGACGGTCCGGGTCACGCTGGCCGCGACGTTGGGATTGGCCGGCAGGCTGTTGAGCCCGGTCAGGTTGGCGTACGTCTTGACCGCCGTCATGTACCAGTTCTTCTTGTTGCCCAGCGCGTCGGGCTGGCTGGAGTACCAGTAGAGGTTGTTGCTGAGCACGGCGCCGGCCGAGTCCTTGAGCTGCAGCCGGATGAAGTAGGTCGCAGACAGGCCGGTCAGTGCCGGGAGGGTGAGGACCTGCGTGGCGGCGTTGGCGGCCGCGGTGACCGGCACGGTCGTCGTGTACGCCTGGCCCAGGTTCGGGATGTTGTACACGGTCGCCGTGGCGGTCAACCCGCTCCGCCCGGTCAGGGTCGAGTTGACGGCGTACACGTTCCGGGTCTTGTAGTCGTAGGCGATGTGCAGCGGCTCGTTGGCCTTCTTGCTGCCGAAGTAGCCGCCGCCGGGCTTGAGGTAGTAGTCATACAGGTTCCAGTGCACCGAAGGCCAGGCGTTGTTGAGCATCCAGAAGATGACCCCGAACGACTGGGTGTACTCGTGGGAGTTCCAGGCCTCGAAGAACGAGCGGGTGTTCTCGTAGTTCTGCAACTCCGACTTGCGGGAGTAGTCCTCGGCGCTGGTGGTGGCGCCGTAGCGCTTGTTCACGCCGTCGGTGTAGACCTGGATGTTGTCGAACACGCTGCGCGGCTTGCCCGCGTGGTAGTTCCACGTGGCCCCGATCGGCCACAGGTTTGCGGCGGGGATGAACTTCTGCAGGCTCTCCAGCGGCGGCGGGGCCTCCGTGCCCTCCTCGCCGGTGGTGCCGAAGGCGCTACCCGACTGGGCCGGGCTGTCCCACCACAGCAGCGGCGGTTCCCACTTGTACGGGCCGTCCATCTTCATCCCGGCGTTGGCGTTCGACCAGGTCGCCACGTTGTCGACGGTCGGGTTCTGCCAGTGCAGCTTTGCCGCGGTGTTCTTGTACGTGGCCAGGTGAGCGGCGGTCGGCGGCTGGTCGCTGCCGTAGTTCCACATGAACGGGCTGGCGTGGGCGCGCAGCGCGCGGAGCTGGCTCTCCAGCGAGGCGTTGGCGACCTGCTCCTGTTCGGCGGTCCAGGTGTTGTCGTTCTCCCACGCGCTGCAGCAGACGAAGCCGGGCATGATCATGACGCCGGCCTTGTCTGCCAGGTCGTAGAGCTCCTCGTTGCCCAGGGTCCCTTCCAGCCGGATGGTGTTGAGGCCCATGTCCTTGACGTACTGGACGTGGGTGGCGTTGGTCTTCGTGTCCCAACGCTGGAGCAGATCCCACATGTAGCCGCCGCCGCGGAAGAAGATGTTCTGCCCGTTGACCTGGTAGCCGACGAACGACGTGCCGTTGACCGTGGTCCGGTAGTCGGTGAACTGGCGGACGCCGAAGTTGATCGACTTGGTGTCCGAGGTGGCGCCGGCCACGGTCGCCGAGGTGGCGAGCTGGTAGAGCTCCGGGCTGCCGTACTGGTAGGGCCACCACAGGGCCGGGCTGCTGACGTGCAGCTGCGGGTAGCCGGCTGGGTCGAAGGTGACTTCGCGGCGCTCGTTGGCGGCCAGGGTGACCGGCTGGCTGACGGAGACGGTGGGATAGCCGGCCTTGGTGATGGTGGCGCTGACCGTCGCGGTGACCGGGGCGCTCGTGGCGTTGACGGCGTCGACGTAGACGGTGAGGTCGGCCGCGTTGGTTGCCGGCAGCGGCAGCACGGTCTTCACGTACGGGTCGCGAAGGGCGACCGGCCCCGTCGTGTCCAGCAGGGTCCTGCCCCAGAGGCCGGCGTTCATGTCCGGAGCCTCCGGGTTCCAGTCCACGGTGCAGAAGGAGAGGTCCTTGCAGTCGTGGGCGGGCGGGGTGACGAGGATCGCCAGCGCGTTGAGCGCACCGGGCCGGATCAGGTTCGTCACGTTGTACTCGTGCACCACCATGGTGCCGACCGCGTTGGCGTCGAGCTGGACGCCGTTGAGCCAGATCTGGGCGCGGTAGCTGATCCCCTTGAAGCGCAGCCAGTACGCCTGGTCGGCGGTGGTGGCCGAGGCGGTGAACTGGCCCCGGAACCACCAGTTCTGGCCGGTCAGGTCGGGCACGGACTGCAGGTTCGTGCCGACGTAGATGTTCTGGTAGACGTTGTTCGCGACCAGGCCGGCCAGCACGGTCGACGGGAGCGAGACCGGGTTCCAGCCGGCGGTGTTGTAGCCGACCTGGGAGATGGTCGCACCCGGATCGGCAACCTGGTTGGCCGATCTCAACGCCCAGCCCGTCGTCAGCTCGGTCGAGCCGACGGTGGCGGCGCTCGCGCGCGGCACGTGTACGAGTCCGACGCTCGCCACGAGCGTCAGGGTCGCGAACAGCATCGTGATCAGTCGACGGGTCAACAGGTGCCGACGCTGCGTTCGGTCGATGATGAGGCGCGATGACATGGTTGGCCTCCTCGATGTGATCAAGGCGGTGGGCCGCGTGCTGCGCGGCGGTCAGGAACCGGTGGGCCAGGCCACCTGGGCGGAGTGGTAGTAGTTGATCCCCATGACCCGCCAGCGCGGGCCCTGAGCACCGAGCCGCTGGTTGAACGACGTCCAGTCATGGGTGCTCGCCGGTGACCACCCCAGCTCGGCGATCGCCGGCAGACGCGGGAAAGCCATGTACTCGACGTCGGCCAGCGACTGGATCGTCTCCGTCCACAGCGGCGCCTCGACCCCGAGCACCGACGTCTCGCCGACGCCCGAGAGGTAGTTGCCCGGGTCCCAGCCGTACGCGTCCTGCACGTCGATGAAGCCGGCCCAGCGCTGGCCCAGTCTCGTGCGGGAGTTGTACTTCATGTCCAGGTAGGCGCGGTTGGCCGGAGACATGACGATCTTGGTGCCGTGCTGGGCGGCGGTGGCCACCGCGGCGTTGGTGGTGGTGGTTCCCCAGTACTGCGCGACGGTCGACGGCAGGACCGGGGCATTGACGACGTCGTGCCAGCCCACCACGGTCTTCCCCCGGGCCGCGACGATCTGCTGAACGCGGTTCATGAAGGTGTTGTAGTCGGTGGCGGTGGTGGAGCTGGCCTCGTCGCCGCCGATGTGCAGATAGGGCCCGGGGGTCAGCCCGGCGATCTCGCCCAGGACCTGGTCGAGGAAGGTGTAGGTGATCTCCTTGCTGACGCAGAGCGAGCTGAACCCGACCTTGGTGCCGGTGTAGAGCTTCGGGGCCACGCCGTCGCAGTTGAGGTCCGCGTACGAGGCGAGTGCCGCGTTGGTGTGGCCCGGCATGTCGATCTCCGGGATGATCATGACGTACCGGGCCGCGGCGTAGGCGACGATCTGCCGGTATTCGTCCTGGGTGTAGTACCCGCCGGTGCCGCCGCCCACCTGGGTGCTCCCGCCGTACACGGCGAGGTTGGGCCAGCTGTTGATGGCGATCCGCCAGCCCTGGTCGTCGGAGAGGTGCAGGTGCAGGCGGTTGACCTTGTAGAGCGCGATCTCGTCGATGTACCGCTCGACGACCGGGACCGGCAGGAAGTGCCGTGCGACGTCGAGCATCGCGCCCCGATGCGTGAACCGCGGATAGTCGACGATGCGACCGGCCGCGACCTCCCAGGGCCCGGGCTGGACCGTCGCGCTCTCCACGGCGGGTGGCAGCAGTTGACGCACGGTCTGGACGCCGGCGAACAGTCCCGCCGGTTGGGCGGCGCGCACCGCGATCGAGGCGGCGGTGACGTCCAGCTGGTAGCCCTCGTCGCCGACGGCCGTCGGCGCCCCGGACAACAACAGGGCGATGCCGTCCGCCGGGGTGGTGCCGGGCGCGTCGACGACCGGCAGGGCATAGCCGGTTGAGCGACGAAGTACGGCGGCGAACTGCCCGGCGATCGCCGCGGCCGCGGACGAGCCGGGCTCCGTGTAGATCGTCGTCGTCGCGGTGATCTGGTAGGTGACGCCGCTCGCCGGCGCGGTGACGACCGGCGCCGGAACGACGGACGTGAACGAGACGGGGGCCGCCTGGGCGGCGACGGGAGCGGTGGGCGCGGCCCAGGCGCCGGCGAGGGCGAGGATCGCGGTGGTGGTGAGCAGACGTACGCCGCCGATGGTCATGACTGCCTCCGGAGCCTGGCGATGCCGCAGGAAGCCGGACGCTCACCGCGCATCGACCTTCGTCGCTAGCAGTCAAATTAGCGACCTTCATTTGGTAAGGCAAGCTACCTAACAAAATATCCCCGCAGACGGAGCGGCGGCGCGCCGCTGCTCGGCCACGATCGGCATACGCTCCCGATCCGCTCTTGACCCGCGGAACCTGCGCGGCCTAGCGTCATCGATCAGAAAGGTCTCTTTACTAATCCCGCCCGTCCGTGGGAGTGCCGATGCGACCCTTCCGTCCCCGCCGCCGCACCGCCCTTGTCGCCCTGACGGCGATGCTGGTCACCGTCGCCCCGCCGACCGTCGCGAACGCCGCGGGCAGCCCGACCGGCCGCGGCGGCTACCACCGGGTCGGCTACTTCACCCAGTGGGGCATCTACGGCCGGGCCTTCCCGGTCAAGAAACTCGACACCTCCGGGGCGGCGGGTCGCCTCACCCACGTCAACTACGCCTTCGGCAACGTGAGCGAGGACGGGCGCTGCTATGTGGACGGTGGGCCGGGCGAGGGTGACGCCTGGGCCGACTACCAGCGTCCGGTCCCGGCCGAGGAGAGCGTCGACGGGGTCGCCGACGCGTGGGGCGAGCCGCTCAACGGCAATTTCGGCCAACTGGCCAAGCTCAAGGCCAAGCACCCCGATCTGCGGGTGCTGATCTCGCTGGGCGGCTGGAGCTGGTCCACGTACTTCTCGAACGCCGCCCGCACCGACGCCTCCCGCAGGGCCTTCGTCTCCTCCTGCATCGACCTCTACCTCAAGGGGAACCTCCCGATCCTCGACGGCGGCAGCGGGGGCCCGGGCGCCGCCGCCGGCGTCTTCGACGGCATCGACCTGGACTGGGAGTGGCCGAACTGGCCGGGCGAGCCCGGCAACGTGATCCGCCCGGAGGACCGGGAGAACTTCACCAAGCTGCTCGCCGAGTTCCGCCGGCAGCTCGACGCGTACGGCCGCGAGACCCACCGGCGGTTCGCGCTGACCACCTTCCTGCCGGCCGCCCCGGCGACCATGGACGCCGGATACGAGGGGCGCAAGATCTTCCGGTACCTGGACTTCGCCACGGTGCAGGGGTACGACTTCCACGGCACCTGGGAGGCGGTGACCAACCAGCAGTCGGCGCTGCGGGTACCGGCCGGGGCACCGGACAACCCGGACTTCTCCGCCGAGGTGGCGATCGACGGCTGGATCGCCCGCGGCGCGCCCCGCGACAAGCTGGTGCTGGGCATCCCCTACTACGGACGCGGCTGGACCGGCGTCACCGGGGGCGGCGACGGCCTGTTCCAGCCCGCGGCCGGGCCGGCCCCGGCCACCTTCGAAGCCGGGTCCGAGGACTACCGCAAGCTCAAGACCCTGGCTGGCAACGGCTTCACCGTCCACCGCGACCTCCGCGCCGGGCACGCCTGGCTGTTCGACGGCACGACCTTCTGGACGTACGACGATCCGGCGGTCGTGCTGCAGAAGACGCTGTACATCCGGCGCGCCGGCCTGGCCGGGGCCATGGTGTGGTCGCTGGACGGAGACGACGACAACGCCACCCTCACCAAGACGATCAGCCTCGGGCTCACCACGCCGTAGCCGGGCGATCAGCCGCCGGCAGGTGATCGTCAGCCGGGCCAGTTCCGGCAGCCGACGACGATGAGCCGAAGCTGCTGGGTTGCCCGCTCGCGCAGGGCCGCCAGCGCGACCGGGTGCTCGACGACGTCGAGCAGCGCGGCGGCGGTCTGCCACATGTGGTCCGCGATGAGGGTGGTCGCCATCCGGACGTCCGCCTCCGGCCAGTCGCGTAGGTAGCCGGCGGTGGCGTGGAGATCGGCGCGCATCAGGTCGGCGGCGAGTTCGTCGGCCCCGCGCTGGAGCTGGTCCTCGATGGCACGGCGGACCACGGCCACCCCGCCGAACCGCTCCCGGGCGAGGAAGCGGTAGCGCTCCGGGTGGCGGCGGACTTCGTCGACGAGCACCGCCATGGACTGCTCGATCAGCTCGTCACCGCCGGTCAGTCCGACCCGGACCATCCGCTCGGCGGTGCGCATCCCGCCGAGCGACTGCTCGGCCAGTGCCACTCCGAGCTGGCCCATGTCGGCGAAGTGACGGTAGAAGGCGGCCGGCACGATGCCGGCCGCGCGGCTCACCTCGCGCAGGCTGAGGCTGCTCAGGCCCTGGTCGGCCAGGAGGCGCACCGCGGCGTCCAGCAGCGCCTGGCGGGTGCGTTCCTTGCGCTGGGCGCGGCTGGGGGCGGCGCTGCCGACTCCGGTATGGACCATGTCACCAGTAAACACCTGTGCACCGACGCCCGTCTGTCGTACCCTGAGGGCTGGGTGAACACATGTTCACCGAAGCCGTCCGGCCCTTCCCGCACGGAGGACAGCATGCTCGGACTGATCGTCACGCTCTGGCTCGCGGTCCTGATCCTCGGCACCGCCGCCTTCGCCGACCAGCCCTTCCTCTGCATCGCCGCCGCCGCGCTGGTAGCCGGGGTGGTCCTGTTCCTGACCCGCGGCACCGGGTTGCTGGCCCGCCGCCGCGCCCGCGAAGGCTGACCCCTCAACCCCGAAGGGAGCAACCATGTCCGTCCCCACGCCGCCCCGCTCGGCCGGCTTCCCGCAGGACCGGCGGGCCGCGTTGCCCCAGGAACGACCCGACGCGGCCGACTGCGGCACGGCTGTCGGTCCCGCCGCCACTGCGCCGGACTCCCCCGCCGCGGCCCGGTTGGACGGACGGGCCGCGGCCGCACTGATGCTCGGCGGCGCCGGGATGTTCGTGTTCAACATCCTCTTCGGTCCACTCGCCATCGTGCTGGGCCTGCGTGCCGCCCGGGACCCGCGCGGTGGCCGCTTCGGTCGCCTCGGCGGTCGGCTCGGCGCCTTCCTCGGCGTACTCGACCTTGCGATCCTGGCCGTCCTGCTGATCAGCCGGCTCAGCCGACACGGCCTGACCTGGCAGTTCGGCGCCTGACCAAGCGGCACGGTGCGCGTTGGGCGCGTCAGCGCGCGGTGGCCGGCCGGCGACTCCGGCGGTTGGCGAGCAGGGCGCCCAGGATCACGCCCGGCGCGGCCAGCGACCTCGGGTGTTCCCGCATGGACACGACCTCGTTGAACCGCCGGGCGACGGCCACGTCCGTGACGGTCGCCGTGACGATCTGACCGCTGACCCAGCTGGAGAACCGGTACCCGCGCGGATACGGCCCCTCGACGTGCGGCAGCGCCAGGTCGGCGGAGGTCGACGTCGACCAGGCGGCGTCGACCACCACCTTCTGCAGGGCGAAGAACCGACGCGCGGTGGCGCCCAGGTCCGGGCCCGACCGCAGGTACGCCGACAGGCAGGCCGCGTGCAGGGCCGCCGCCGTCATGCCCTGCCCGTAGACGGGGTTGAACGACGCGACGGCGTCACCGACGCTGACCAGACCGGCCGGGAACCGCTTCAGCGCGTGGAAGTCCCGCCGCCGGCTGTCGGCGTGGTGGTAGGTCCGGACGTCGCCGAGCATCTCGTTCCCGGCGACCGCGCCGAACTCCGGTGGGAACTGGTCCCGCAGCCGGCGCACGAAGTCCGCCGCGGTACGCCCCGGCCGGTTCTCCCCGTAGCCGGCCATCATGGCCATCCACCGGCCGTCCTCGACCGCGAAGAAGGCGGCACCGGCCACGTCCGACGACAGCCTCGGCGTGTGCAGCGCCAGGACGACCGTGAACTCCGGGTTCGTCTCGCGGCGGCGGAACAGCGCGGTCGCGTAGTTGAGGTTGACGGTCATCCGTCGCATGGCCGGGCGGTCCCAGCCGGCCTGCTCCAGCCAGTCGGACAGCCTGCTCGACCGCCCCATGGCGTCCACCACGAAGTCAGCGCTCTCGACGCCGGGCGCACCGCCGACGTCGTAGCGGACCCCGGTGGTCACGGCGCCGTCGAACACGAGACCGGTGGCGCGGGCGGTGACGGTCTTGACGTTGGGCAGTCGGAGCACCTGCTGGCGGATCAGGGCTTCCAGCAGGGGTCGGCTACCCGCCAGGCTGTCGGCGTCGTCGGGCACGACCACCTTCAGGCGACCATCAAGGTAGTTCCGCCGGGCCGCCGGTGGCGCCTCGATCGCGCCTTGGGCCAGGGCCTGCTCACGGAATCCCGGGAACAGCTGCTCGAGCTGGAGAAAGCCGCCGGGCAGCAGCGCGTGCAGTTGCGTGCCCTGCGGCACGCCGGGCCGCTCGCCGGGCGCCTGCGCCTCGTCCCGGTCGATGATGACGACACTCTCCGCGTGGTCAGACAGCACCCGGGCGGCCAGCAGACCGGCGACACTGCCGCCGACCACGACGGCCCTGCCCATGACCGGAGCCGAGCGCTCGGGCGGTCGCACCGCGTTGAGCGCGGCGAAGACCCGAGCCGGAGAGAGGGACATCGTGCTCTCCTAGGGGTACGAGGTGGTTGTCGTCGCGCACGCCGGCCGACCACCGGCACGCCGGCGGGGCGGCCGGCGGGCCGGTCGACTGCACGCCCGACGATCGTTGCACACGGCGGCCAACGGCCCGGTCAGGAGCAAACTCCGGCGCCGAGGACGACGACCACTCGACCTACGGCCTAGGGTGGGCGGCATGGCCAGCCCTGCCCCCTCCGCCGACGGCTCCGCGGCCCAGAACCCGCTCACCCTGCTCACGCTGAACGAACTCCGGCAGCGCACCAGCGTGAAGTGGCGCATGCACCCGCCCGACGTGCTCCCCCTCTGGGTCGCGGAACAGGACGTGCCCCTCGCACCTCCGGTGGCCGACGCGCTCCGCCGCGCGATCGACCTCGGTGACACCGGTTACGCGTACGGGACGGCGTACGCCGAGGCGCTCGGCGACTTCGCCGCCGGGCGCTGGGGCTGGCCCGACTTCCGCGTCGACCACACCACCGTCGTACCCGACGTGATGATGGGCATCGTCGAGGTACTGCGGCTGGTGACCGACCCCGGCGACGCGGTCGTGCTCTGCTCCCCCGTCTACCCACCCTTCTACGCCTTCGTCAGCCACGCCGGACGGCAGGTGATCGAGGCCCCGCTCGGGCCTGACCTGCGGATGGACCCCGCAGCGCTCGACGAGGCCTTCCGGCGGGCCCGGGCCTGCGGCCACCGGCCGGCGTTCCTGCTGTGCAACCCGCACAACCCGACCGGTGTCGTGCACCGCCGCGACGAACTCGAGGCCGTCGCCGCACTGGCCGACCGGCACGGCCTACGGGTAATCTCCGACGAGATCCACGCCCCGCTGGTGCTGCCCGGGGCGCGCTTCACCCCGTACCTCACGGTGGCCGGCGCCGAGAACGCGTTCGCCCTGACCTCCGCCTCGAAGGCGTGGAACCTCGCCGGACTCAAGGCGGCGCTGGCGGTCGCCGGGCCGCAGGCCGCCGCCGACCTCAACCGCATGCCCGAAGAGGTCAGCCACGGACCCAGCCACCTGGGCGTCCTCGCGCACACCGCCGCGTTCCGCGCCGGCGGGCGGTGGCTCGACCTGCTCCTCGACGGCCTCGACGCCAACCGGACGCTCCTGGAGACGCTGCTGGCCAAGCACCTCCCGTCCGTGACCTACCACCGCCCCGAGGGCACCTACCTCGCCTGGCTGGACTGCACGGCGCTGGGCGTCCCCACCGAGCAGCCGGCCGGCGAGCCCGGCGTGGCCAGCGACGTCGCCGGGCCCGCGCGGATGTTCCTCGACCGCGCGCGGGTCGCCCTCAGCTCGGGGCACGTCTTCGGCACCGGCGGGGCGGGCTTCGTCCGGCTCAACTTCGCCACCTCACCCGCGATCCTCACCGACGCCGTCACCCGCATGGGGCAGGCGGTCGACGCGCACCACCCGTCGGCGGGCTGACCACTCGCTCCCGGCCGCCACGACTCTCCGAACCAACGCAGGAGGTAACAGCGGTGCGGCCGACGGTACTACCCGTGGTGGCCGGACCTCCCGTCGTTCGTCCTGGCGCGGGCCGTGCACCGCGCCTCGGCCTGGCTGCCGATCACCGGCAGCATCGCGTGGGCGGTCGCGGTGGCTCCCGGTTCGACTCGGTTGACCAGGCTGATTCCCCACCCCAGCGGCGCGGTGTCGGTCGCGACGGACAGTTCTACCCGGTAGCCGTGGGTGACGCGGTCGGCATTGCTCACCGTGTAGGTGACCTGCGCCGCGCCCGGGGTGCTCAGGTCGCAGCGGGTGACGCTGGCCTGGACAGGTGCGGCGGATGAGCCCTGAGGCGGCCCGAGCGCCAGGCCGACGACGACCGCCGCGACGGCGAGGCACGCTTCGATGACGGCGAAGTATCGCAGCTGTCTCCGACTACGCATGGTGGAACACCACCGTGGCCATCAGCCACACGGTGGACGCGCCGGTGGTGGCACTCGCCGCCGGGCGAGCGCCGGCATTCAGCGGAAGGTCCTCCACCAGTAGGTCCATGTTGCCGTTGGGTGACAGGTTCGTGCGGGCGGTATATGCGGGGTCGGGCACGAGCAGCGTGCCGAACCCGGAGTCGGCGTAGAAGCCGAGCGCGAGTTCACCGTCGGCAGTGACCGGGTTGGTCGCGGCCGACTGCACGGCCTGCGCTCCGCTCGTGGTACCCGTCGCCGTGGCCTGCTGATCCACGGCGGCAGCGCCCGCAGCGGTCGACAGCCCGGCGTACTCCAGGACGGCGACGCCCACGTCGGCGGCGCCGGACACCGACGCGGTGATCGTCGGCTTCGTCCCACCGTTGCTCACCACGGCGGTCCACACGCTCATCTGGGTGTGGTCGGAGGCGGTGAAGGAGGTGACTTTGGTGAACGTGTCGCCGGCGTTGTCGGTGACGGTGTTCACGGTGGCCGATCCCGCGCTCCACACGCCCACCTGCACGATGAGCCGGTTGTTGCCGGTGGTGGTCTGCGGTGTGGTCACCGCGAGGCTCGTCCGCCCGGCACCGTTCGCCGACACCTGCTGCACGAACGTCGGTGTCGGCGGGCTGACGCCCGGGGTGACGGGCGCCGAGGGCGCGGACTGCGGCCCGTCGCCAATGGTGTTGGTGGCGCTCACGGTGAAGGTGTACGCGGTGCCGTTGGTCAGCCCGCCGATCGTGGCGGTGGTCGCCGGTGGTGACCCGCTGACCGTGGTCGGGGCCTGGGCCGTCGCGCCCACGTACGGCGTGACGGTGTAGGAGTTGATCGCGCTGCCGCCGTTGCCGGGCGCGGTCCAGGTCACCCTCGCGGCGCCGTCGGCGGCAGCGGCGGCGACGCCGGTCGGTGCCGACGGGACGGTCGGCGGTGCGGTCGAGGCGGCCTTGAACACCAGTGTGCCGAGCAGCCAGGTGGTGTTGGAGCCGGCACCCACCGCCGCGTTCGGGGTCGCGCCCGCGGCCACCACCTGGTCCTCGGTGAGCAGGTCCATGTTGCCGTTGGGTGAGACGTTGCCGCGCACGGTCCAGCCGGCGCCCCCGGTGAGGCTCTTGCCGAAGCCGGAGTCGGCATAGAAGCCGACGGCCAACTCGTTGCCCCCCGTCGTGGGTGGCGTCGCTCCGGACCGGACCGTGGCGGCGGCGCTGGTGGTGCCCGACGCCGTGGCCTGCTGGTCGACCACGCTGGCGTCCGCGACGGCGGACAGGCCCGCGTACTCCAGCACGTCGACGCCGATGTCGGCCGGCCCGGACACCTGCGCGGTGACCGCCGGGGACTGACCGGCGCCGGCGGTGACCGGCGCGGTCCACACGCTCAGCTCGGTGTTGTCGGACGCCTTCCAGCGCGCCACCTCGACGAACTGGTCGCCGGCCGCGTCGGTGACGCCGGTGGTGGCGGCGCCGGCCCCGCTCCAGGTGCCGACCTCGACGATCAGGCGGTTGCCGGAGCCGAGGACCGCCGGCAGGGTCGCCGACAGGCTGTCGGTGCCCGCGGACTGGGTACCGGTGTGTTGGACGAAGGTCGGTGGCGGCGCGATGCCGGGGGTGACCGCGGCCGAGGCTGCTGACGGCGGCGAGGTACCGATCGCGTTGGTGGCGGTGACCTTGAACGTGTAGGCGGTCCCGTTGGTGAGGTTGGGGATCGTGGCGCTGGTCGCCGGTGGATTCCCCGTGACCGTGGTCGGCGGCTGTGCGGTCGTGCCGACGTACGGGGTGACCGTGTAGCTGGTGATCGGGCTGCCGCTGCCCGGCGGCGCCTTCCACGACACGTTCGCGCTCCGGTCCGCGGGTGTCGCCGTCACGGCGGTCGGCGCGGCGGGTGCGGCGGGTTTGGCGCCGATCTGCACCATCGAAGCGACCGATGGCACTCCGTTGCCGTTGAGGATGAACAGCATGTAGTAGCCCGGGGGCGCCAGTTCCGGCCCGGCGGGCGCCTGCACGGTAAGTCCGCTGCCGTCCTTGGTGAAGCTGAGCGGCACGAAGTGCTGGTTCATGTCCATCTGGTGGGTATCCGCGCCGAGCGACACCAGGTTGACGGCGGTGATGGACGCCGCGTCCGGGGTGGACACCGAGATCGTGCCGCCGTACGAGCCGCCTCCGGAGGTCGACGTGATGGTGGGCCGGGGACCGTTGGAGAGGTAGGCGGGCGAGTAGTACTGCGCCGAGTACTGGGCGGTGCCGCTGCTGCCGAACGGGTGGCCACCGCCCGCCACCAGCACCCGCGCGTCGGGCATCAGCAGCGCGGTCGAGTGATAGTTGCGGGCCGCGGCCATCGGGGCCGCCGCCGTCCAGGTCTGGGTGGTGGGGTCCCAGATCTCGGCCGGCAGCACCCCGGTGGTGACGATGCCCTGGTCGGTGTTGGTGTTGCCGCCGACGGCGAGAACCTTGCCGTCCGGGAGCATGGTGAGTGTGTGGTACACCCGGGCGTTGTTCATCGGCGCTGTCTGCTGCCAGGTCGGGGTGGCCGCGTTGAGGTCGATGACCGCTGTCGTCTTGAAGGCCGATCCGGGACGGTTGACGTCGACGCCGCCGCCGCTGTAGAGCACCTTGCCCGGCCGGTACATCACGGAGGACCCGTTGTGGACACCGCTCGCGCCGCCGACCGAGGTCCAGGTCTGGTTGTTCACGTCGAGCAGGAAGGAGTTGTCCTCGTTGGGGCCGATGGTGAAGACCTTGCCGCTGGGCAGCAGGTACGAGAACGGGTACTCGGTCTCGTGGACCTGGGGGGTGGACACCCCGGACAGCAGGGTCCAGGTGTTGGTGGCCGGGTCGTACACCTCGGGCGTGTCCGCCCAGTGCGAGGCGTCGGTGTCGTTGCCGCTGACGGCGACGTAGCGACCGTCGGCCAGTTCGGTGACGGTCGGGTACCACCGTGGCTTGTGCATGTCCGCGACGCGGCTCCAGGTGTTGGTCGCCGGGTCGAAGATGTTGGTGTCGACAATTCCGAGCTGCCCGGTGGTCAGCCCGCCGTAGCCACCGACGACCAGCAGCCGCCCGTCCGGCAGGCTCGCGGCGCCGTCGCAGAAGACGCTGGTCGGGGCGTTGAACGTGTTGAACGCCTGCGGCGACGCCGGGTTCCACACGACGGTGGGCTGCGGCTGCTGCCAGCCGTCCCACGCCACCACGCTGCCGTTGTAGAGCAGGGTGTTGCTCAACGCCACGATGGGCCAGGTCTGCAGGCCCGACCACGATCCACCGGCCTGAGGGCCCGGCGTGACCGGGGCCGATGCGGTCGAGGCCGGGCCGGTCCCGACCCCGTTGGTGGCGGTCACCGTGAAGGTGTATTCCGTGCCGTTGGTCAGCCCGTTCACGGTCGCGGTCGTCGACGGCGGCGAGCCGGCCACGGTGGTCGGGGCCTGCGCGACACCGCCCGCGTACGGCGTGATGGCGTAGCTGGTGAGCTGGCTGCCGCCGTCGCCGGGTGCGGTCCAGGTCACGGTGGCGCTGCCGTCGCCGGCCGTGGCGGCCACCCCGGTGGGGGCCTGCGGCGCGGTCGGGGCCGACGGCGACCCGGCCCGCAGCACGACGGTGGCCATCAGCCAGGTCGTGCGCGCCGCCGTGCCGGCGCCCGCATTGGGCGTCGCACCCGCGGCCACGATCTGGTCCTCGACGAGCAGCTCCATGTCGCCGGTCGGGGAAAGGTTGGCGCGCTGGGTGAAGCCGCTACCGGGGGTCAGGGTGGCGCCGAAGCCGGAGTCCGCGTAGAGACCGAGTGCCAGTTCACCGCCGGCGGTCGTCGGGGCGGTGGCGCCCGAGCTGACGGTCGCGGCGGTGGAGCCGGTGGTACCCGCAGCGTGCCTTTCCTGGTCGACCACCGAGGCCGTGGACAGGCCGGAGTACTCCAGCGCCGCGATCCCCAGGTCAGCCGAGGACGTGGCCCGTGCGGTGATGGTCGGCTTGGTCCCACCGGTCGCGACGACGGCGGTCCAGACGCTCATCTCGGTGTGATCGGACGCCGCGAAGCTGAGGATCTTGACGAAGGTGTCACCCGCGTTGTCGGTCACCGCGCTGACCGTGGCCGATCCCGAGTTCCACACGCCGACCTCGACGACCAGCCGATTGCCCGCCGTCGTCGGGTTCGGAGTGGTGACGGCCCGCGTCACGCCCACGCCGTGCCCGGTCACCTGTTGCACGAACGCCGGTGGGCCGGCCGCGAACACCGGCTGGGCGGGAACCAGGATCGTCGCATTCAGCAGAACGATGGAGGATACGAGCGCGGCGCCGCGGAACGAGGAAAACATGGATCCTCCATCACTCAAGCCAATGAGCGGAGTGTGTCAGGGGGGAGTTGCGCGGCGACCGAACGGCAAGATGGCCGACAGTCACCTCGCCGTGGTCTGTCGGATGCACGTCACACCGGCGGCCGCCACGCGCCGGCGTTCGGGGCGGATCGGGCTGCCGTCCGCGTTCTCCGGCCCGTTTCTCGAAGGGCTGCGGACCGGCGCCGCCGACCGGGACGGCAACGGGATCGTCAGCGTCCGGGAGGCCTTCGAGTACGCGGCGGTGCGGATGGTCGACCGGGAACGCCGGCAGACCCCGCAGATGCGGGCCGCCGGCGTCGGGGACCTGATCCTCAGCAACGCGCCCCGGCGGCCCGAGCTGATTCCGGACGACCTCCTGGCGCTCACCCGCAGCGGGCTCGCGTCGACGCGGCTGCTCGCCGTGGACGAGCTGAGCAACTGGGCGCACGGCAACCACCGGACGCGCGAGCAGCTGGTGGCCACGTTCGAGACGCTGGAGGCCCTGGAGCGGGACCCGGCGGAGCGGGTCGCCGCGCGGGCCCGCCAAGCCCTGTCCGGACGGCTCCGGATCACCCGCACCGAGGTCGAGGAGGAACCGGATCCGGAGCAGCCGGACGACCCGAACTGGGCGGCCGGCAGCACGTTCTACGAGGTGAACGTGCGGTTCTTCTACGACTCCGACGGCGACGGCCACGGCGACCTGCGCGGCATCACCGAGAAGCTGGACTACCTGCGCCGGCTGGGGGTGGACTGCCTGTTGCTGAACCCCATCATGGCGGCGCCGTCGTCGGCGGACGGGCGCGCGGCGTCCGACTTCGCGGCCATCGACTCCGGTCTCGGGCAGCCGTCGCACCTGCTGGAGCTGCTCACCCTCGCCCACCGGCAGGGCCTGCGGGTGGTGCTGGACCTGGTGCTCAACCACACCAGCGACGAGCATCCGTGGTTCCAGGCCTCCCGGAGCGACCCGGACGGCCCGTACGGGAACTTCTACGTGTGGCGTGACACGGGCGACGCGTACGCCGAGGCCGACGATCCGCTCAGCAGCCGTGGCGCGGGGTGGACCTACGACGGCAAGCGGCGACAGTACTACCTGCACCGCTACAGCCGGCACGAGCCGGACCTGAACTATGACGCGCCCGAGGTGCGGGCGGCGATGCGGGACGTGATGGACTTCTGGCTCCGGCAGGGGGTCGACGGTCTGCGTCTGCTCACCGTCCCCTACCTGTTCGAGCGCACCGGCACGTCGAGCAAGGGGCTCGACGAGACGCACACCTACCTGCGGGAGCTACGGTCCTGGCTGGACTCCACGTACCCGAACCGGATCTTCATCGCGTGGAGTGAGGACTGGCCGGAAGGTGCCGGCTCCTACTTCGGCATCGCCGAGCATCCCGAGTGCCACCTGGTGATGTACGCCTCGCTCATGCCGAGTCTGCTGCTGGCCATGCGCCGCGAGACGCACCGGCCGGTGTCCCGGGTGCTGTCGCAGATGCGCGAGCAGCCGGGTGACCGCCACTGGGCGGTGTTCCTGCGCAACGGGGACGAGCTGTCGCTGGGTCTGCTGCACGAGCGGGAGCGCCAGGAACTGCTGCACACCTACGCGCCGATGGCCCGCATGCGGGGCGTGACCGGCATCCGCCGGCGCACGGCCAGCCTGCTCAACGACGATCGGGGTCAGCTCGAACTCGCCTTCGCGTTGTTGCTGTCCATGCCCGGTGTGCCGGTCCTGTACTACGGCGACGAGATCGGCATGGGCGAGAACCTGTCGCTGTCGGGCAATCGGGCGGTCAACACGCCGATGCAGTGGGCACCGGACCGCAACGGCGGATTCTCCGTGGCACAGCCGGAGAACCTGCCGGCGCCGCTGATCCACGAGTCGATCTACGGCTACATGGCGGTCAACGTGGAGAACCAGCTCCGCGCCCGGTCCTCCCTGCTGCACGTGGTCGAGAAGCTGCTGGAGACCCGCCACGCCTGGACGGCGTTCGCCCGCCCCGGCTGCCGGATCGTCCGGTCGACCAACCCGGCGGTGCTCGCCTTCCTCCGGGGCGAGCGTGGCGACGAGGTGCTGTGCCTGTTCAACTTCTCGCGCTACCCGCAGACGCCTGTCCGCCCACGCCGGCCGTCGGCCGAGGGAGCTGATGGGCGGCGCCGAGTCCCCGATGGTGCGGGAGTCCGGCGAGTACGACCTCGGCGTGGCCGGTCACGGCTTCTTCTGGCTCTCCCTGGGCGGCCCGGCGGCTGCCACCTAATCCGGCAGCAGCTTTCCGGGGTTCATCAGGCCCCGCGGGTCGAACAGCTGCTTGAGCCCGCGCATGAGGTCCAGCTCGTGGCGGCCCTTGTAGTCGGCGACGATCCCCCGCTTCGACTGCCCCAGCCCGTGCTCGGCGCTGATGCTGCCGTCGCAGGCGCTGGTGGCGTCGTAGATGACCCGAGCGAGGTCAGCCGCGCGCGCCTGGAATTCGGCGTCGCCGCTGCGCTCGGGTTTGCTGAGGTTGTAGTGCAGGTTGCCGTCGCCGACGTGGCCGTACGTCACGATCCGGATGCCCGGGACCAGCTCCCGGAGTGCCCGGTCGGTGCGGGCCAGGAACGTCGGGATGCGGCTGACCGGCACGCTGACGTCGTGCTTGAGGCTGGGGCCTTCATGGTTCTGCGCTTCCGAGATGCCTTCGCGCAGCGCCCAGAGGGCAGCGGCCTGTGCCGGGCTGGAGGCGATGACCGCGTCCGACACCACCCCCGTCCCGATCGCGTCGCCCAGCGCCGACTCGAGTACGCCGTCGAGGCCGGCGGCGGGCAGCGTGTCGTTCAGCTCCACCAGGGCGTACCAGGGATGCCGCTCGCCGAAGGGGTCCCGGGCGCCGGACGCGTGGCGCAGCACGAACCCCAGGCTCTGCCGGGACATGATCTCGAAGCCGGTCAGCCGGTCGCCGGCCTGTTCGCGGAGGATGCCGATCAGGTCGATCCCCGCCTGCGGGCCCGGCAGGGCGATCCAGGCCGTCGCGCGGTTCCGCACGGCGGGGAAGAGCTTCAGGACGGCGGCGGTGATCACCCCGAGGGTG
This sequence comes from Micromonospora sp. NBRC 110009, assembly GCF_030518795.1. NCBI lineage: Bacteria > Bacillati > Actinomycetota > Actinomycetes > Micromonosporales > Micromonosporaceae > Micromonospora > Micromonospora soli. Next base: position 5,610,886 of record NZ_CP130427.1, on the reverse strand, counting down.
CCTTCCGCGCCGATGAACAGCTGCTTGAGGTCGTAGCCGGTGTTGTCCTTCCGCAGCCCCCGGAGCCCGTTCCAGATCCGCCCGTCGGGGAGCACCACCTCCAGCCCGAGGGTCAGGTCCCGCATCGTGCCGTAGCGGAGCACTCCGGTCCCGCCGGCGTTGGTCGCGAGGTTGCCGCCGATGGTGCAACTTCCCTCCGCGCCGAGGGAGAGCGGGAAGAGCCGGCCGGCGGCCGCCGCGGCCGCCTGCACCGACTTCAGCACCGCGCCGGCTTCCACGGTGATCGTCTGGTTGGCGAGGTCGACGTCGCGGATCCGCCGCATCCGGGTCAGCGAGAGCACCACCTGGCCGCCGGTGTGGTCCGGGACCGCTGCGCCGCACAACCCGGTGTTGCCGCCCTGCGGCACCATCGCGACACCCGCCTCGGCGCAGAGCGCGACGACCGCGGCCACCTCCTCCGTGCCGCCCGGCCGCACGACGGCCGCGGGTGTTCCCGAGTAGGCGTTTCGCCAGTCGCTCGCGTACCCGGCCATCTCGCCCGGGTCGTCGATCAGCCCGGCGGGCCCGACCACCTGCCGCAACCGGCCCATGAGTCCCGCGGTCACGAAGCGTCCACCGTGCCGTTGGGACGCTGCGGGGTCGACATGATCACATCGTCACGCTAGAAGCCGCTGACGATGCCTGTCCAAGTCCGGCCCGGCATGGCGGGATACCTCCGTGGCATGACGATCAGCCGAGCAGCAGGGCGATCCCGACGAGCAGGGGGACGGACAGCACCGTGGTGAGCAGCACGGTGTCCCGGGCCAGCAGGGTGCCGCGGTCGTAGGACGAGGCGTAGACGAAGACGTTCTGCGCCGTCGGCAGGGCCGAGGTGACGGTGACCGCCAGCAACGCCACCCCCGCCAGCCCGGCGACCCACCGGCCGAGCGCGTACGCCAGCGCCGGCTGGGCGAGGGTCTTGAGCGCCACGGCCAGCCAGACCTGGGACGCTCCGTCGCCGGACGCGGGGCGGGGTGCGCCGTGCAGGCTCATCCCGTAGGCGAGCAGCGCCGCGGGCACCGCGAGCGCGGCGGTCAGCTCGATCGGCGACCGCACGAGCGACGGCAGGTCCACGCCGGTGGCCGCCACCAGCACACCCAGGCCGCAGCCGACCACGACCGGCGTACGCAGGGGCTGGGTGAGCGGCCGCCAGCGGGGCGCCGCGTCGCCGGCCGGGTGCGAGCCGGCCAGCACGGCCAGCCCGACCGGGGCCAGGACGAGCACCTGGAACAGCAGCACCGGGGCCACGAAGGAGGCGTCGCCGAGGACGTAGGCGGCGATGGGTATGCCCAGGTTGCCGGCGTTGACGTAGGACGAGGCGAGGCCACCGACCGCCAGCCGGGCCGGCGACAGCCGCCAACGCCACCGGGCCAGCGTCGCGTACAGCAGCGCGCTGAGCACCGCGCTGCCCGCGGTCGCCAGAAGGGCGGCCGACAGCAGCGCGGTCGGGTCGGCGTCCGCAAGCGTGAGCAGCAGCAGGGCGGGCGTCGCCACGAAGTACGACAACCGCGACAGCACCCCACCGGCCTCGGCGCCCAGCACGCCGGTCCGGCCGACGACCCAGCCCACGGCGATCACCGCGACCAGGGCGGCGATGCCGCCGATGACCGCGCTCACCCGGCCGCGCCGCTCACCCGAGCGGGTCGGACGCGCCGTCCGCCGGCACCGGGAAGGTGGCTGCCGACGTGGTCATCGAGGCAACTCGAGGACCCCGTCGACCCGCCGCGGGACGCCGTGGTAGTCGTCGGTCAGTTCGAGCGGGAGCAGGTCGGCGGGCGCGCCCTGCCAGGTGATCGGGCGCAGGAACCGCCGGATCGCCGTGGTGCCGACGGACGTGTGCTGCGAGTTGGTCGACGGCCACGGCCCGCCGTGGTGCTGCGCCCAGGAGACGGCCACGCCCGTGGGGTAGGCGTCGTAGATCAGCCGGCCGGCGCGTGGGCGCAGCTGCTCGGAGACCGCCAGCGGCAGCTCCGTCTCGCGTCGGCCGCGCAGCACGGTCGCGGTCAGCGACGAGGGCATCGCCGCCAGCGCGGCGAACAGCTCGGCGGCACCGTCGTAGCGGGCCACGACCGACACGGGCCCGAAGCACTCCTCGGTGACCTGCCGCGGCAGCCGGCCCGCTGACGTCGCCAGGAGCAGCGGCGCGGCCCGGAAGCCGTCCCCCGCCGGCTCGGCGCCGCGGGCCAGCACCTGGACGCCGGGTGCCTCGGCGAGGCCGCCGGCGAGGTGGCCGTACGCGGCGGCGATGCCCTCGTTGAGCAGGACCGGGGCGTCCGCGCCCCGAACCGCCTCCGCCATGGCGGCGACCACGGCGTCGCCGTCGGAGCCGACCGGTACGAACACCAGGCCGGGCTTGGTGCAGAACTGGCCGGCGCCGAGGGTGAACGACCCGACGAGCTCGGTGCCGATCGCCGGCCCGCGCTCGGCGGCGGCCCGCGGCGTCACGACGACCGGGTTGAGGCTGCTGAGCTCCCCGAAGAACGGCACGGGGTCGCGGCGCTGCTCGATGATCTGCAGCAGCGCGCGCCCGCCGGTGACCGAGCCGGTGAAGCCGACGGCCCGGATCGCCGGGTGGGCGACGAGGTCCGCGCCGGCCTGGACGCCGTGGATCAGGCTCAGCGTGCCGTCCGGGGCGCCCGCCTGGTGCGCTGCGGACACGAGGATGTCGAAGACCAGCTGCGACGTCGCGGGGTGGGACCCGTGTGCCTTGACGACCACCGGGCAGCCGGCCGCGAGCGCCGAGGCGGTGTCGCCGCCGGGTACGGAGAAGGCCAGCGGGAAGTTGCTCGCCCCGAACACCGCGACCGGGCCGATCGGGATGAGCATCCGGCGCAGGTCGGGACGGGGACCCATCGGGGTCTCGCCCGGGTGGTCGATCGCCGCCTCGAGGTAGCTGCCCTCCTCGAGCACCTCGGCGAAGAGCCGCAGCTGGTAACAGGTGCGGGTGAGTTCGCCGGTCAGCCGGGCCGGTCCGAGCGCCGTCTCCCGGTCGGCGACGGCGACGATGTCGGCCCGCCGGTCCTCCAGGCCGTCCGCGAGGCCACGCAGCAGCGCGGCCCGCCCGGCCCGGCCGAGCGCCTCCAGGCCGGGGGCCGCGGCGAGGGCGGCGGCGCAGCGGCGGTCCACCTCCGCGGTGGTGGTCTCCGGCGCCACCTCCTCGACCGCCCGGCCGGTGCGGGGGTCGATGCTGACGACTGTGCCCATGAGGGGTTCCTCCAATGCTGCGGTGGGGTGGTTCAGTGCGAGGCGCCCACGTGGGCCCGGCCCACGGTCCAGGCGCGGGCCTGCTCGCTCAGCGTGATGCCCAGCCCGGGACGGTTTGAGAGGTACATCCGCCCGCCGCGCGTCTCCAGGCGCTCGTTGAACAGCGGGTACAGCCAGTCGAAGTGCTCGACCCACGGCTCGTGCGGGTAGGCGGCGGCCAGGTGCACGTGGATCTCCATCGCGAAGTGGGGAGCCAGCTGCAGGTTGCTGTGGTCGGCCAGCGTGGCCAGCTTGAGGAACTGGGTGATGCCGCCGATGCGCGGGGCGTCCGGCTGGAGGATGTCCACCGCGCCGGCGCGGATGAGCTCGTAGTGCTCCGCGACGCTGGTGAGCATCTCCCCCGTCGCTACCGCGGTGTCCAGCGACCGGGCGAGCTGGGCGTGTCCCTCGGCGTCGTACGCGTCCAGCGGCTCCTCGATCCACACCAGGCCGAACTCCTCCAGCGCCCGGCCGACACGCATCGCGGTGGGCCGGTCCCACTGCTGGTTCGCGTCCACCATGAGCGGCACCGCGTCCCCGATGTGCTCGCGCACGGCGCGGACCCGGCGCAGGTCCTCCGCCCAGTCCGGCTGACCCACCTTGATCTTGATCCCGCCGACGCCGGATTCGAGGGTGCGGGTGGCGTTGTCCAGCACCTGCTCGATGGACTCGTGCAGGAAGCCACCGGAGGTGTTGTAGCAGCGCACCGAGTCACGGTAGGCGCCGAGCAGTTTGGCCAGCGGCAGCCCGGCACGCTTGGCCTTGAGGTCCCACAGCGCCACGTCGATCGCGGCGAGCGCCTGGGTCGACGCGCCGCTGCGCCCGACGGAGGCGCCGGACCAGACGAGCTTGGTCCACAGCCGACCGATATCGCTGGGATCCTCGCCGATCAGGTCGGGGGCGACCTCCCGGGCATGCGCGAACTGCGCCGGCCCGCCGGCCCGCTTCGAGTAGCTGAAGCCGACACCCTCGAAGCCGGCCTCGGTGCGGATCTCGGCGAAGAGGAACGCCACCTCGGTCATCGGCCGCTGCCGGCCGGTGAGCACCTTCGCGTCGCTGATCCCGGTGGGCAGCGGAAGGGTGACCGACGAGAGGGTCACCGACTCGATCCGGTCGAGGACGGCGGGGGCGCTGGCGGTGGTCATGTCTCTCCTTCAGGGGCGCCAGGACGGCGGTCAGCGGACCAGGCAGGGACGCTTGGGGTCGAACACCCAGCCGGGGACGAGGTACTGCATCGCCACGGCGTCGTCGCGGGCGCCGAGGCCGTGCTCCCGGTACAGCTCGTGCGCCGCCGCGAGGGCGTCGCGGTCGAGCTCGACGCCCAGCCCGGGCGCGGTGGGGACGGCGATGCGCCCGTCCCGGATCTGCATCGGCGTACGGGTGAGGGCCTGCCCGTCCTGCCAGATCCAGTGCGTGTCCAGGGCGGTGATCTCCCCGGGGGCGGCGGCGCCCACGTGGGTGAACATCGCCAATGAGATGTCGAAGTGGTTGTTCGAGTGCGAACCCCAGGTGAGGCCGAAGTCGTGGCAGAGCTGGGCGACCCGCACCGAGCCGCGCATGGTCCAGAAGTGCGGGTCGGCGAGCGGGATGTCGACGGCGTCGGAGCGGACCGCGTGGGCCAGTTGCCGCCAGTCGGTCGCGATCATGTTGGTGGCCGTCGGCAGCCCGGTGGCCCGCCGGAACTCCGCCATCATCTCGCGGCCCGAGTAGCCGCCCTCCGCGCCGACCGGGTCCTCGGCGTAGGCGAGCACCCCGTGCAGGTCGCGGCAGAGCTCGACGGCCTCGGCGAGCAGCCAGCCGCCGTTGGGGTCGAGCGTGACGCGGGCGTCGGGGAACCGCTCGGCGAGCGCGCGGACCGCCGCGACCTCCTCCTCGCCGGCCAGCACGCCGCCCTTGAGCTTGAAGTCGGTGAACCCGTAGCGGGCCTGCGCCGCCTCGGCCAACGCGACGATCGCCTCCGGGGTCAGCGCCGCTTCCCGGCGCCGCCGCGCCCAGTCGTCGACCGGGTCGGCCTCGGCAAGGTAGGGCAGGCCGGTGCGGCGGCGGTCGCCGATGTAGAAGAGGTAGCCGAGCATCGGGACGCTGTCGCGCTGCTTCCCGTCGCCGAGGAGTTCGGCCACCGGCACGCCGAGGTGCTGACCCAGCAGGTCCAGCAGCGCCGACTCCAGCGCCGTCACCGCGTGGACCGTCGTGCGCAGGTCGAAGGTCTGCAGGCCGCGCCCACCCGCGTCGCGGTCGGCGAATGTGTCGGCCACCGTACGCAGCAGCCGGCCGAACTCGGCGACCGGCTGCCCGGTGAGCAGCTCGCCGGCGTCGCAGATGGTGCGCCGGATCGCCTCGCCGCCGGGCACCTCACCGACGCCCACCCGCCCCTCGCTGTCGGTGACGATGGCGATGTTGCGGGTGAAGAAGGGGCCGTGCGCGCCGCTGAGGTTGAGCAGCATGCTGTCGTGCCCGGCTACGGGCACCGCCTCGACACGGGCCACGGTCGGGGTGCGGCCGGTCATCGCCGTCCTCTCGGTCTCGGTGGGCTCGGTCAGGAGATCTTCTCGATCAGGGCGGTCAGCTCGGCGAGCTCGGTCGCGGTCAGGTCCGACAGCGGGGGCCGCACCGGGCCGCCGTCCCGTCCGACCGCGGTCAGGCCGGCCTTGACGATGGAGACCGCATACCCCCGGGCCCGGTCCCGGATGTCCAGGTACGGGAGCAGGAAGTCGGTGATCATCTGGTAGACCGACGCCCGGTCCTGGGCGCGGACGGCCGCGTAGAACCGGAGCGCGAACTCGGGCAGGAAGTTGTACAGCGCCGAGGAGTAGGTGTTCACCCCGAGCTGCAGCAGCGGCAGCGCGAACGTCTCGGCGGTGGGCAGCCCGCCGATGTAGATCAGCCGGTCGCCGACCCGGGCGTAGGTGCGGGTCATCTGCTCGATGTCGCCGACGCCGTCCTTGAGGCCGATCAGGTTGGGGTTACGGTCGGCGAGCTCGGCCACGGTGACGTCGTTGAGCACGGCGTTGGCCCGGCTGTACACGATGACGCCGAGGTCGACGGCGCGGCAGACGGCGCTGATGTGCTCGATGAGCCCCTTCTGACCGGCCTCGGTGAGGTAGGGCGGGAACAGCAGGAGCCCGGAGGCGCCAGCGGCCTGCGCCGCCCGCGCCTGGGCGATGGAGACGGCGGTGCCGCCGGTGGCCGGCGCGAGCACGGGCACCTTGCCGGCGACCTCGTCGACGGCGACGCGGACCACGCGGTCCAGCTCCGCCGAGGTCAGCGAGAAGCCCTCCCCCGTGCCGCCGGCGGCGAAGAGCCCGGCGACGTCGAAGCTGGCCTGCCAGCTCAGGTGCTCCCGGTACCGGGCCTCGTCGAACTGCAGTTCGGCGTCGAAGTGGGTGACGGGGAAGGAGAGCAGGCCAGACTTCAGCCGGTCAGCGAGAACGTCCGGGGGCAGCAGCGTCACGGAGATCGTGTCCTTGGGTCCGAGGCCCGCGGGTGGTTCGTCCAGCCGTACGGGCGGGTGGTCGGTGTCACCGTAGGAACGACGAACGATGCATGTCCAAGAGCGGTTCCGCATCGAGCGATGCCTGGGCGGTATCAATGGTCGATGTCGGGCTGTTCCAGCGCCGCGAGGGTCCGCCACAGCGCGGGATTCTTCGAGTTCCTCGCCCAGAGCAGATGCAGCTCGACCGGCTGCGGCACGGGCGTCTCCAGCCGGACGAACCCGACGCCCTCGATCGGCAGCCGGGCGGCCGACTCGGGCACGAACGCGATGCCCCGGCCGGCCGCCACCAGCCAGAGCATGGTCAGCACCTGACTCACCGCGTGCACGGTGTTCTCGGCGGCGATCGGGACCACGCCGGCGACCAGGTCGTAGAAGTACTTGGCCTTGACCGGCGAATGCATGATCACCGGTTCGGCCGACAGGTCCGCGGCGACCGCGGGTCGGCCCGACGCCAGCAGCCGGTGGCCCAGCGGGGCGGCGACGAGCAGCGCCTCCCGGTGCAGCAGCCGGGAGCCGAACGCCTGCTCGTCGAAGGGCGGGCGGGCCAGGCCCAGGTCGACCTCCTCGTTGAGCAGGCCGGCGACCTGCTCGCGGGTCACCATCTCGGCCAGTTCGACGTCGACCTCGGGCAGCGCCCGGGCCAGTTCGTTCAGCAACGTGCCGAGCACTCCGTACGCCGAGGCAGCGGTGAAGCCGATGCGCACCACGCCGGCGGCCCCGGAGGACACCCGGCGGGCGAGCTCCGGCGCGGAGTCGGCGAGGGTGAGCAGCCGGCGGGCCTCGCCGAGGAACACCTCACCGGCGGCGGTCAGGGTGACGCGCCGGTTGTCGCGCTCCAGCAGTTGTGCGCCGATCGCGCGTTCCAGCTTCTGGATCTGCCGGCTCAACGGGGGCTGGGTCATCTGCAGCCGCGCGGCGGCGCGACCGAAGTGCAGCTCGTCGGCGACCGCCACGAAGCCACGAAGCTGCTCGAGGGTGAACGTCATGCCGGGAAGGTATCAATCAATGCTGGATTGGATTTGGACAGGCATGAGGGGAGCTTCCTACGCTGCGACGTCAGGGTCAGTGACCCGACTCACAGCACACTCGGCCGGAATCCTGCTCCCCCGTCCTCGGCCACAACATTGCCTTTTCCGTGAGGAGAACGAGATGACCCTCCACCACCGCATGCGCCGCTGGGCGACGGCGGGCGCCGGCATCGCTCTGGCGCTCTCGCTCGCCGCCTGCGGCGGCAACGTCGGCGGCGGATCCGCCGCCGACGGCACGTTTCCCGGCAAGGCCCCGATCACCATCCTCGTCGGCCAGGACCCGGGCGGTAGCACCGACCTGATCGCCCGGGCGCTCGCCGACAAGGTCTCCGACGACCTCGGTGTCCCGGTGACCGTCGAGAACAAGCCCGGCGCCAACGGTGGCCTGGCGGCCAAGGAACTGGCCGGCAAGAAGGCCGACGGGCACACGCTCATGGTCTACAACGGCAGCCTCGCGTACATCACGCCGCTGGCCGTCGCCGCGGGCCAGGCACCCGACATGGCCGACTACGAGATCGTGACCGGCATCAGCCAGGATGACTACGTGCTGGTCACGGCACCGAAGTCCGGCTTCAAGACCGTCGACGACCTGGCCAAGGCCGGACGGCAGATCACCTTCGGCACCACCGGCGTCGGCACGGGCAGCCAGCTGTCGCAGGAGTTGCTGTTCCGCCAGGCGAACATCCCGGCCAAGGCGGTTCCCTTCGACGGCGGATCGCCCACCCTCAGCGCGGTGCTCGGCGGCCAGGTGGACGTCGGCTCGATCCAGCTGGGCGAGGCCATCGAGCAGATCACCGCCGGCAAGCTCACCCCGATCGTGACCTTCGCCGAGAAGCGGCCGACGTACCTGCCCGACACCCCGACCGCGGTGGAGGCCGGCCACGACGTGCCCGTGCAGCAGTCGCGGGCGATCTTCGCCCCGAAGGGTACGCCGAAGGAGGTCCTCGACGCCCTCCGCGCCTCGTTCCAGAAGTCGTTCCAGACCGAGGCGTACCAGAAGTTCAACGCGGACAACCAGCTCACGCCCAACGAGGTGGACGGTGAGGAGCTGCGCAAGCAGTGGACCGCGAACCTGGACAAGTACCGGGCTGTCGTGCAGAAGTACAACATCCAGCTCGGCGGCAAGAAGTGACCTCCGCCCACCACGGGACGCGCAATCCGGGAAGCCCCGGCGGTGACACCGCCGCCGGGGCCACCCCCCTGGGCAACGAGTCCGACGGCGAGCAGCTCAGCCTCGAAGAGGCCATCCACCAGGTCGAAGAGGCCGAGCACGAGGGACGACCGCCGGCCGCCGGGGCGCTGAGCAACGCGCTGACCGCGGTCGCCGTCGTGGCGCTCGGTGTCGCCGCGCTGGTCGGCTCCACCGGGCTCGGGCTCGGCACCGCCCGCAGCCCCGAGTCCGGCACCTGGCCGCTGCTGATCAGCGGCGCACTCGTCCTGTTGGGCCTCGGCCTGCTCGCCACGGCCCGACGGACCACGGACGCCGAGCGGTTCTCCCCCGCCAGCTGGCTGGTGCTCGGCGGCTTGGCCACCATGGTCGTCTTCGTCGCGGTCATCGAGGTCATCGGCTTCGAGATCCCGGCCGCCCTGCTCGCCTTCGTCTGGCTGCGGTTCCTCGGCCGGGAGGGCTGGCGCACGTCGATCGTCACGAGCGTGGCAGTGGTGGTCGCCTTCTATCTCCTGTTCGTGGCGGCCCTCTCGGTCCCCATCCCGCACCTGTTCTAGGAGGGTCCGTGGACTTCGCCCCGGTGCTCGACGGCTTCGGTGTCGTACTGGAACCGACCAACCTGCTCTACTGCCTGATCGGCGTCGTCATCGGCATGCTGATCGGCGTCCTGCCCGGGCTCGGTCCCGCGGCGACCATCGCGATCCTGCTGCCGGTCACCTTCGGCATCGAGCCGGTGACCGCCGTGATCATGCTCGCCGGCATCTTCTACGGCGCCCAGTACGGCGGCACGATCACCTCGGTCCTGCTCCGGCTCCCCGGCGAGGCGTCCTCGGTGGTGACGGTCTTCGACGGCTACGCGCTGGCCCGCCAGGGCCGGGCCGGCACCGCCCTCGGCATCGCCGCCGTCGGGTCCTTCATCGGCGGCACCGTCTCGATCATCGCGCTGACGCTCGTCGCCCCCGTGGTGGCGGGCTTCGCCCTCGACTTCGGCCCACCCGAGTACACGGCTCTGGCCCTGCTCGGCATTCTCCTGGTCGCCACGGTCAGCAGCGGCGGACGCGTCAAGGCGGTGACGGCCGCGTGTCTGGGCCTGCTGCTCGCCACAGTCGGCCGGGACAGCTTCACCGGCGCCGAGCGGTTCACCTTCGACAACCTGTCGCTGGCCGACGGCCTGGACTTCGTGCCCATCGCCATGGGGCTCTTCGGCCTCGGCGAGATCCTGTACAACCTGGAGGAACGCCACCGGGCCGTGCAGGCGCCGATCGCGGTGGCGAACGTGTGGCCGTCGCGGGCCGACCTGCGCCAGTCGGCCGGGGCCATCGGCCGCGGCTCCGTACTGGGCTTCGTGCTGGGCATCCTGCCCGGCGGCGGCGCCACGCTCTCCTCGCTGGCCGCCTACGCGCTGGAGAAGCGCCGCGCCAAGCGCCCCGAGCGCTTCGGCAGGGGCGCCGTCGAAGGGGTGGCTGCGCCGGAGACGGCGAACAACGCCGCCGCCACGTCGTCGTTCATCCCGCTGCTGACCCTCGGCATCCCGGCCAACGCCACGATGGCGGTCATCTTCGGCGCGCTGCTGATCCAGGGCGTGAGCCCCGGACCGCAGCTGGTCAGCCAGGAGCCGGAGCTGTTCTGGGGCGTGGTCAACTCGATGTACATCGGCAACATCCTGTTGCTGATCATGAGCATCCCGCTGGTCGGACTGTTCGTGAAGATCCTGCGGGTCCGGGCCACGATCCTCGCGCCCATCACGGTGCTGATCACGTTGGTCGGCGTCTACACCGTGAACAACGATGTCTTCGACATCGTGCTGGTCATCGTCTTCGGCGCCCTCGGCTACCTGATGAAGAAGCTGGGGTTCGAACCCGGCCCGCTGGTGCTGGCCTTCGTCCTCGGCTCGCTGTTGGAGGACTCGCTGCGCCGCTCGCTGCTGATCTTCAACGGCGACGCGACCGGCTTCGTCACCAGGCCGATCTCCGGAACCCTGTTCGTGGTGTTCCTGCTCGTGGCCCTGTTGCCGCCGATCCGGGCCGCCCTCGCCCGCCGGCGGGCCACGTCCGAACCCGCCACCGCCTCCCACGACACCAAGGAGCTCGTGTGACCGTTCTCGTCGCCTACATCCGGACGGCCGAGGGAGACGCGGCGTTCGCGGCCGCCGTCGAGGAGGCCGGACGCCGCAGCGAACGGCTGGTGGTCCTCAACACGCCCCGTGAGGGGGCACCGGTCAGCACCGTCGTCGCCGGCGAGGCCGCGGTCGAGACGCTCGTTCAGCGGGCGACGGCGGCCGGTGTGGAGGTCGAGGTCCGGCAGGACGCGCATGCCGGGGACACCGCCGAGGAGGTGGTGCGGGTCGCCGACCAGGTGGACGCCTCGGTGATCGTGATCGGGCTGCGCCGCCGCTCGCCGGTCGGCAAGCTGTTCCTGGGCAGCGCCGCGCAGCGCATTCTGCTCGACGCCGACCGGCCCGTCCTCGCCGTCAAGCCCTGAAACCGGAGCCGGGCGGGCGCAGAGCGCCTGCCCGGCTCCGGTCAGAGGATGGGGCCCGCAGCCTGTTCCCGGGTCAGCCCGCGACCGGGACCGGGGCGGTGACCCGGCGGCGGATCAGGGCCGCCGCCCCGCCGAGCGCGGCCACGCCCGCGCCGAGCACCAGGACCGCGTCGGCGCCGTGGGCCGAGAAACCGGCGGTCTGACCGGCCGGCAGCAGGCTGGACGCCACGGTGATGCTGGCGGCGACGCCGAGGGCGGAGCCGACGTAGCGGGCGGTGTTGTTGGCGCCGGAGCCCATCGCAACCCGGTCCGGCGGGACGCTGGCGACGGCGAGCCGGGCGAGGGCCGCGTTGAGCAGGCCGGCGCCCGCCCCGGAGATGAGCAGCCCGGGGATGGTGCGTGCCCAGGAGTGCGCATCGGGGTAGCCGAGCATGGTCAGGTAGCCGACGGCGGTCAGGGCGAAGCCGAGGGCGAGTTGCCGGGCGGGCGCGAGGCGCGTGCCGTGGTGGCGCATCTGGTTGCTGACCACGAACGCGGCCCCGGCCCAGAGGAAGGCCAGGCCGGCGGCGCCCAGCGCGCTGACGCCGATCAACCGCTGCACCAGGGTGGGCAGGACGGTGCTCGGGCCGAACGCGGCGAGGCCGGTGAAGAACGCGCCGATCGTGGCGATCCGGAAGTCCGACCGGCGGAAGAGGGCGAGGTCGAGCATCGGTGCCCGCCCGCGAGCCTCGATCGCCACGAAGGCGGCGAGCAGCAGCGCCCCGAGCGCCAGGGGGATCAGCACCGCGGGCCGCACCCAACCGGTGCGTCCGGCGGTGATGGCGACGAGCAGCAGCGACAGGCCCGCGCCGAGGGTCAGCACTCCGGGTACGTCGATGCGGGCCGCCCGCGCGGCGCGGGACTCGGCGAGCAGCCGGCCGCCGACCGCCGCCAGGACTGCGGTCAGCGCCGCGAGAATCAGGTGGGACCAGCGCCAGCTGCCCAGCGCGGTCAGCGCGGCCGAGGCAAGCGGTCCGAGGGCGATGCCGGCGCCCAGCATCGACGCCCACCGGGCCGTGGCATGGGACCGTCCGTGGTTGGTGTGGAAGGCGTGCGCGAGCAGGCCGAGCCCGTTGGCGAGGATCGCGGCGCTGGCCACGCCCTGCAGCACCCGGGCGGCGACGAAGGTGCCGGCGTTGGGGGCGACGGCGGCGCCGAGGATACTGACGGCGAGCAGCGCGAGCCCTGCCCGGAATATCCTACGCCGTCCGAAATCGTCACCGAGGCTGCCGGCCACCAGCAGGGCGGCCGCGAGCCCGAGGGTGATCGCGTTGATCAGCCAGGTCTGGGCGGTGAGGCCGGCCCCGAGGCTCCGCGCGGTCTGCGGCAGTACGGCCACCGGGGCGCTGAAGTTCATGAGGACGAGCAGGGTCGCGGCGCACACCGCGAACAGGGCCCGGGAGCCGGAGCGCGTCGCGTCCGGGACCGGGGCTACGGACGGCGCGGTGACGCCGGCGGGTGTCGACATGGGGAGGACCTCTCGGTTCGGTGGCTGAACCGACATTACCAGAGTCGGTTCGTTGAATGAACCATGCGGGTGTAGGATCGATTCCATGGCACTGGGCAAGAACTACGAGGGGCAGAACTGCTCCCTGGCCAGGGCGCTGGAACTGGTCGGTGAGCGATGGACACTGCTCGTCGTCCGCGACGCCTTCTACGGCGTACGCCGCTACGGCGACTTCCTCAGCCACCTGGACGTCCCCCGGGCCGTGCTCGCCGACCGGCTGAACACCCTCGTCGAGGCGGGCATCCTCCGGCGCCACCGCTACCAGGACTCGCCACCACGGGACGAATACCTGCTCACCGAGCGGGGCAGCGAGCTCTGGTCCGTGATCTACCCGCTGATGCGCTGGGGCGAGCGGCACTTCGCCACCGGCGAGCCGCTGCGGACCTTCCGGCACGCCGCGTGCGGCACCGAACTGGACGCGGCCAGCCGCTGCCCGACCTGCGGCCACGCCGACGTGGCGCCCGGCGACGTCGAGGCCCACCCCGGGCCGGGCGTCCCGGCGCAGCCGCGCCAGGACCCGGCCAGCGTCGCGCTGCGCCAGCGCCCGCACCGGCTCCTCCGACCACTGCTCTGAGCCGGGTTCGGCCCCGCTGTCCCCGCCGGTCAGGTATCGGCACCGTTGGGTGGAATCGGACCGCCTCTTCCTGATTGGCCGGATCCTTGGCCGTGGGCGTGATACGAGTGCTCAGTGCGGGGTGATGAGCACCGGCCAGGCGGCAACCGGTCCCGGCGTGATCGCGCGGCGGAGAACGTGAAGGCCGGTGCGGCCAGGATTCGAGGTCGCAGCGGCCGGGCGGGTCGACTGCGCCTGCATCAGCTGGAAGTCGCGGTGGTGATCTCCCTGCAGGCTGGGCTTGCCGCGGCCCTGGCCTGGTCGATCGGACACAACGTGCTGGGCAATCCCTCGCCGGTCTTCGCGCCCTCCGCCGCAGTGGGCACGATCGTCGCCGCGCTCGGCCAGCGGGCCCGCCGCACCGCCGAACTGCTCCTCGGGGTCGGACTGGGTATCGCCACCACCGACTTCCTGCTGACCCTCCTGGGCACGGGGTTCTGGCAGACCGGCTTCATCGTCGGATGCGCCGTCCTGGCCACGCTCGTGCTGTTCGGGCGCAGCGGGGCAGCCGTCGGGCAGGCCGGCGGTACGGCGGTGCTGCTCGCGACCCTGGCTCCGGCCCAGAAGGACCTCGAGTGGCCGCGGATCGTCGAGGCGACGGTCGGCGGCCTCGTCGGCCTCGTGGTGGTCGCGTTGCTCCTACCGATCAACCCGATGCGGATCCTCGACCGCGACGCGGCCCCCATCTACCAATCCCTCGCCGCTCAGTTGAGAGAGATCTCCGCGGCACTGGCCACGCATGATCAGCAGCGGGCGGTCCGGACGCTGGACACGCTGCGCAGCATGGGACCTGAGCTCGACCGGATGCACCAGGCGCTCAGCGGCGCCGAAGAGGTGGTGAGCCTGGCGCCGGCCCGATGGCGGCGCCGCCAGGACGTGGAACGCTTCGCCCACGCGACCGTGTACCTGGAACGAGTCATCGAACACAGCCGAGGGCTGGCCCGCCGGTCAGCGATGGCGCTGCAGTATCACGAGCGGATTCCCCCCGACCTCTCCGCCGGCGTCGAGCACCTCGCCGACGCGGTCGGGCTCCTGCGCAGCGAACACCGTGCCGGACGCCCCACCGAACGCACCCACCAGAAGATCCGCGACGCCGTGCACCACGCCGGCCGAGCCCGAGCGCTGGGGGTCAACGACTTCGGCGATGCGGTGGTGACCCAGCTGCGCACCGCCGCGAGCGACCTGCTCCGAGCCACCGGCTGCGATCCGACGTCGGCGAACGAGGAGATTCGCACTGCCATGCAAGACGGCGAGCAATCCGTTCAGGCAGGAGGTGGCCGGCCCGAATGAGGGCAGCGTCCACGGCATCCGCATCGTCGACCGAGCGTCGTTTGCCCCCGACTCACCCGGGAACGCGACGAGCAGAGTGGCGCGTGGAGCCGCCCGCGCCACCAGGATCACCGGGAGGTCGACATGGGCGACCGGGCAAAGCTGCACGAGTTGCGACAGCAGGCGCACAACGCGGGCATCGAGGGCAACTCCAAGATGACCGAGCAACAGCTACGTGACGCGATGCGCAGGGTCAGCAAGGGCGAGCGCCCCGAGATGGCCAAGCAGGAAGCCAGGCGCTGAAACGGCTGACGGCTCCGGCATCCACTGGGTGCCGGAGCCACCGCCGGGATCAGCTGGTCCCGTGACACTCGTCGTGTCCCGGTGACCGCGGTCCCGGCCGGTCAGCCCGGAGAACTGATCCGCTCCGCCTCGATCTTCATGATCACGCGGGTCTGGTCGCGGCCACCGAACCACGGATAGGGGCGGCCGAGGTACTTCTGCGACAACTGGTCGATGTGCTCGGTGGCGCCGTGCTCGGTCAGGTCGAGGACCCGGCCGCGGACCGCGATGTAGCGGCTCGGGTTCTCCGGGTCGGCGATCGCCACCGCCACCCTGGGATCGCGTGCGACGTTGCGTACCTTTTGAAAGCCCTGAACGGTGTTGATGATGATGTGCTTGCCGTCGGTGTCCACCCAGGTCTCGGTGATCTGCGGTGACCCGTCCGGCATGAGTGTCGTGATGAAGCAGATGCTGGGCGCACGCAGCAGCGCGATCAGGTTCTCGGGTAGATCCATGATCCGACACTACGTCGCACCCGGTGCTCCCGCTGGCGTGAGCACCTGACCGGTGGCGGTCCCGGCGCGCGCGGGCCGATATCCGTTTGGCACTGCTGAGACCATGCGTGCGTGCACAAGATCCCCACGCTGTTCCGCCGCGACCCGGACGACCGCAAGCGCGTCCTGCCCGAGGCCCACCCCGCCTGCCAGTGGGTCCTCGACGGCGAGGGAAGGCCGACGCGCAAGTACGACGGCACCTGCGTGATGCTCGACGAGGACGGCACCTGGTGGGCCCGGCGCGAGGTGCGGCCGGGCCGGACGCGGCCGCCCGGCTACCAGCCGGTGATGACGGACGACGTCACCGGCAAGACCGTGGGCTGGGAACCGATCGAGCAGTCGCCGTACGCGCGGTACCACGCCGAGGCCCTCGCCGACTCGCCCGAGCGGCACCGCCCCGGCACCTACGAGCTGATCGGCCCGAAGATCAACGGAAACCCCGAGGGCGTACGGGGCCACGAGCTCGTACGGCATGGCGACGCGGAGAAGCTGGACGTGCCGCGCGACCTGGACGGCCTGCGTGACTGGCTGCTGGCGCACCCCCGGTACGAGGGCATCGTCTGGCACCATCCGGACGGGCGGAGGGCGAAGTTGAAGCACCGCGACTTCGCCTGAGCCGGCGGATCGGTGAGGGGGCGGCAGGACATGCGGGTGACGATGACGAGCGCCGCGGCACGGAGCGGCCACGCGAACGAGGACTTCACCGGCGCCACACCGACGGCGGCGGTGCTGATCGACGGCGCCGGCATCCCCGGCACCGAATCGATCTGCCGGCACGGCGTGGCCTGGTACGCCAGCCGCCTGGGAGGCCGACTCCTCAGCCTCTTGTCACTCGTGCCGGGCCGCAGCCCGTCGGCGCTGCTCGCCGAGGCCATCGAGCAGGTGACGGACGACCACCGGGACACCTGCGACGTCGCCAACCCGATCAGTCCATCGGCGACCGTCGTCGTCCTGCGCCGGTCCGACGGCCGCATCGAGCACCTGGTGCTCGGTGACTCGGTCCTCGTGCTCGATCGGGCCGAGGCCGCCCCGCTCGTCGTCTCCGATCCCCGGGAGGTGATCGTCAGTCGGTCGTACCGGTCCGCGCTCGAGGCCACCGTGGCGGGTAGCGACGAGTACCACCGAGTCCTCCGGCAGCTGCGGGCCAATCGGAACCAGCCCGGCGGCTTCTGGCTGGCCAAGGACGATCCGCGGGCGGCGGACGAGGCGATCACCGGTAGCTGTCCGATCTCCGAGCTGACCGGTGCCGTCCTGCTCAGCAATGGCGCCAGCCGCATCGTGGACCGTTTCCGGCTCGCCGGCTGGCCAGGGGTGCTGGCCATCCTGGCGGCAAGCGGACCCGGCGAAATCATCCATCGTGTCCGCGAGGCGGAGGCGCGCCACGCGGTGCCGGCGGACGATGCGACGATCGCGCACTGCACCGACCTCGGCGAGGCCTGACCGTCGCCGGCGGACTGAGCCCGAGGCTGGACGGCCGACGCGCCGGCCGCGACCGCGGTCGAACCGTCAGCTGAGACCGCGGTGGGCGGCCCAGAGGGTGCCGGCGCGAGTGGCAGCGTCGGCGACGAGGGTCGCCAGCTCGGGCCGGTCGGGCACGGGGAACGAGACGTACGTGCCGCGGCCGCCGCCGGTCGGTCGGCCGTAGGCCTTCGCGGCGAGACGCCCGTCCGGGAGAAGCCGGACATTGAGGGTGATCAGCGTGAACTCCTCCCCGCGTCGAGTGTCGGTCCAGCGGAGCCCCTCCGGGATCGTGACGTTGATCGCCAGGGCACTCACGTCGGGGGCGACGTCGCTGCTCATGGACGCATCTTCTCACCCACCGACGCCCGTTCCTGTCGGCCGGCGGGGCTGAGCCGTGACAAATGTCAGCGGCGGCCGGCGATGGTCGACGCTACCGTCGGCGCGGAGCCGACGTCCCAGCGGAGGGAAGGCAGCGATGTCGCGAAGTTTGCCGGCGAGCCGTACCGCGGTGATGGTGTGCCAGGGTCGCGCCGCCGCAGACGGGCTGATCGCTCCCCGCCGCTTCGCGGATCCGACCGCCATGTCCCTGCTGCGTCCGGACGAGCGGGAGGCCGTCGAGTGGGTACGCGACGGTCTGATACCCCGAGCGTGGCAGCAGCGCATCGACTACGAGACGGTACGCGCCAACGCCGAGGTGATCGTGCCCCGTACCGTCGCCATCGACGACGCGGTGCGCGCCCGCGTCAACCCCCAGCTGGTGATTCTCGGCGCCGGGCTGGACGGCCGCGCCTGGCGGATGCCGGAACTCGCCGGGGTGACCGTCTTCGAGGTCGACCAGCCGGCCAGCCAGGAGGACAAGCGCGAGCGCGCCGCGGGGCTGTCCGGCAGCCCGCCCAGGTTCGTCCCGGTGGACTTCGGCCACGACCGGCTGGCCGAGGCGCTGGCGGCCGCCGGGCACCGCGCCGACCGTGCCACGACCTGGATCTGGGAGGGCGTCGTCCCCTACCTGACCACGGCGGAGGTGGCCGCCACGGTCACCGAGCTCGCCGCCTGCTCCGCGCCGGACAGCCGCCTCGTCGTCAACTTCCAGACGCCCGCGACAGCCACGAAGCTGGGCCGGGTGCTTGCCCGGCTGTTGATGGCGTCCACCGGCCGGTCGAGCGTCTGGGCGAAGGAGCCGTGGCGCTCGACCTGGACACCCGCCGCCATGGCCGCCCTGCTCGCCCGCCACGGCTACACCGTCACCCGGGACGAGAGCCTGCTCGACACGGCGCGGGCGCTGGCCACCCCGATCCGCCACTCCAGGTCGCTCGCCCATGGCCGGGTGACGACCGCTGATCGGAGCTGATCCCGCCCGTCCAGATATCCAGGTGACGGAAGGGGCCCCTGGCCGGCGGTGACGCCGGTCAGGGGCCCCGTGACGCGATCGGCCTACGTCAGCCGTCGGACTCCGGCGACGGGAGGTAGGCGCCCGGCACGTCCTCCGGCGCGAAGATCTTGTCCTCGCCGGGGTACGGCTTCTTCCAGTCGTGCGTCTCGTACCAGGTGAAGTGGTTCATCTGCGCGGGGTTCGCGAAGTCGGGCTTGGCGTCGGGCCCGGTGAGCCGCTGGTGCGACTTCCACTCCTTCCACTGCTCCGCCACCTGCTGCTTGTCCGCCGGCACCGTCGCCGACGGTGCGGCCGCGGCGTTCGGGTTCTGCGGCGCGGGGGTGTCCGGACCGCAGGCAGGCGGGGTGCTCAGACCCGCGGTCAGCGAGGTCCGGTTGGGCAGCGCGGTGAACGGCGCGAAGTCCGCGTTCTGGGTGAACGCCCCCCGCATCGGGCTGGCCGCGCTGTCCTTCTGGTTCATCGGGTGGATCCCGAGGATCTGCTCGATGGTCCGGATCATCGTGATCTGCGTGTAGTAGTGGCTGTCGACGACGCCGTGCCGGGCCCAGGGGCTGATGATCTGGATCGGGGCGCGGTGGCCGTCGACGTGGTCGAGGCCGGCCTGGGAGTCGTCCTCGACCACGAAGATCGCCGAGTCCTTCCAGGACGGGCTGTGCGAGATCGTGTCGACGATCTTGCCGACCGCGAGGTCGTTGTCCGCGACCTGAGCGGCCGAGTTCGGCGGGCCACCGGTGTGGTCGCTGGAGAGCCAGAACATGTTCAGGTTCGCCGGCCCGTTCTTCTCGAAGTCACGCTTCCAGATCTCGTACCGGTAGATGTCCGGGACGGCGGTGTCGAACTTCGGGAAGCCGGGCACCGACACGCTGTTGAGTGACGGGATCGGCGAGGAGGACACCAGGGAGTAGGCCGTGTTCTGCCCGGTGGCCGCCATGTTCCTGGTATCGCAGTACAGGTTCTGCCAGCTCGCGCCGGCCGGCTTGGTCAGGAACTGGTGGAACTCGCCGAAGTCGCGCACGGTCTTACCGGCCGCCTGCGCCCCGGTCCAGAGGAAGCCGGTCCGCTGGTGGCCGAGGGCGTCGTCCTCGGTGTCGTAGCTGCGGATGTACTCACCGGCGGAGGACTCGGTGTACTCCGGGTTGTCGGCCTGCATCAGCCAGTTGTGACCCTCGGCCGAGTTGGTGCCGATGTCGTACGTGTTGTCGTACAGCCCGAACTGCTTGGCCATCGCGTGCTGGTTCGGCGTCACGTTCTCGCCGAACTGCGCCAGCGACGGGTCGCCGTTGCCCTCCCGGATGTCACCGAAGACCTGGTCGTAGGTCCGGTTCTCCTTCACGATCAGGAAGACGTGCTTGATCGTCGAGGGGTCGCCGAGCCGCAGCGGGACCGGCACCGGCTTCGCGTCGCCCTTGCCCTCGGTCAGCGTGACCGAGCCGCCGTGCCAGCCGTTCTGGCTGAAGACCTTGCCGGTCTCGGACCTGGTGACCTCGTCGCTCGGCAGCGTGAACCGCTGCAGGCTCGACGTCGTGTCGTGGGTGCCGTGGCCGGCGGGGTTGTTGGGGCGGCGAGCGTCGATGCCCCGGGTGTTGGAGACCAGCACGTCGTTGCCGACGGTGGTGATCTCCGCGGGGAAGTAGTCCGTCGGGAGCAGCCCGACGTAGCTGACCGGCTCCAGCGGGGTCGTGTACCGGTAGACGGCGACTGCGTTGGCGCGGCCGAGCGTCACCAGCAGATGCCCGTCGTCGGTGAGCGTCACCGCGTCGGGCTCGTAGCCCACGGTCGCCTCCGGCCACGGCTGGGTGGCGATGGTCTGGACGACCTTGTTGCTCGCGGTGTCGATGACGGACACGTCGTTGGTGGCCGTGTTGGTGACGAACAGCGCCCCGTTCTTCGCGTACAGGGCGGTCGGGTGCAGACCGACGTCGATGCTCGAAGGGGCGGCGGCCGGGTTCGCCAGGTCGATGACGCTGACCGTGCCGCTGAGGGTGGCGGCGGTCACCTGGTCGGCCAGCACCTGCGTGTTGTACGAGTTGATCGTGGGCTCGCCGGGCAACGCCTTCCGCCCGCCCTCGTTGCTGACGTAGAGCTTGGTCCCGACCATGATCATGTCACGCGGGGCGTTGCCCACGGCCCAACTCTGCTGGATGGCCCCGGTCGTCGCGTCGATGGCGACCACCCGGTTCTGGCCGTTGACGGCGGAGTACACGGTGGAGCCGTCGGCCGAGAACACGGCCTCGCCCACCAGCGCTCGCTTCGGCCCGTCCTGCGCGATCCGGATGAACGTCGGGTTGGCGAGGGAGCCGTCCGCGTTCACGGTGAACCTGCGGTAGCCGTCGGCCTGACCGAGCCAAAGCTGCGAACCGTCGGGCGAGTACGTGGGGCCTTCCTGGCCCACGTCGTTGCCGCTGATGCGCAGGTTCGCCCCCGCGTTGTTGCCGACGAGCTGCTGCACCTTCCAGGTTTTCAGGTCCACGATGGCCAGCGCCATCCCACCGTCGGTGACCGAAGCCGCGAGATGGGTGCCGTCCGGGCTGACCGAGGACGACATGATCTTGCCGTTGTTGAGGACGAGGCGCTCGCCGATCGGGTTGAGGTACTGGTCCCCGGAGACGACCAGGCCCTGGTCGGTGGTCTGGCCGACCTGGTCGGTGCCGAACTGGTGCGTCTGGGCGAAACCGATGCCGGTGCCGGCGACCACGACGACGGCGGTGGTGCCTGCCGTCGCGAGGGTGATCCGGCGGCCGATGCGTCGACCGAGAAGGCTGCGATGGTCCTTCTCGACACGCCGACGGCGGCGTGTGACCTGCATTGAGTTATCCCTTCGTGGTGGGGAGCAGTTCGACGTTGCCGTCGAACTGCCAGAGCGGGTTCGGCGCGTCCCCGATCGGGGTCCGCACCAGGAAGTAGCCGTTCACTTCCTTCGGTCCGTCGCCGTCGGCCACGAACCGCCCGTCGGCGGTGACGTCGAGCTGGTAGATGGCCGTCCCTGCGGCCTCGACGTCGGGGAGGTGCCAGGTGACGACGCAACGCCAGTCGTTGCCCGGCCCCTTTGCGGCGACCTTGCCGCCGCCCTTGTTGCACGTCGCCGTGGCCCTCAGCTGCGCTTCGGTGACGTGCGGCCGGTTGAGCTGCTCGGTCTGCATCCGGTAGAGGTGGGCGAAGACCGTGGCGACCGAGCGCTGCACCTTGTCCTGCTCGATCCCGGAGCCCGCGGCCGGGGTCGCCGCGGCCACGACCGCTACCGTCACGGCGACCAGCCCGACGAGCGGCAGGACCCCGGCGGTGACCGCGCGGCGCCCGGAGCCGTCGTAGCTCAGGTTGGTGAAGTCGCGCCGCAGAAAGAGCAGGTACGCCAGCGCTGTCGCGGTCACGGCCCACACCAGGCTGACCACGATGCCGATCAGGAGCGGGCCAAGCTGCGCCGGGCCGATGAACAAGCCGTTCCAGGCGATGAAGGCGTAGCCGGGCAGGGCGAGCCGTACGGCGACGGGAAGCGGCAGCATCTGGGCGAGCTGCATCGCGAGCGCCACGAGCACCGGCAGCAGCAGCCCCATCGGGGACCGCCCCAGCGCGACGGACCCGAGTAGTCCGATCGCGGCGAGAGCCAGGGTCGGGGCGAGGACGCACACCCAGGCGAGCAGGACCTTCCCGGCGGCGTCCGCCGATGTGAGCAGGTGGCCGTCGAGGCCGACGAACGGCTGGTTGCCGACCGCCAGGAGGCCGCCGGCCGCGCTGGAGCCGGCCAGCCCCGCCACGAGCAGCAGGATGACGGTGAGGCTGGCCAGTGCCTTGGCCACGAAGATCCGTCGAGGCGACCGAACCGCCACGAGCAGGTGGCGCCAGGTGCCGAGCCGGTCCTCGGCGGCGAACACGTCGCCGGCGACCACCGAGGTCAGCAGCGGGAGCCCCCAGGTGCCCGCGAAACCGAGCACCACCAGCGGCCCGGCCCACCCCGTGGCGTGCATCCAACGACCGAAGAGGGTGTCGACGGGCAGCGAGCTCTGCTGGCTCACCGCGGTGACGAAGAGCGCCGGCGCGATCCAGCAGGCGAGGACCAGCAAGCGGATCCGCCATTGCGAGACCAGCTTGACCAGCTCGAAGCGGTAGCCGCGGGCCACCGGGACCCGGCGGGTGGCGGCAACCTGGTCGTCGGCGACGGTCGCGATCGTCGCGGTGGTCATCGGCTGGCCTCCTGCTGCTCGGTGAGGGCGAGGAACGCGGCCTCGAGCGGCGACACCACGGGTGCGAGCTCACGCACCGCGATGCCGTCGTGCACGAGCCGCACCACCAGTTCGTCGAGCCCCGGCTCCAGTGCACGCACCACGAGCACCTCGGCGTCGTGCCGCGCGCCGGCGTCGTCGACGACGCGGACCCCGGCCGTGTCGACCGCCAGCCGGCGGGCGGCCTGCGGGTCGGAGGTGCGCAGCCGGTAGTCGAGTTCGCTGTTCTCGGCGGCCAGCTTGCTCAGCGGGCCGGAGAAGACGATCCGGCCGGTGGCGACGATGGTGACCTCGGAGCACAGTGCTTCGAGGTCGTCCATGCGGTGGCTCGAGAGGACGACGCTGGCGCCGTCCGCCGCGAGCCGGGTGAGGACCTGGTGTACGTGCTTCTTGCCGGCCGGGTCGAGGCCGTTGGCGGGTTCGTCGAGCACGAGCAGCCGGGGCTTGGTGAGCAGGGCGGCGGCGAGCCCGAGCCGCTGACGCATGCCGAGGGAGAAGCTGCTCGCCCGGTCGTCGGCGACATCGGTGAGCCCGACCTGGTCGAGCACGTCGTCGATCCCTGCTTTCCGCGCGTCGCGGCCGTGGAGTGCGGCCAGCGCGGCGAGGTTCTGCCGGGCGGTGAGCGAGGGGTAGAGGCCGGGACCGTCCACGAAGCCGGCGACACCGTCGGGCGCGGCGAGTGCCCGTCCGACCGGCGCGCCCAGGATCTCCAGGCGGCCGCGGTCGGCGACGGCCAGGCCCAGCAGGAGGCCGAGCAGTGTCGTCTTGCCGGCGCCGTTCGGCCCGACCAGGCCGTGGATCTGCCCCTGCGCCACATCCAGATCGATGGCGTCGAGTGCGACGACGTCGCCGAAACATTTGGTGATGCCGCGAGCCCGGATTGCGAGGAGTGCGGTCATGGGCCCCTTCTTTCGTCGCCTCAAGCAACTTAGGGACCGCACGGAACGCAGGCAGGAACCGCTGGCTGAACGTTCATGGAACGGAAGACGACGGGCTACCCCAGGGCAGCCGTCCACTTTGGTCAGTGGCCGCCCGTGGAGCTGTTCACTTCGAAGAGCTGCGAGCGTTGTCCTCGGGCAGATGAAGTGCTGGCCGAGATCGAGCGCGACGTCCGGACGCGGCGGGGCCAGCCCGCCTTCGTCCTCGGGCTTCCCGTCGACCGGGGGCTAGTTTCCAGAAGTATCGGACTGACGCTCAGGCTGGTCGGGCGCCGTTCCGGAGCCGAGCGCTCGCAGGTGCGCCTCACGCAGTGTCTGCAGCGCCTGGTGATAGTCGGCATTGGTCAGCGCTACACGCGGTGCGCTCGATCCCCATCTCTTCTGCGCAGACACCAGCGGCGTCTCAATCGGCTTGTTGTCTCGGGTCAGGACCCAGATCGCTTCCGTTTGCCGCGGGAAGCCGGAGGCCCTCGTGGGCCAACTGTCGATCCGGGCGACCGAGGACCAGGGCAGCGTGCGGGTGCGGAAGATTGTGCGGATCCGGATTCCCTCGTCGCTGATGAAGACGCCGGCGCGGCTCATCCGCCACCCACCCCCCAGCCAGGCACACACCAGGAAGATGGGCCAGGCCACGAAGGGCGACGGTGGCCACTCGTCGGAGAAGATCTGGTAGAGGAACCAGGTGCTCCCGGCGACACCGAGCGGCAGCACCACCGCTACGTACACCAGCTCGCCGGTGATCGGGTGCGGGCGCCGCCAGCGGGTCATGCCATCATCGTCGTCGACCGGTCAAGGCGACTCAGTCGTGTGGAACAGGGCGGGTCAGCGCCACTCGTTGATCGTCGGGCGTGGTTGAGGACGGCGCCTGGTGGCCAGGGCTCGGTTGCGTTCTAGCTGGTTGATGCCGCACTCGACCGCGTGGCGTCGCCGGTGAACGTGGGCGTCGAAGGTCGGCGGCCGGCCGCCGCCGGGGCCCACGCGGCCGCCCGAACGCGTGATCGGCCGGCTCGTCCTCGACACCACCGAACGACTGGACCTGCACCTGCGGCCACGAACGGTCCGCCGACGGGGTCGGTCAGGTGCCGGACTGGGGCGTCGCCATAGTCGTGCCGACCCGGAGAGTTGCCATCGCGCCGCTCCAGGCCGCCAGTTGGTCGAGCATCGTGTTCACCGCATCCACCTGGTGAGCGCCGGGCTTGAAGGCGCTGAAGTTCTCGAAGTCCGTGAAGAGCGACAGCGCCACCTGCGCACGTACGTCCGCCATCTGCAACTCGGCCACGACCAGGCGCAGGTGCTCGACCGCCCGGGTGCCGCCGACGCTGCCGTAGCTGACGAACCCGCATGCCTTGTTGTTCCACTCGGCGTACAGGAAGTCGATCGCGTTCTTCAGCGCCCCCGAGGTGGAGTGGTTGTACTCGGGCGTCACGAAGACGTACCCGTCGTACGAGGCGATCTTCTCGGCCCACCGCAGGGTGTGCGGCTGGCTGTACTGCCCGAGCGACGGGGGCGTCATCTCGTCGAGATGGGGCAGGTTGAATTCCTTGATGTCGACGAGTTCGTAGACGGCGTCACCGCGCTTGCTGGCGATCTCGTGCACCCAGCGGGCCACCGCCTCCCCGTTACGGCCCGGACGGGTGCTGCCGATGATGATGCCGATCCTGGTCATTGCCGCCGTTCCTTCCCGGTCCCGACACGCTCGGGAGCCGTCGGCGGTTACCCCGTCCGCGTGGCTTCGAACGGGCAGCGGGGACGTTTCGCTCCGTCGGCCTACCGCGGTCACCGGGTCAGGGTCTTGAAGCCAAGGATTGAACGGTGGTTCAATCCTTGCATGGTCTACCGGAGCACCGAGCGGGTGCAAGCCCGCCTGAGCGCCTCCCGGGAGCGGATCATCACCGCCGCGCTGAGGATCATGGCCGAGCACGGCTACGCCGGTTGCTCGGTCGCCGCCGTCGCCGAGCGGGCCGGCGTGGCGACGGGCAGCGTCTACCGCCACTTCCCCACCAAGGCCAACCTGTTCGCCGAGGTGTTCCGGACGGCCTCCCAGCGCGAGGTGGACGCGGTCGCGCGTGCCGCCGCCCTGGAGAGCAGCGTCGCCGAGCGGCTGTCCGCGGTCATCGAGACGTTCTCCGGTCGCGCGTTGCAGTCGCCGCGGTTGGCGTACGCCCTGCTCGCCGAGCCGATCGACCCGGCGGTCGACGCGGAGCGGCTCGTCTTCCGCCGGGCGTACGCCGAACTGATCGCCGGGTACGTCGCGGCGGGCGTGGCGAGCGGCGAACTACCCCCGCAGGACCCGGAGCTGAGCGCGACCGCCGTGGTCGGCGCCCTGGCCGAGGCCATGGTCGGCCCGCTGGCCGCCGGCGTGGCCGGCCCGGACACCATCCCCGGCCTGATCACCTTCATCCACCGCGCGCTGGGAGTATCGCCGTGACGACGCACGAGGTGTTCAACCAGGTTCCCCCGCTGGTCGGCTACGACGCGGCGGACGACCCGGCACTGCTCGACGGGCTCGCGCGGGAGGGCGCCGGCTGGGCCACCGCCGAGCTGCACGAGCTCGGCCGGCTCGGCGGCAGCGAGCAGGCGATCGAGTACGGGCGGCTGGCCAACGAGCACCCGCCGGTCCTGCGCACCCACGACCGCTACGGGCACCGGATCGACGAGGTGGAGTTCCACCCGGCCTGGCACGAGCTGATGCGCACCGCGGTCACGCACGGCCTGCACGCCGCGCCGTGGGCCGACGGCCGGGCCGGCGCACACGTGGCCCGGGCGGCAAAGTTCTACACCTGGCGCCCCGACGCCGGCCACGGCTGCCCGATCTCGATGACCTACGCGGCGGTGCCGGCGCTACGGCACGCCCCGGAGCTGGCCGCGCAGTACGAACCGCTGCTCAGCGCCGCGACGTACGACTTCGGGCTGCGGGCACCGCTGACCAAGCAGGGCCTGCTGGCCGGCATGTCGATGACGGAGAAGCAGGGCGGCTCGGACGTGCGCGCCAACACCACCACGGCCCGCCCCGAGCCGGACGGCACCTATCGCCTCGTCGGGCACAAGTGGTTCACCTCGGCGCCGATGTGCGACCTCTTCCTCACCCTCGGCCAGGCGCCGGGCGGCCTCACCTGCTTCCTCGTCCCGCGCGTCCTGCCCGACGGCACGCGCAACCCGATGCGGCTGATGCGCCTGAAGGACAAGCTCGGCAACCGGTCCAACGCCTCGTCCGAGGTGGAGTACGAGCACGCCGTCGCGTGGCGGGTCGGCGAGGAGGGGCGTGGCGTCCGCACGATCATCGACATGGTCAACCTGACCCGCCTCGACTGTGTCATCGGCGCGGCGGCCGGCATGCGCCAAGGCGTGATCACCGCCGCCCACCACGTCACCCACCGGCAGGCCTTCGGCCGGTACCTCGTCGACCAGCCGGTGATGCGCAACGTGCTCGCGGACCTCGCGGTCGAGTCCGAGGCCGCCACCGTCCTCATGATGCGCCTCGCCGGAGCGACCGACCGGTCCGCGCGGGGCGACGCCGGCGAGACCGCGTTCAAACGGCTCGCTCTCGCGATCGGCAAGTACTGGGTCTGCAAGCGCTGGCCGGCACACGCCGCCGAGGCTCTCGAATGCCTGGGCGGCAACGGCTACGTCGAGGAATCCGGCATGCCGCGGCTGTTCCGCGAGTCCCCGCTGAACTCGATCTGGGAGGGCTCCGGCAACGTCGCCGCACTGGACGTACTGCGCGCTCTCGGCAAGGAATCCCAGGTCATGGCGGCGTTCCAGGCCGAGGTGAGCGCCGCCGCCGGCGCCGACGCGCGGCTCGACGCCGCCGTACGCCAGGTGCGGGCCGACCTGTCCGACCACGGCGACCTGGAACTACGGGCCCGCCGCGTGGTCGAACGGCTCGCCCTGGTTCTGCAGGGCTCGCTGCTGGTGCGGCACGGCCACCCCGCCGTCGCCGACGCCTTCTGCGCCTCCCGGCTCGGCGGCGACCACGGCCAGGCATTCGGCACCCTGCCGGCCGGCGTCGACTTCGCCGCGATCATCGCCCGGGCCGTGCCGAAGGTGGGCTGAGCGACAGCAGGTCACGTGCACGGACCGCCGGCGCAGCGTCGTACGGTCTGGGTATCGTCGTGGGCGTGATCAATGGCGCGCACGTGATCATCTACAGCCGAGACGCCGAGGCGGACCGGGCGTTCTTCCGGGATGTGCTGGGTTACCCCCACGTCGACGCCGGCGGCGGATGGTTGATCTTCAAGCTGCCGCCGGCCGAGGTCGCCGTGCACCCCGCCGACTCCGCCTCGCACGAGCTGTTCCTGATGTGCGACGACGTTGCCGCGACCGTCGCCGAGCTGACCGTCAAGGGAGTCGAGTTCACCGAGCCGGTCAGCGACCGGGGCTGGGGCCTGATGACGATGCTCCGCCTGCCCGGCGGCGGCGAGCTGGGCCTGTACGAGCCGCGCCACGACAAGGCGTACGAGCTCTGACGGCCGCAACCAGCCCGAGGTAGCACCGGATCCCGACGCCACGGGCCTTCGGTTCGGTGGGTAACTCCCCCACCCGGCGACCGCCACCCGGTCCCGTCGCGCCGGCGGTATGACCCTTGGCCGCGCCACCGCTGAGTCCGCGCCTGGCGAGTCGCCGGCGTCTGCCCCGCACTTCGCGGGCAGCGAGCGACGGACACGCCTCGTTCGCCTAGCACAGCCTGGTGGCGCCCGAGGGAGGAGCTGGATTTTGGCAATCGGCATCCGCCATTCGTGGTTACCTGTCACCGGGTCGCGCCCCGCTTCACGAGCTATTAACAGAAATACGCTATCTGGGGAGATTTCGTTGACCAAACCATCATTCGCCCGCCTTGCGGGGGCCACCATGCTGGCCGCCGTGATCGGCCTGGGCGCCGCCGCCCCCGCGTGGGCGGACACGACGATCAACATCGATCCGGCGGACACCGGCACGACGGCGGCCGGGTTCCGCACGCACGTGTGCGACCCGAACCTCGGCGGTGGCCCCTTCCAGGCTGAGGACGTCTGGGTCTTCGCCCTGCCGGCCGCGGCGCAGCAGGGAACCTTCACCTCACTGACCATCACCTTCGCCACGGAGGGTGGCCCCGATACGGAGGTCATCACGACCACGCCCGCCGCCGACCGCGCGATCGTCGGCGACAAGGCCTGGATCAGGACGCCGGCCGGCCTGTCCCCCTCCGGCGCGTTGGTGAATCCGTTCAGCCTCACCAGCGCCAGAGCGGTGATCACGGGCACCGACGGAACGTTCGACCTGGCGCAGACCTGCCCGGCGAGCGGCGGGACACCGAGCCCGAGCCTGCCGGTGACCGGTGCGGCAGTCTCCGGTCCGACGCTCGGCAAGCTCGCCGCGATGGGCGGCAGTCTCATCGCCGTCGGCCTCGTACTGCTGCTCGCGCAACGGCGTCGTCGCTTCGTCGCCTGACCTGACACGGCCCTGCCGGGAGTGCCCCGGCAGGGCCGTGTCAGCTGTCGGGCATCACTGGATCTGCCACTGGCCGGCACCTGGGAGTTCGGGTGCCGGCCACGGCCTGTCGGCCAGGCCGAGGCAATCCCGGCCAACCAGGCCCAGGGTCGGGCGGGGTTTCCGTACGCTGCGCTGAGTGAGCTGGGCACGATCCTTCGTCGCGCTGGCGGCGACCCTGATGGTCACCGGGTGCCATCCCGCGCGGACCTCGCCGGCCGCTGCGCCCAACCGCGCCGCTCCTGCGGCGTCCCCGTCGCACCCCGCCGAGATCACCCTGGCCTTCGCGGGCGACGTGCACTTCGCCGACCGTACGGCAGATCTGCTGGCCGACCCGCCGACCGCCTTCGGGTCGATCTCGTCGACCCTGTCGGCCGCGGACCTCGCGATGGTCAACCTGGAAACGGCGGTCACCACCCGCGGGGCGCCCGAGCCGAAGGAGTTCCATTTCCGGGCGCCGGCGACCGCGTATGACGCGGTGAAGGCCGCGGGCGTCGACGTCGTGTCGATCGCCAACAACCACGCGCTGGACTACGGACGGACGGGGCTGGCCGACACCGTGGCCGCGGCCCGGGCCGCCGGGATGGCGACCGTCGGCGCGGGCGCCGACGCGGCGGCGGCGTACACGCCGTGGATCACCGAGGTACGCGGCACCAGAATCGCTGTCCTCGGCTTCAGCCAGGTCGCCGAGCTCTGGTCGGAGTGGCGAGCCACCGACACCCGGGCCGGCATCGCGATGACCCGGGAAATGCCGCGCGCCGTCGCGGCGGTGCGCGCCGCCCGCCGTCAGGCCAGCGTGGTCGTCGTCTACGTCCACTGGGGCACGGAGGGCGACGACTGTCCACCCGCCGAGGCTCGTGCGTTCGCCGGCGAGATGGCCGAGGCGGGCGCCACGATGGTGGTCGGCACCCACGCCCACCTGCTGCTCGGCGACGGGTGGCTCGGCCGGACCTTCGTGCAGTACGGCCTCGGCAACTTCCTGTGGTGGCGGGACGACGCGTACAGCAACGACACCGGGGTGCTGCGGGTGACCCTCCACGGTTCGGCGATATCGAAGACGGAGCTGGTGCCCGCGACGATCTCCCGAAGCACCGGTCGACCCGAACTCGCCGGCGGGGAGGACGCGGCCCGGATCCGCCGGGAGTACGCGGACCTGCGCGCCTGCACCGGGCTCGCGGCGAGCCCCGCCCCGTAGCGGCGGTCGGCGACCGCTACACCTGTGCCGCCGGTGAGAGCCGCGCCAACCGGACGCAGCAGGCACCGGGCTGCGGGGCGAGCCGGGGCAGCAGGTCGGTGCGTCCCGCGCCGTCGATCAGGCCCGCGAGGAACGCGTGGTTGAGCCCGCACACCAGGGCGGTCTGCCGGGTGGCCAGGGCATGGAACGGGCAGTTGCGCAGCAGCACATCGGCGCCGAGCGCCTCGGGCTCGAAGCCGAGGCCGGCGAGCACGGCGACGAGGTCCTCGTCGGCGTCGCGTACCCGGGCTGCGAGGTCCCAGCCGCGTTGCCGGGCATGCCGCCGCGCCGCCTCGGGAGCGTCGTGGGGGTCCTCGGCGACCGCGTCCGCGAGGATCTCGGCGATGAGTTCATAGCGCCGCTCCGGAACGGTGATCGCCACGCCGTCGCCGGCCGCCTCGTAGACCTTCGGCGTCCGGCCGCGCCCCCGAGGCTGATCGGCCGGCGTCTCGTAGTGGGCCCGCAGCAGCCCGGACTCGACGAGCTTGTCGAGATGGAATGCGGTGAGGTTGCGGGACATGCCGTGCGCCTCGGCCGCCTCCTCGCGGGTGACCGGGTGATCGGCCCGGCACACGTAGTCGTACAGCGCCCGTCGGGACCGGTCGACGAGCGCGGCCATGGCGCTCCAGCGCTCCCCCGTGCTCACAGCCCCGAGATTATCACCAGTGAAGGCTATTGAAATTCCGGGCGGGCTGGGGCAGCATGATCTATAACACCAATGGTTGTTGGTGAAAATGCCTTGGGGGTTTTCATGCGACCCATGGACCGCGCCAAGCATCCGGTGAGCAACCTGGCCGGCCGGTACGGCCACCCGCTCCATCCCGCGCTGGTGGCCGTGCCGATCGGCGCCTGGGTGGCCAGCTTCGCCTTCGACCTCGCCTCCCGGTTCGTATCCGAGCCGCAGGCCCTGGCCGAGGGCGCACGGTGGCTCATCGGCCTTGGCGTCATCGGCGCGCTCGCCGCCGCACTGGTCGGCTTCCTGGACCTGTTCGCCATCCCTACCGGCACCCCCGTCTTCCGCACCGCACTCGCGCACATGGCGATCAACCTCGCGGTCACCGGCGCGTACGCGGTCAACTTCGCCGTCCGGGGTGCCGGCACGGCGGGTCCGGTGGCCGCGGGACCGCTGGCGCTCTCGGCGGTCAGCCTCGCCGGGCTGACCGTCGCCGGTTACCTCGGCGGCGAGCTGGCCTACCGGTACGGCGTGCGCGTCGCCGACGAGACCACCCAGGCACCCGGCTACCGCAGCACAGACAAGGAGAACTCCTGATGGGCATCGCCGCACTCGTCACCTGGCTGATCACCGCCGCCGGTGGCTTCGTCATGCTCGGCACCTGGATCGCGCACGGTGGCCATCGACCGGGAGGCGGCAGCCGCCTCGCGCCGGGCCTGGTGTTCGGCCACTTCGCCCTGGCCGCGATCGGGCTGGTGCTGTGGATCGTCTACCTGGTCGTCGACAACGAGGCGCTCGCGTGGGTCGCGTTCGGGACGCTCCTGCCGGTGGCGCTGCTCGGCTTCACGATGCTGGCCCGCTGGATTCCGGCCCGGCGTTCGGGGACCGCCGAGTCCCGGTTCCCCGTACCCGTGGTGGTCGGCCACGGCCTGTTCGCCGCCGCCACGCTGGTCCTGACCGCGCTCGTCGCCCTCGGCGTGGGAGGTCACTGAGGTGACGGTCACCGCCCTCCGGGTGCCGCACCAGCGTCCCCGCCGCGACCTGGCCGCCGCCGAACGGGCTGCGGCGGAGTTCCTGGCCGCGCTCGGCGTGGACCTCTCCGCCGAGGGGCTCGCCGACACCCCGGGCCGGATGGCCCGCGCCTACGCCGAACTGCTCACCCCGCGCGAGTTCCAGCTGACCACCTTCGACAACGACGAGGGCTACGACGAGCTGGTGCTGGCCCGGGCCATCCCGATCCGGTCGGTCTGCGAACACCACCTGCTGCCGTTCGTCGGCGTCGCGCACGTCGGCTACCTGCCCGGCGAACGCATCCTGGGACTGTCCAAACTGGCCCGGGTGGTCGAACTGTTCGCCCACGGCCCGCAGGTCCAGGAGCGCCTGACCAAACAGATCGCCGACTGGCTGACCACCCAGCTGCGCCCGCGCGGGGTCGGCGTGGTCATCGAAGCGGAACACCTGTGCATGACGCTGCGCGGCGTCCAGGCCGTCGGCAGCAGCACCATCACCTCCACCCTGCTCGGCACCCTGCGCGACGACCACCGCTCGCGCGCCGAGTTCTTCACCCTGGCTGGGGTCGGCCACCGCTGACCGGCGTACCTGAAAAGGAGCTGGACCGATGTCGAAGACCGGCACGTTCGTGATCGTGGGAGGCGGGCTCGCCGGCGCGCGGGCCGCGCAGACGCTGCGGGAGGAGGGCTTCGGCGGCGGCATCGTCGTGCTCGGCGACGAGCCCGAGCGACCGTACGAGCGGCCACCACTGTCCAAGGGCCTGCTGACCGGGGACGCCGAACCCGACAGCGTGTTCGTCCACGAGGCCGGGTGGTACGCCGAGCACGACGTCGATCTGCGCACCGCCGTCAGCGTCGAGGCCGTCGACCGGTCCGCCCGAGAGGTCCGGCTCGCCGACGGCCAGCACGTCCGGTACGACAAGCTGCTGCTGGCCACCGGCGCCACACCCCGCGACCTCGCGGCACCCGGCGTCGGCCTGGACGGGGTGCTGCGGCTGCGTACCCT
This sequence comes from Micromonospora sp. NBRC 110009, assembly GCF_030518795.1. Lineage (NCBI taxonomy): Bacteria > Bacillati > Actinomycetota > Actinomycetes > Micromonosporales > Micromonosporaceae > Micromonospora > Micromonospora soli. The sequence continues at coordinate 5,577,778 of NZ_CP130427.1, read as the reverse complement.
CGCCGACAGCCGGCGAATCGGCGCGGCGCTGGTCGACGGCGCGCGCGTCGTGATCGTCGGAGCGGGGTGGATCGGCCTGGAGGTCGCCGCGGCGGCCCGGCTGCGCGGCGCCACCGTCGACGTCGTCGAGACGGCCGCGCTGCCGTTGCGCCGGGTGCTCGGCGACGAGATCGCCCGGGTGTTCGCCAACCTGCACCGGGACCACGGCGTCACCTTCCACTTCGACACCGAGGTCGTCGCGGTCCGCGGCACCGATGGCGTCTCCTCCGTCCTGCTGGCCGACGGCACCGAGTTGCCCGCCGACGCCGTGGTGGTGGCCGTGGGCGTACGGCCGAACACCGAGCTGGCGACGGCGGCGGGCCTCCCCGTCGAGAACGGGATCGTCGTCGACGCGTCCCTGCGCACCGCCGACCCGCACATCCACGCGGCCGGCGACGTCGCCAACGCCTACCATCCCGTGCTGCGCCGGCACCTGCGCGTCGAGCACTGGGCCAACGCGCTCCACGCCGGCGCCGCGGCAGCCCGGGCCATGCTGGGACAGCCGGTGAGCTACGACGAGCTGCCCTACTTCTACACGGACCAGTACGACCTGGGCATGGAGTACGTCGGACATGCCCCGCCCGGGAAGTTCGACCGGGTGGTCGTCCGGGGTGACGTCGCCAAGCGCGAGTTCATCGCCTTCTGGACCGCCGGCGGGCGGGTGCTGGCCGGCATGAACGTCAACGTGTGGGACGTTGTCCCGTCGATCCGGCGGCTCGTCGCGGCGGCGGACCCGGTCGACCTCGACCGCCTGGCCGACCCCGACGTCCCGCTCGACGAGCTGCAGCCGCCCGCGGCACCCGGGACGCAGCTCGGATAGGCGCCATCGAGAACGGGCACGACGCTCCGGGTCGGCTTGGTCGGCCGCCTGCTAGCGGACCACCAGCGTCGCGGTGGCCTGGTGGACCAGCGAGCCGCTGGCGCCGGTGATGACCAACGTGAACGTGCCGCGTGGGGTCCGGCTGGCGGTGCTCACCCGCAGGGTGGCGGCGCCGGCGGCGCCGACGGGGTTCGGCGTGAAGCTGGCCGACGAGCCGGTCGGCAGCCCGGCGACCGACAGTGCCACTGCCCCGATGAACCCGCCGACCACCGACGTCGACCCACTCGACCCCGGGAAGCCTGGACAGCAGCTCAAAGTTACGGGTTCGCCACCTTGGGTATCGCGGTTATGCCGAGTTTGCGGCAAGCGCCGCGCGGGACGCGCCGACGGCCCTCACGGGCGGATGTCCAGGGCGCCGATCAGGCCGTCGCGCAGCGTGAACCGGTAGCGCAGCCGGACCGGGCTACCCGGAAACGTGCCCGAGACGAACGTCGTCACCACCAGGTTGCCGCCGGCCTCCTCCTCGACCGCTTCCGGCACCGCCTGGTAGTCGAACTGCGCCGTGGTCTGCTCCCGCCAGGCGCGGATCGCCGCCGGCCCCTCGTAGGTCCGGTCCTCGTCGGCGACGATCGCGTCATCGGTGAAGCAGGAGACGAAGGCGTCGACGTCCGGTTCGGCGGCGAGCTGGTAATAACGGACGATCACGTCGGGAACGGTTACGGTCATCGGCCTCTCCTCGGTGTCCCCGCCCGCCTACCCGGCAGGACACCGGTCATTCGCCGCCGTCCGAACCAACGCGCATCCGGACGTCGCGGCCCGCTCCGCCGGCTCGCATGGCCGATGCCGGGTCGGGTACGCCAGGGGCACGGGGCCGGATCCTGACGCGGCGGGGGTGAACATGGGGCGCTACGACGACGAGGTGACCGGGCTGGCAGCGCCGCTGGCCGACCCGGGTGACCTGGACGTACTGCTGGACCGGATCGGAAACGCCCGGGTGGTGATGCTCGGCGAGGCGAGCCACGGCACGCACGAGTTCTACACCTGGCGCGCGGCGATCAGCCGGCGGCTGATCGAGGAGCAGGGCTTCTCGTTCGTCGCCGTGGAGGGTGACTGGCCCGACTGCGACCGGGTGGACCGCAGCGTCCGCTGCCACCCGGGCGCGCCGAGCGACCCGCGGGATGCGCTCGCCACCTTCGAGCGCTGGCCGACCTGGATGTGGGCCAACGAGGAGATCATGGACTTCACCCGCTGGCTACGTACCCGCAACGCGGGGGTGGACGAGCCGGACCGCGCCGGGTTCCACGGTCTGGACGTGTACTCGCTGTGGGAGTCGCTGCGCGAGATCATCACCTGGCTGCAGGAGCACGACCCGGAGCAGGTGCCCGCGGCGCTGGCCGCGTACCGCTGCTTCCAGCCCTACGAGGAAGACCCGCAGCAGTACGCGCTCGCCACCCGGTTCGTGCCGAACAACTGCGAGAACGAGGTGGTGGACCTGCTCGTCGGGCTGCGCGAGCGGGCCCTGGCCGACGGCGCGGGCCGCTTCGGGGCCTGGCAGAACGCCGAGATCGTCGCCGGGGCGGAGCGCTACTACCGGACGATGGCGCGCGGTGGCCGAGAGTCGTGGAACGTCCGCGACCGGCACATGGACGACACCCTCGACCGGCTGCTGCGGCACTACGGGCCGGGGTCGAAGGCGGTCGTCTGGGCGCACAACACCCACGTCGGGGATGCCCGGGCCACCGACATGACCGACGCCGGAGAGGTCAACATCGGCCAACTCGCCCGGGAGCGGTACGGCCCGGACCAGGTCATGCTGGTCGGTTTCGGCACCCACCACGGCACAGTGGTGGCCGGCGACGCGTGGGGCGCGCCGATGGAGGTGATGCCGGTGCCACCGGGCCGCCGGCACTCCCTGGAAGAGGTCCTGCACGGCGCCGCGCCGGCGCAGTCCCTGTTCGTCTTCCCGAGCGACGGCAAGCCCGACGTGCTCGCCGACGAGCTCGACCACCGGGCGATCGGCGTCGTCTACCACCCCGAGCGGGAGAGCTTCGGCAACTACGTGCCCACAGTGCTCGGCGATCGCTACGACGCCTTCTGCTGGATCGACGAGACCCAGGCGGTCCGACCGCTGCGCGTACGGCCCATCGGCCTGGCCGAGCCCGAGACGTATCCGTCGGGCGTCTGACGGCGATCATCCCGCTGGCCGTTTGCCGCCGGACGCCTCGGGCAATCGCGCGGCAGACCACCGTCCCACGGGGAGGAGCAGGCAATGAAGATCCACGATCCGGCCAGCCAGGCGATGCAGAAGGACTACGACGTCACCGACATCGAGCGCCTGATGGGCAAGCGGGACTGGAAAGGCTACGACGACGTGATCGGCTGGCTGAAGAAGTCGGGCGACGAGGACCGACGGTTCACCCCCGGCGAGGTGCAGCACATGATCGACGACTTCTCCCGGCTGCGCGACAAGGGCATGGATTTCGTACGGGACCCCGAGAAGCTCTGCGACCAGCTCAAGCGGAGCCGCTAGGAAATCCTGAGCGTGATGCGGCGCAACGTCAGCGTGGAGCCGAAGGTCACCGGCGGGGAGTCGGTCGGGCTGGCCGACGTGGTGTGGGACAACGGGCGGCGGGACCCGGGCGCGGTGCAGTTCCGGCGCCCGGACCCGGACGCCCGGACGTGGCCGCACCCGTCCGGTGACCCGTCCGTGGTGACCTGCCGGCAGTTCCGCGACGACGTGCTGGCCGTGGCCCGCGGGCTGGTCGCGGCGGGCGTGACGCCGGGGGCCCGGGTGGTGCTGATGAGCCGCACCCGGTACGAGTGGACCCTGGTCGACTACGCGGTGTGGGCGATCGGCGCGGTGACCGTTCCGGTGTACGACACGTCGAGCGCCGAGCAGCTGGCCTGGATCCTTGCCGACTCGGGCGCGGTGGCGTGCGTGGTGGAGACGGCCGACCACGCCGCGCTGCTGACCGGCGTACGCGACGGGCTGCCGGAGCTGCGCGAGGTGTGGCAGATCGACGCCGGCGACCTGGTCCGGCTGGCCGAGCGGGGTCGGGCCGTCGACGAGGCGGCCGTCGAACGCCGGCGGGCCGCGGTGTCGGGGGCGGACCCGGCCACGATCGTCTACACCAGCGGGACGACGGGCCGGCCGAAGGGCTGCGTGCTGACGCACCGGAACATCCACCTCGACGTCGCCAACGCGGTCGCGGCGCTGCCCGAGCTGTTCAACCAGGCGGCGTCGACGGTCCTCTTCCTGCCGCTGGCGCACGCCTTCGCCCGGATGATTCAGGTGGGCATGGTGCAGACCCGGGCGACCATGGTGCACAGCCCCAGCGCGCGTGGCGTGCTGGACCAGCTGCGCCGGCACCGGCCGACGTTCGTGCTCGCGGTGCCGCGGATGTTCGAGAAGGCGTACACCGGGGCGCGGCAGAAGGCCGCCGACCAGCATCAGGGGTGGCTGTTCGCCGTCGCGGACCGGGTCGCGGCGCGGTACAGCCGGGCGCTCGACACGCCGTCCGGCCCCGGGACGGGCCTCCGGCTGGCGCGAGGTCTGCTGGACCTGCTGGTCTACCGGAAGCTGCGGGCCGCGTTCGGCGGCCGCTGCCGGCTGGCCGTGGTCGGCGGGGCTCCCCTCGGTGAGCGGCTCGGGCACTTCTTCCGGGGCGCCGGCCTCACGACCCTGGAGGGGTACGGGTTGACGGAAACGTCCCCGGCGCTGGCGGTGAACCGGCCCTCGGCGATGCGGATCGGCACCGTCGGCCGGCCGCTGCCCGGCGTCGAGCTGGCCATCGCCGACAGCGGGGAGATCCTCGTCCGCAGTGACGTCGTGTTCCGGGGCTACTGGAACAATCCGGCCGCGACCAGCGAGACGTTCACCGCCGACGGCTGGTTCCGCACCGGCGACCTCGGCAGCCTCGACGACGACGGCTACCTGCGGATCACCGGACGCACCAAGGAGATCATGGTGACCGCGGAGGGCAAGAACATCGCCCCCGCCCCGCTCGAGGACCGGGTCCGCGCACACCCGCTGGTCAGCCAGTCCATGCTGGCCGGCAACGGCAAGCCATACGTCGCCGCCCTGGTCACCATCGACCCGCAGGCGTGGACCCGGTGGCGCGACGCGCACGGCCACCCGCACGCCTCGGTCGCGGAGTTGCGCGAGGACCCGGCGCTGCGCGGCGAGATCCAGAGCGCGATCGACCGGGCGAACCGGTCGGTCTCCCACGCGGAGGCGATCAAGACCTTCCGGATCCTGCCGGACGACTTCACCGAGGCCAACGGTGAACTCACCCCCACGTTGAAGGTCAAACGCGAGGTGGTGCAGCGGCATCGCGCCGCTGACATCGACGCCCTCTACCGCGGCCACTGACCGCCGCGGCACCGGCCTCCCCGACAGCACCGCTGAAGGACGCCCTGAGCATTCTTGACGGCAATGAGTATGGCTGGACTAGTACTGGATCTGATAAAGTACTAGTCATGTTTGAGAGAAGCGGGAGTGACGCCGCCCTTCTCGGTGACGCCTTCGCCGCCGACCTGCTCCGCGGGCACACCGACACGATCGTGCTGGGGATCCTGCGCCGCGGCGACAGCTACGGCTTCGAGATCTTCAAGACGATCCGCGACGCGACCGGCGGGGCGTATGAGATCAAGGAAGCGACGCTGTACGCGAGCTACCGGCGCCTGGTCAAGGACGGACTCGTCGAGGCCTACTGGGGCGACGAAACCAAGGGCGGGCGGCGGAAGTACTACCGCATCACCGACGCCGGCCACTCCGTCTACCGCCGCAACGTCGCGGCATGGGTGGTCACGCGCGATCTCATCGACTCGCTGCTCGACCTCGGCGACTAACCCACCCCCGGCAACCGGCCACTGGAAAGGCATCGTCATGACCGCCTCGAACGACACCACGCGCGGCTCCACGACGGACATCCACCGCCTCCTCGACCAGGCCTTCGCAGGCGTCGAGGTGACCCCCGAACTTCAGGACCTGAAGGAGGAGATCCGAGCCAACCTGGTGGCCCGGGTCGCCGATCTCGAACGCGCCGGGCTCTCCCCGACCGACGCCACCGGCCGCGCGATGGCCGAGTTGGGCGACGTCCGATCCCTGATCGACGAGATGGAGACCGGGTCCGACTCCCCCGTCGCCGCGTGGGCACGTCACCGCGTCCGACCGAAGCCCGGATTCCTGGTCCGCGTGATCGTCCTGGCGGCGATCGCCGTCGCCGCGCTCGCCATCCTCGCCCTGGCCGCGGTCGACGTCGCCGTGCCCGAGCCGGCGCAGCTCGCCGCGATCGTCGCCGTCGCGCTGCCCGTCGGCCTCATCGTGGCCGACGCCCTGCGGCAGGAAACCACCACCAACCACCCGATGCCCGGCCTTCGCGCCGCCGGATACGGGGCCGCCACGACCCTGGCCCTGGCGGGCGTCGGCTCCGGCTGGCGGTACCTGATCGAGACCGAGCTGCCCTGGCTGATCGGCGGTGCACTCGCCGTCGTGGCCTCGATCGTCGCGTTCACCTGCCTGGGCGCCACGCAGACCAACCGCCATAAGGCGTGGGTGCTCCAGCAACACGCATCCCACCACGACGTCGGTGACCGTTTCACGAACGACCCAGCCGCCGCCGCCCGGTTCGGCCTGTACACCCTCACGCTCTGGCTGATCGCCATCGCGGCGTTCGCGGTGCTGGGCTTCACCATCGGCTGGGCATGGTCCTGGCTCTCCCTGGTCGGCGGCTTCGCGGCGATGATGCTCATGCTGGCGCGCATGCTGTTCGCGCCCCGGGACTGACCCGGACCACCGCACCAGGGAAGGCAACCCGCCGATGTTCAACACCGCACGCCTGCAGGTCGTCCTGGAGATCGCTCGGCATGGCACGATCGTCGCCGCCGCGGAGCGGCTTCAGCTGAGCCCGTCCGCGGTCTCCCACCAGCTCGCCACGTTGGAGCAGGAGGCCGGGGTGGCGCTGGTGGACCGGGGGCCGCGCAGTCTGCGGCTCACGGTCGCGGGCCAGCGCCTGGCGGACTACGCGCAGCAGATCGCCGATCTGATGTCGGCGGCCCGCGATGAGCTGTCCGCACACGGCGAGGGCCGCCGGGGACTGCTGCGGATCGGGTTCTTCGCCACCGCCGGCACCGAGCTGCTGCCGCGGGCGCTGTCGAGCTTCACCCGGGACCATCCGCAGGTCGAGCTGGCGCTGATCCTGGGGCAGCCGCACGAACTGCTGCCCCGCCTCCACCAGGGTGAGCTGGACCTGGTGGTGGTCTTCGACCATCCGCTGAGTCCGGCGCAGCAGTCGCCGGACGCGAAGGTCGAGCCGCTGATGGTGGACCCACAGCTGGTGGTGCTCCCCGCCGACCATCCGCTCGCCCGCCGGCGGCGACTTCGGCTCGCCAACCTTGCCGCCGAGCCGTGGGTCACCACCCTCGGCGTGCAGGGCGAGGTGTCGGTGCTGGAGTTGGCGGCGCGAGCGGAGGGCTTCGCGCCGCGGGTCCGCTGCCGCAGTGACCACTACGAAGTGGTGCTGGGCCTGGTCCGGGCCGGTGTGGGGGTGGCCCTGGTGCCGTCGCTCGGCCTGCGCAACCCCGGCGGGGTGGCGGTGCGGCAGCTCGCCCACGCCAAGCTGTACCGGGACATCGGCGTGGCGCTGCGCCCCGGCAATCCCAATCCGGTGGTGGGCAGGTTCGTGGAGCGGCTGAGCGACGCGGCGGCGACGCTCAGTCAGGAGTTGTCGGAGCGGTGGGGTCCGGCGAGCCGGTCGACCGCCGCACCCCAGCGCCGCAGCTCGGCCACGGCGGCCCGCTCGGCGCCGGGCGCGAACGCGGCGATCACGGCGTAGACGACGGTGTGCCGGCCGGACACGATGCCGGTGTCGGCGCGTACCCCGGTGTCGGTGCCGGTCTTGTTCTCGACCCGGACGCCGTCGCTCGACCATGGGTCGTGGCCGATCGAGTCGGCGACCATCGTGCGGTCGGTGTTCCCGGCGAGCCAGCCGCGCAGCAGCCGGCAGGCCTGCGGGCCCTGCCAGGTCCCCTGCGCCACTCCGGCGAGGAAGGCGCAGAGTTCGCGGGCGGTGCCGGTGGCGAAGGTTTCCGGTACGTCGGGGCCGCGCTCGGCTCGGATCCGGTCGTGCACGGTGGTGTCCCGCAGCCCGGCGCGGCGGGCCAGGTCCTGCACGGCAGTCAGGGTCACCAGCCGCAGCAGGGCGTTGGTGGCGGCGTTGTCGCTGACCGCGGCGACCGCCGTGGCCAGGTCGGCGACCGTCCACCGGCGGGGCGACAGCTGGCCGAGCAGGCCGGTGCCGCCGACCTCCCGGTCCGCGTCGAGCAGGTCGACCGGCTGGCCCGCGGTGAGCGTGCCGTCCGCGAGCCGGCGGGCCACCTCGCCGAGGATCAGCACCTTGCCGACGCTGGCCAGTGGCAGGACCAGGTCGGGGTCGGCGGAGAGGGTGCGGCCGTCGTCCAGCCGCCGCACCATTGCCCCGACCCGCACCGTCGGGCTCATCGCCGCCCCGGTACGACCGGCGTCCGATCCGCCACGGCCAGCACCCGGCCGGGCCGCGCGTCGGTGACCGCGCCGCCGTCCACCACGACCCGGCCATCGACCACCACGCACCGCACCCCGCGCGGCGGCGCCAGCGGATCGTCGTACGTGGCGCCGTCGGCGACCCGCTGCGGGTCGAGGACCACCAGGTCCGCGGCGTACCCGTCGGCGAGCAGCCCCCGCTCCGTCAGGCCGAAGCGGCCGGCGGGCATCGCCGTCATCTTGTGCACCGCCTCCGGCAGCTCCAGCAGTCCCACGTCCCGAACGTAGTGGCCGAGCACCCGGGCGAAGCTGCCCGCCCACCGTGGGTGCGGTCGGCCGCCCTTCGGTACGCCGTCCGAGCAGAGCATGGTCAGCGGGCTGGCCAGCACCCGGCGTACGTCGTCCTCGTGCATGGAGTGGCTGAGGATGGTGACGTCGCCGTGTTCGGCGGCGAGCAGGTCGCAGGCGTAGTCGACGGGGTCGACGCCGTGCGCGGCGGCCAGGTCGGCGATCGTGTGGCCCTGGGCGTCGGGGTGGTTCGGGGCGGACGCCACGCGGATCAGGTCCCAGCCGCCGTTGCCGACGGTGTTCTCCCAGCCGGGCACGCCGGCGACCAGGTCGTGGCGGATCCGGTCGCGGACCGCCGGCTCGGCGGCGGCGGTGAGCATCGCCGGTACCCCGTCGGCGATCAGCCACGGCGGGAGCATCGCGTGCAGGGCGGTGCTGCCGGCGGTGTACGGGTAGACGTCGCAGGTGACGTCCAGCCCGTCGGCGCGCGCCCGTTCGAGTCGGGCGAGGGTGCGGACGGTGGCGCCCCAGGCGCGGCGCCCGGCCGTCTTGTGGTGGGAGACCTGCAGCGCCGACCCGGCCGCGGTGGCGATGTCGATGGCCTCCTCGAGTGCGGATTCGACCTGGGACATCTCGTCGCGCAGGTGGGTCACGTACGGCTTGCCGTGTGCGGCCGCCACCCGCGCGAGGGCGATGACCTCGTCGGTGCCGGCGTTGACGCCCGGGGAGTAGATCAGCCCGGTCGACAGGCCGGCCGCGCCGGCGGCGAGCGCCTCGTCGAGCAGGGCGCACATCCGCCGGATCTCCGCGGGGGTGGCCCGCCGCTGGGCGAAGCCGACCACCGCGGCGCGTAGGGTGCCGTGGCCGACGAGGGCGGCGAGGTGGTTGCGCCGGGCCGCGCCCTGGGCGTCGGCGAACTCGGCGAACGACGCGTACGCCGACGCGGGTGGGCCGAAGGTCGCGGCGATCAGCTCCCGCACCGGTTCGGTGCGGTGGGGTGGGACCGGGAAGGGGCCGATGCCGCAGTTGCCGCAGATCTCCGTGGTGACGCCCTGGAGCAGCGGCGCCCGGCGCAGCACCTCCCGCTGCTCGTCGTCGCCGGCGAGCAGGTCGGAGTGGGTGTGCACGTCGACGAAGCCCGGCGTGACGACCAGCCCGGCGGCGTCGATGACCTCCGCGGCGGGAGTGCGGCTGGCCGGTGGCAGCAGCACGAGCCGGTCGTCGCGGACGCCCACGTCGGCGGGGCGGGCCGGCGCGCCGGTGCCGTCGATCACGTCCCCGCCGGTGATCAGCAGGTCGAGGCGCGCCATTCAGAGCACCTTGGACAGGAAGGCGCGGGTGCGGTCGTGCCGTGGCGCGGCGAGCACCTCCCGGGGTGGGCCCTCCTCGATGATCAGGCCTTCGTCCATGAAGACGAGGTGGTCGCCGACCTCCCGGGCGAAGCCCATCTCGTGGGTCACCACGATCATGGTCATCCCGCTCGCCGCGAGGTCCTTCATCACCTCCAGCACCTCGCCGACCAGCTCCGGGTCGAGCGCCGAGGTCGGCTCGTCGAAGAGCATCAGCTTCGGCGACATGGCCAGCGAGCGGGCGATGGCGACCCGCTGCTGCTGGCCGCCGGAGAGCTGGGCCGGGTAGTGGTGGGCGCGGTCGGCCAGTCCCACCCGGTCGAGCAGGTCAGCGGCGCGCTGCCGCGCGACAGCCGACGGGACGCCCTTCACCGCGACCAGGCCCTCCATCACGTTCTCCAGGGCGGTGCGGTGCGGGAACAGGTGGAAGCGCTGGAAGACCATGCCGATCGACTCGCGCTGGCGGCGCAGTCGCGCGTCCGGCAGGGGCCGCAGCCGGCCGCCGCGCTCCTCGTATCCGATCAGCTCGCCGTCGACGTAGACCCGACCCGCCTGCGGCTCCTCGAGGTGGTTGAGGCAGCGCAGCAGGGTGGACTTGCCGGAGCCCGACGGGCCGACCACGCAGACGACCCGGCCGCGTTCGATGGTCAGGTCGATGCCGCGCAGCACCTCCAGCCGGCCGAAGCTCTTGCGCAGCGAGCGGCACTGCACCATCGGCGGGGTCATCGCGCGCTCCCGGTGAAGCGCAGGTTGCGGGTGATCCGCCCGCGCAGGGTGCCCGGCGCGGTGGCGCCGAAGCCGCGGCTGAACCGACGTTCCAGGTAGTACTGGCCGATGCTGGCGACGGTGGTCAGCACGAGGTACCAGAGGGACGCGACGATCAGCAGGGCGATCACCTCGAAGTTGGTCAGGTAGAGCCGCTGGGCGACGGTGAGCAGGTCGGCGCCGGCGATCACCGAGACGAGCGAGGTGGTCTTGAGCATGGAGATGAACTGGTTGCCGGTCGGCGGGACGATGATCCGCATCGCCTGGGGCAGCACCACCCGCCTCATGATCTTCATGCGGGACATGCCCAGCGCCGCCGCGGCCTCCTGCTGGCCGGGGTCGACCGCGCGCAGGCCGGCTCGAACGATCTCGCTCATGTAGGCGCCCTCGTTGATGCTGAGCCCGAGCAGCGCCGCGACGAATCCGGTGACCAGGGTGTTCGTCTCCCAGGTCACCAGCTTCGGGCCGCCGAACGGCACGCCCAGCCCGATCTCGGGGAAGATCAGCGCGATGTTGAACCAGAAGATCAGCTGCACCAGCAGCGGCGTGCCGCGGAAGAACCAGACGTACGCCATGGCTCCGGCGCGCAGGATGCGGCTGTCGGAGACCTGCATCAGCGCCACGACGACGCCGAGCATCACGCCGATCGCCATGGACGCGACCGTGAGCTGGGCGGTGACCCAGAGCCCTTCCAGGATGACCCGGTCGAACTGGTACTTGACGACGATGTCCCAGTGCAGGTTCGGGTTGATCGCGATGGTCCAGGCCAGCCAGGCCAGGATCAGGGCGGTCGCCCCGGCGGCCAGCCAGCGCCCCGGTCGCAGCGGGTGGCTGATCCGGTTCACCTCCGGCGTCTCCGGGCCGGCGGGCCCGGCCGAAGCCGGGCCCGGGACGGTCGCGTCCACCGGTGTGCTCACTTCTGGTCGTTGACCGTCGCGGTCTGCACACCGCTGCCCTGCACGCCCCACTTCTCCAGGAGCTTGGCGTACTCGCCCGCGGCGATCAGCTCCTGGAGGGCCCGCTGGACGGCGTCACGCAGCTGGCTGTCCTTCTTGTCGATCGCGATGCCCCACGGGCCGGCCTCGTACTGGGCCTCCAGCACCTCGTACTTGCCGCTCTGCTGGGCCAGCATCTTGGCCACCGGGTAGTCGACGATGGTGGCCACCGCGCGCCCGGCGTCGATCTGCAGCAGGCCGGTCGGGGCGTCCTCGCTCTGCGAGATGGTCATCTTCTTGGCGCACGAGCCGTTCTGCTTCTCGCCGATGGCGAGGTTGGAGCTGCCCTTGGCGAGCACCACGGCGCGGCCGCAGAGGTCCGCCAGGTCCTTCACCCCGGCCGGGTTGCCCTTCGCCACCATGATCGCGCCGCCGGCCTGGAAGTAGTCGACGAAGTCGACGGCCTTACGGCGCTCCTCGGTGTCGCTCATCGAGGACATCGCCAGGTCCCACCGGTCGGCCTGCAGGCCCGGGATCAGGCCGGGGAAGCTCGCGTTGGTCATCTCCAGCTTCAGGCCGAGCCGCCCGGCGATCGCCGCCGCCAGCTCCGGGTCGACGCCGACCAGCTCCTGGGTCCCCTCCTTGTACATCTCCATCGGCGGGTAGCCCTCGGCGGTGGCGACCCGCAGCACGCCCTTCCCCTTGAGGTCGGCCGGGACCAGGTCGGCGGCCTTGGCGTCGGCGGCGACCGAGGCGGAGACACCGGCCTGCGGCGTCTGACCGCTGGTCGAGCGTCCACAGCCGGCGACGGCGAGCGAGAGTGCGGCGAGACCGACGACAATACGAAGCGCGCGCTTCCTGACCACCGGAAACCTCCTGCCAGAGACGATGGCGGGGACCCTATCCGGGATCGGTCAGCATGAACAGCCCGAGTGCTTTGGTGGGTGAGCATCGAAATCGTCAATGCTCAGTCGCGACGACTGTGCTGCCAGGACGGCCGGTTCGAGCCGCTCCCGGCACGCCCGTCGCCGCGCGTCAGGGCGTGGCTTCGATGATCCGCAGGTCGCGTTCGGCTCCGTCGCCGAGCGCCCGCAGCGCCTCCTGATAAGCGGGGCTGTCGTAGGCGGCGAGCGCGGCGTCGACGCTCTCGAACTCGATCAGCGTCGTACGCTCCAACGCTCCGGACTCGAACGCCCGCGACGGCAGGCCGCGCGCCAGAAACGTGCCGCCGGCGGCCCGCAGCGCCGGCCCGGCCAGCTCGGCGTAGGCGGCGACCTTCTCCTCGTTGCTGATGGACCGGTACGTGGTGATCCAGTAGGCCTTTGGCACCGTCGCTCTCTCTCCTCAGCCGGATGGGCGTTCGCCCGCTGGAATGCCCACGGAAGCGTAGCGGTCAGCTGACCGGCGGCTCGGTCACTCCTTCGTCGCCACGGCTCACCGGCTGAAACAGTTGCCGGATGTCCTTCGACAGCTCGGATTCCAGAGCCGCGAGTACCTCGGCGGCCACCGCCTCGCGCAGGGTGGTCAGCACTGCGCGGGCACCGTCGGCGGCCCGCTGATCGTCCATGCCCGCGCGGGCCGCCACCTCGTTGAGGAACTCCACCAGGTCGAGCTGTTCGGCGAAATCCACGGTCTTGTGCAGGTACCCCCGGAACTCGTCCGGCAGCTGCGCGGCGAGCTCCCGCGCCTCGCCGCCACTGACCCGCTCGGCCAGGGTCGTGAGCGCGGCCCCGGTGACAGTCGCCGCCTCCGCCGGTGGCAGCCCCGCCCGCTTCCCCACCGCTTCGAGGAACTCGGCGTGGTTCACGGTTCTCCTTCCGCCGGGGGTGTCCGTCCCTCAGGCCAGGACGGCCCGGCTCGATCGGGTAGCCGTCCGGATCACGCGGGTAGCAGCGATGCCTACCCGATTGCGGCGGGCGCACACGTGCCCGCGTGCGGTTTCTCTGCCCTGCCGTAGGTCAGGAGCCGGGCGGTTCGCGGGGTGTGGCTACGGCGGGATGACCCGCACCTTCGGCCATCGTCTGCTCGGCTCGTGACGGGCAAGGCGGGCGCGGGACAGCTCGACGGTCACTCGACGCGGATTGCGCCGCCATACGCCGTGGAGCAGGTCGTCCAGCCCGAGCGGGGCGCAGACGTGCAGTGTCTCGGCAGCGTCCAGACGCACCGCGACGCAGGTGGCGGTCTCCGGCCAGGTGGCCACCGCCTCGGTCACGGAGCCGAGGGCAGCGACCGGGCCCGTGCCGAACACGCTCTCGTACCAGGTGTGCACGGCGGCCTGGTTGGTCGCCTCCCAGGGAACCGCCGGTTCGTAGCGTCGTAGCAGCTCGGTGGCCGCGACGTCGTTGCCGCCGGTGAGGTCGTCGGGGTCGAAGAAGGCAACGTCGACGTCCCGGACGTCCTGAGGGTTGAAGCCGTCCCCGAACCGTTGGCCCCAGACGAGATCCCGCAGCACCCCCGCTCCTACCCAGGCGTCCGGTAGACCCGCGTCCCGCACGACCACCAGCACGTTGCGCAGCCACGGACACGAGGTGATCAACTCGGCCAACTCGGCTACCTGCGGATTGCGGGGTTGACTTCTCATCCGCTCCGGAGTCCCCACCCTGTCAGCACCTTTTGCCAGGAGATGTGGCGTTGCCTGCATGGCACAACCCGTATGGCCCGCCGATGAGTTTCGCAGCACGATGTAGGCAAGGCTTTGACGGGTGGTTCCCATGGTCAGCACCGACATGACAGTTCGCAATCTTCGCCACTTCCCGGTCGAAGCCCAGCGATCGGCGGAGGCGGCAGCGGAGGAGCGCGACCAGCGCCTCCGGGCGATCACCAGGAAGCGCAGCAGCACGGCAGCCAAAAAGTCGGCCGAGGCGAGCCACCGGCTGCGGCGCCTGCTCGGAGACGACACCTGGGCGGACCTGAGGGACCTGATGCAGCAGGAACGAGTGACTCTTCGTGACCTGCTCCAGCCACCCGGAGGGTTGGCGTCGAGCTACGACAGACTGAACAAGGCCCGCAGACGCAAGGCCAAGGCATTCCTGCGCCGCCGGGACATCCGGCAGGAAGCGATGGTCGCGATCGCCGCCGACTACCACGAGGCGATCAACGAGGTGTTCGCGGCCGACGGCAACATCAGCCCCGGGTTCCATCTCTCGAACAACCTCGACAAGTGGCTGAGCCTGTCCCCCTTCCACGATCGGGCTCTCCCCTGGGGCGTCTTCGAGCCGGACGACAGCGACGACCCGCACCGGTGGGAGGTCTTCCGGCCACCGTTCTTCGGGTTCAACTTCGGGTTCGTCCCGGTACGCAACGACAACTTCGTCGTCGATCGCATTCATACGCTGAACCCGTCTCTCGGGGACGTGGGCATCTCCATCACCATGGACGACGGCGACGCCGGCGACTTCGACTACGCGTCCGGCGACGGTTTCAGCGCAGTCGCGTTCGCCTTCGTGCCGCCGACCACCGGTCTGATCGAGGTCCTCATCGACGCGCAGTGCGTCCAGGCGACACACCGGCTGGACACGACGGACGAGTGGGGATGGTCGAACTCCCGCACCGGCCAGACCAACTTCCTGATGCTCGACGTGCTGCATCCCAATGTGTCCGAGCCCTCGTACGCCGAGATGTCGACCTTCGACGAGGCGACCGACGACGACGATCACTTCCTGCAGGTCAAGTTGACCCGCGGTGCCCACTACTTCGCGCAGTTGTTCAGCGCGGGCCCGGTGCCCGCAGGTCAGTCCGTGATCGTCTGCGTGGGAACCCGTTCGTTCGACTCGAGCGGCACCAACGACGTGTCCATCCACAGCACGTCCGACTTCCGCTGGTTCATCAGCTCGGTCGAGGTGCGCATCTCGCCGTGACTCCCGGCGAACGTAACCACCGCCGATCCGCTGCACAGTGGTCTTACCTGCGACGTGGCCTGATCAACCCCGACTCGTACGCCCACACGACCAGTTGGGCACGGTCGCGGCAGTGCAGCTTCGTCATCGCCCGGTTGACGTGCGTCTTGGCGGTCAACGGACTGATCACCATACGCTCGGCGATCTCGTCGTTGCTGAGCCCCCGGGCGACCAGCTCGACGATCTCCTGTTCCCGGGCGGTCAGCACGTCGCGCCCGGCCGCCGGGTCGGCCGGCGGCGGGCCGGCGACGAACTCGCCGATGAGCGTACGGGTGACCGCGGGGGCGAGCAGCGCGTCGCCGCGAGCCACGACGGCGATGGCCTGCAGCAGGGCGGCGGGGTCGGCGTCCTTGAGGAGGAATCCGCTGGCGCCGGCGCGGAGTGCGGCGAAGACGTAGGAGTCGAGCCCGTAGTTGGTGAGGATGAGGACCCGCACCGCGGCGAGGTCGGGATCGGCGGCGATCCGCCGGGTGGCTTCGATGCCGTCGAGTCCCGGCATCTGCACGTCCATCAGCACGACGTCCGGCCGCAGGGCTCGCGACAGCCGGACCGCGGAAGCGCCGTCGGCGGCCTCGCCGACGACGTCCAGGTCGTCCTCGGCGTCGAGCAGGGCCCGGAATCCGGCCCGCATCAGCGCCTGGTCGTCGGCGAGCAAAACCCGGGTCATGCCGGGCCGTCCAGCGGGAAGGTGGCCCGCACGGCGAATCCGCCGCTGTCGCGGGGGGCGGCGTGCAGGGTGCCGCCCAGCCCGGTGACCCGTTCCCGCATGCCGCGCAGACCCACACCCGGTGTCACCGGCCGGACTGGCGACGCCTGGCCGTCGTCGGTCACCGACACGGTCAGCTGTGCCGGGGCGTACTCGACGTGGATCTGGGCGGTGGCGGAGCCGGCGTGGCGGGCGACGTTGGTCAGCGCCTCCTGGACGACGCGATACCCGGCCTGGCCGACCTCGACGGGCAGATCGCGAGGCTGACCGATGACGGTCAGCTGCACCGGTACGCCGGCGCCCCGGGTCCGCTCGGCGAGCTCACCCACCCGGGCCAGCCCGACGCCGTCCCCATCGGAGGGTGAGCGCAGGACGTCCAGGGTCGCGCGCAGTTCCCGCATCGCGGCGCCGCTGGCCTCCTGGATCGCCAGCAGCGCGGCCGACGGTTCCTCGCCGTGCTTGCGGGCCAGGTGCACGGCGATCCCGGCCTGCACCTTGATCACCGAGATGCTGTGGGTCAGCGAGTCGTGCAGGTCCCGGGCGATGCGCAGGCGCTCCTCCCCCGCGCGCCGCAGCGCCATCTCCTCGCGGGTGCGTTCGGCATCGATCGCCCGCTGCTCGACCTGTTCCAGGTACGCCCGGCGCTGCCGCGCGACGAGCCCGGCGACGTTGGCCGCCACGAACCAGCCCAGCAGCAGGGCGGTGCGTTCGACGATCTGCTGGCCGGGCCGGCCGGCGGGCGCGACCGAGATGTCGCGGGCCAGGAAGCCGGCGAGGAAGACGAGGCTGGCCAGGACGGCGGCCAACCGGTGCCCCCACCAGGCGGCGACGTAGACCGTGCCGAGGACGGCGAACGCGGCGGATACCCCCGGGTGCACCCGGGCGTGGAACGCCAGCATGGCCGCGGTCACCACGCTCAGCGCCACCACCGGATACCGCCGGCACACCGCCAGGGCCGCCGCCATCACCAGGACCAGGGCGACGTCGGTCGCTCGCACCGGACCGGCGTCCGGTGCGAGCGCCGCGTTGCCGAGCAGGAGGACGCCGAGGGTGGCGCCGCCGAGGGCGTAGGGCAGATCCGGGCGCATGATCGGACTGTAGAACGACCGGTCATCGTGGAGCATCCCCCGTCCGCGGTAGCTGGGGCGTACTGCGGACGCGGTAGCGGCGGCCGGGCAAGTGCCTGCGGCGGCACGACGCTTTCCCGGCCCGCCGGGACAAGCATCGACGCCATGACATACCGCTTCTTCAGCCCCGCTCCGCCGAAAGCGGCGAGCGGTCTCACCGCGGAGGTCTACCGGCAGCTGCGGGCCGAGTTCATCGGGCCGGTGCCGACCTTCCAGGCGCTCTCGGCCGTGCCGGAGGTATTGGCCGCGACCTGGGCGCTGATGCGCGAGGCCCTGCTCGCCGGGGACGTGCCCCGGGTCGACCGCGAGCTGGTCGCGTCGGCCGTGTCCCGGGCCAACCGCTGCCGGTTCTGCGTCGACGCCCACGTGATGCTGCTGCACGCGCTCGGCGAGCACGAGCTGGCCGAGGTCATCGCCCGGGGTGGGACGCCACCGGAGCCGAGGCACGCCGAGCTCGTCGCCTGGGCCGAGGCCAGCCGGAGCCCCGTAGCCGTTGACTGGAGCAGCCCGTACGGTCCCGAGGTCACCGGCACGCTGCTCGCCTTCCACTTCATCAACCGGATCGTGTCGGCGCTGCTCGACCCGGATCTGCTGCCCGGCGGCCTGCAGCGCTCGCCGGTGGTGCGGTCGGTCGGGGGCCGGCTCTACGCCAGGACGGCCCGGGAGCCGAAGGAGCCCGGCCGCAGCCTTCCACTCCTCGACGCCGCCGCCACGATGGCACCGGCCTGGGCCGGGGACAGTCCGGTCGGCGTCGCGTACGCGTCGCTGAGAATGGTTGCCCGGCAAGGCGGTGAGCTCCTGGGCGCCGTGGCGCGCCAGACGGTCACGGCCACCGTGCGCTGGGAGGACGGACGGTCTCCGGCCCAGCCGCGAGAGTGGGCCGCCGATCTGATCCGGGACGTGCCCGGCCCGGACCGCGTCGGAACGCGGATCGCCCTGCTGGCCGCGTTCGCGCCCAGCGCGATCCGCCCGGGCGACGTCGCGCTGTGGCGGCTGTCCCATCCGGGTGACGCCGACCTCATCCGGCTGGTCGCGTACGGGGCAATCACGGCCACCGATCACGTCGCCCAGGCCCTGTTCCCGGCTCAGCTCTAGGAGGTCACCATGCGCAAGGCCCTCGTCATCGTCACCGCGGTGTCGCTCGTCGCGTTCGCCCTGCAGTTCGTCTTCGCCGCCGTGGGCGCGTTCACGAAACCCGCGGGTGAGGGCGCGTACGCCCTGCACAGCGTCACCGGGATGGTCGTCATCCCCGTGCTCACCCTGCTCACCGTCCTGTTCGCCGTGCTGGCGAAGGCGCCGGGCCGGCTCATCGGACTGGCGGCCCTGCCGCTCGGCCTCGTCGTCCTGCAGGGGCTCATCGCCATGCTCGCCAACGCGCTCACCGACGCCGCCGGCGCCAGCACCCCGTTCGGCCTGACCATCGGCGGGCTGCACGCGGTCAACGGCATCGTCGCGGTGCACGTCGTGGTCGCCGTCCTCCGGGCAGCGCGCAAGCTGGCCAACCCGGTGCCGGCCGACGCCACCCTGGTGACCGTCCGGGAAGGGGAGCCGGCATGACCGTCGGTTCGGTGCTCGCCGCCGATCTCGTGATCGCGGTCCTCGCGGCCGCCGGGTGGCTGGGCGGCGGGGCCGCGTCGGCCGCCCGGCGCCGTCGGCCCGCACTGGGGCTGGCCGCCTTCGCGCTGCTCGCCACGGTCGCCCGCGCGATCACGATCATCGCGCTCGCCCGCGCCGGCTGGTGGTTCGCGGCGGAGAAGGTCCTCATCGCCGCGCCACTGTCGCTCGCCGCGGTGGTCGTCGCCGGGCCGCGGCTGCTGCGGGCCGCGGACGACATCCGGTCCGTCGCGGTCCCGCTGCTCTTCGCCGGGTACGCCGAGAGCGCCGCCCTGCTCGTGACGCTCCTGCACGGCTATCCCGCGTCAGCGGGCGCGGGACTGCTCGCCGTCGCCGGGGTCGTCGCGGCGACGGCGGTCACCTGGCGGGCCCTCGGCGCGCGCCCGTCGCGGACGGTGTCCCGGGCCGCCGTCGCGGTGGCGGTCGCCGCGCTGGTGACCGGCACCGGGCTGGCCGCCACCCCGGGCGCTGCTCCCGCCGTACCCCATGTTCATGAATATCGGGATGCCCGGACGGCGGGCGAGCCGACCAGACGGTTCACCCTGACGGCCGGGACCGCCACGGTGCGCGTGAGCGGCCGTGACGTCGCGGCGTGGGCGTTCAACGGGCAGGTCCCCGGGCCGGAGCTGACCGCCACCGTCGGCGACGTCCTGGAGGTGAAGCTGCGCAACCGGGACATCGCGCGGGGCGTCACGCTGCACTGGCACGGGTACGACGTGCCGAACAGCCAGGACGGGGTGCCCGGCGTGACGCAGGCGGCGGTGCTGCCTGGACAGGAGTTCGTCTACCGGTTCCGCGCCGATCAGGCCGGGACGTACTGGTACCACACGCACGCGGTCTCCGACATCGGCGTGCGAAAGGGCCTCTACGGCGTGCTGGTGGTACGCCCGGCGCCGGTGACCGGCGTCGACGTCACCGTGCCGGTGCACACGCTATCCGGCGTTCCACTGCCCGCGGCGAGATTGGAGCCGGTCGCGGCGGGGGTGCCGGTGCGGCTGCGGCTGATCAACACCGACAGCACCACTCACCGGTACGCCCTGGCCGGCACGCCGTTCCGGGTCGCCGCGATCGACGGCTCCAACCTGCAGGGCCCGACCCCGCTGGAGAACACCGCCGCGCTGATCCCGGCCGGGGGACGCTACGACCTGGTGTTCACCGCGCCCGCCACGCCGGTGGCGCTGTTCGTCGACGGACGGGCGGTCTACTCGACCGGCCCGGCGTCGGTGGCGACCGGCGGGTGGCCGGTGCTGGACCCACTCACCTACGGGGTCGGGTCTCCGGTGCCGTGGTCTCGGTTCGACAAGGAGTTCACCCTCGTCCTCGACCGCGGCCTCGACCTGCACGGACTGCTTCCGCGGTACGCCCACACGGTCAACGGCGCGGCCGCCCCGGACATCCCGCCGCAGGTCGTACGCCTCGGCGACATCGCCAAGTTCACGATCGTGAACCGGTCACTGGTGGTGCACCCGTGGCATCTGCACGGCCATCACGTCCTGGTGCTGTCGCGCAACGGAACACCGGCGACCGGGAGTCCGTTGTGGCTGGACTCCTTCGACGTACGCCCCGGCGACGTCTGGGAGGTGGCTTTCCGGGCCGACAACCCCGGCATGTGGGCCAACCACTGCCACAATCTGGCACACGCCGACGCCGGGATGACGCTGCACCTGATGTACTCGTGACCCTCGTGCGCCCTGCTGTCAGCGGGAGACTTCGTACCGCAGGTATACGACGCCGTTGGCGAACGTGCGCTCGTCGAGCAGGCGAAGGTTCAGCCGGAGCCGGTCGGGGAAGAACGGATTGCCGCCGCCGACGGTGACCGGGGACAGGAACAGGCGGACCTCGTCCACCAGCCCCGCGCGGAACGCCTGGGCGGCGAGCGCCGGACCGCCGATGCTGAGATCGCGGTCGGCCGCGTCCTTCATCGCCCGGACAGCGTTCGGGTCGAACGTCCGCTCGATCCGGGTCCGGGCGCTGCTCACCGCCTCCAGGGTCGTCGAGTAGACGATCTTGTCGGCGGCCTGCCAGAGCTTGGCGTAGTCGAGCACGGGCGGCGGCTGGTCCGGCTGCGCCGGAGCGGTTTCCCAAAAGACCATCGTCTCGTAGAGGCGCCGGCCGTACAGGTACGTCCCGATGGGGCGCTCCAGGTCGTTGACGAAGGCGTGCACGTCGCTGTCCGGCGCGGCCCAGTCGAAGTTGCCGTGCTCGTCAGCGATGTAGCCGTCGAGCGAGGTCAGTGCGGTGGAGATCAGCTTGGCCATCCCAGCCCTCCCTCTTCCCTGGGGCGTTCGGTCGCCCCTGGGAAAGCCGAGCATATTCGCCGGATCCGACACAGTAGGGCTGTCGTCACCGACTGTCGGTGCTCGGGAAGGAGGAGGCCTGGCGGTGGTGGTGTGAGGTCGTTGAACTCCGGGGGTGTCGCGAAATCCGCGCCTCGCAGGTCAGGCGCGAAGGACGATGCGGTCGCCCGGCGGCTGGGCACCAGCACTCGCACGCTCAGCCGCCGGATCGCGAGCTGATGGACCACCTGCACGTCCGCACGCGCTTCCAGGCGGGCGTGCAGGCGGTCCGGCTTGGTTGGCTCGAGAGCTCAGTGCACGACGTCGAAGGCCCGGACGACGGTCTGGTCGACCACTGAGCCGCCGGTGTCCTCTGCGTGTAGCCGCAGCGACACCAGGCCACTGCCCGCCGGCAGCTCGACGCGCCAGCCGTCGGTACTGCGGATGACGTCCGCCGGTCGCCAGGTCGCACCGTCGTCGTACGACGCGTCGATGGTCGGCTCGCCAGCCGGCGTGGACGGTATGCCGTCAGCGCGCCGCAGCCGCAGGTCGAAGGCAACTCGGCCCTGGAGGTCGGCCTGGACCCGGTTGTGCAGGTCGACGCCGACGTCGTAGTCCGGCAGCAGCAGCGGCTGGATCTCCGGCGCACCCCCGGCCGTCGTCGTCGACGGGAAGGTCCAGGCGGTGTCGGTGTGCGTCGACAGTTCGGTCCACGCCTGCGGGTTGTCCGCGGTGAACGAGATCGAGACACGGGACTCGCCGCCCGGAAGCCGGACCGTGCCGGAGGGGAGGTTGTCCGTCTCCCCGATCAGGGCGCCGTCGGCCCTGATTTCGAGATGGGTGTGGACCCCACTCGGGTGGGTGTACTCCGTTCCGTGGTTTCCGTCCGCGTCGGTGAAGCCGTCGACGGCCACGCGCAGCTGGTCACCGGTGCGCTGGACGGGCCGAGCGGGATTTGGGGCCGCCATGATCGGCGCTCGGCCGAAGGGTAGCTGGTCCTGTTCGCGAACCGAGTAAGCGTGCCGCCCCGGCATGGCCAGGTTCATCGGCAGCACTGGCGTCTTGGGGAACATCGCGTTGTAGGGGGACTCCGGAGCGAACACCGCGTAGTTCCATGCCGTGTCGGGGTCGGGGATGCGGTACTCGGTGCGCGTACGCGGCCCGCCCTTGAAGGGGAACAGCGTCGAGACGACGAACGAGTTGCCGGGCTGCCACGGGTACGCCGACTCGGAGAACGTCGAGGGAAGGGTCGGCTGCCCGTATACCTGACGCTCCTGAGTGGCGAGCTGCCCGAGGAGGGCGACGTAGGTGGGGTCCTCGGGGATCCGGTCCTTTTCCTTCAGGTAGAGGTCGTAGACATAGGGGCTGACCGGTTCTCCCTCGACGGTCACCATGGCTGCCTCCGGGAGGTGGGCGAGCGCGAGGCCCTCCGCCCGGTTCAGCCGGATCGTCGGCACCTGCAGCTTGACCCCGGTGCCGCCCGGGTCGCTGATGTCACCGGGGCCGTCGTTGCGGATCACGACCAGGCCCGCGCCATGTGCGGCGGCATTGTTGGACTGTTCCGCGATCGACATGTCGGCGGAGTGAGTGACCAGCGCCAGCGCGCCGTGCAGTTGCTGGCCGGCGAGATCGGCCGCCGTGGCACGGCCGACGTCCACCACGGGGAGGCGGGACCGGCCGTTGACGACCGGGAAGTCCGAGGAGACGTCGGAGAACCAGGTCGGGTCGACGTACTCGGGGTGCAGGGTCGGCGCGGTCGGCGCGGTCAGGGCGATGTCGGGCGCCTCCAGCCGGGCCCGGGTGCGCGCCTGGAACGTCCCGATGGACACCTGCGGCGTCGGCTGCAGGTAGAAGTGCTGGTCGAGGAGGTATGCCGGGCGCATGTCCAGGTGGATTGCGGACCCGTCGGCGGCGGCGCGGTCGTAGCCGATGAGCATGGCACCTTGCGGCGGCACCTTGGTGCTGCGCCCCGGGGTCGTGATCGTGAGCTGCCGGGCATCGCGGGCGTCGAACGCGAAGGTCCGCTCACCGCCCACCGTCGTTTCCGGCTCGCCCACGAGCGAGATGTTCTGGAACGTGCGGCTGGCTCCGATGGTCGGCTTCTGGGCGGGCAGGGTGGTGACGAACGCCATCACCGAGTACTCGCCGGGCGGTATGAGCACGCAGGTGGTCCGGGCGAAGGTGGCCTCGGAGCACTCGTTGCCCGGAGCCGGGTCGGTGGCCATCTGCCGGGTCCACGCCGCGCCGTGTTCAAGGTCGAACACCGTGATGTAGGCCTGGGCGGGCCGCCCGTCCCGGCCCACCGCGGAGAAGTGCAGCGGCACAGCGTCGGCAGCGCTGGTGTCCAGAAGGGCGGCGTGGCCGTCGATCATGGTCGGCGTGCTCGCGGCATCGGTCGTCTGGACGGTGGTGCCTGTGTTGCTCGTCGCGACGACGAGGCCTGGAGTCGTACCGTCGGCGCCGGGCAGTGGGGCGAGCGAGGTGGCGCCGGTGTCTCCGAGCGGGGTCAGGGCGACCTCGGCTCCGCCGCCCAGGGAGACAACCCGCGCGGCCGGCGCTGGGGCGAGGCCGTCGGTGGCGGTGGCCGCGTTTGCCGCGGACCACGGCGCCGCGGTGAACAGGCCGACCACGACGGCGAGCGAGGTGACGGCGGCGGCGCTCGTCTTGTGCAGGGCCGAGACTGGCATGGTCATGGGACTCCCAGTGGTCAGAGATGCGTCCCTTTTTCATAGTCGAGCCAGATCAGCGGTGGACAGCATGACCGCTGGCGACTACCGGATATGGCGACCGTCAGCCATCGGCTGGGCCGGCTCGACCTAACTGTCCGGAGTGATCCTGGTCCGGTCCGTAGGTCGTCCAAGGAGGCGGTCCGGTCGTTCGGACTACCAGGCAGGCGACCACGGTTTTCGACAACCGACCGCGAAGGCCCGGGGTCAATCCCACGGACTTTCGGAGCCGACCACCTAGGGGATGATCCCGCCGCGGCGGCCTTCGGCGACCGCGGCGGTGCGGTTGTCGACACCGAGCTTGCTGAACACCTGGACGAGGTGGGACTTGACGGTGGCCTCGGTGATGAACATGGCCCGGGCGATGGCCTGGTTGCTGCGGCCCTCGGCGACCAGCTGCAGGATCTGGATCTCGCGTGGCGTCAGTGCCCGCCCGGGCGTGCGTACGCGGGTGACCAGGCGGGTGGCGATGGCGGGCGCGAGTACGGTCTCGCCCGCCGCGGCGGAGCGGATGGCGGCCAGCAGGTCGTCGGGTTCGGTGTCCTTGAGCAGGTATCCCGTGGCGCCCGCGGTGATGGCGGGCAGGATGTCGGCGTCGCTGTCGTAGGTGGTCAGGACCAGCACCCGTGGTGGCCGGGGGTGGGCCAGGATCTGCCGGGTGGCTTCCGCGCCGTTGATGCCCGGCCCCAGGTGCAGGTCCATCAGGACCACGTGAGGGGTGGCGGCTTCGGCCTGCGCGATCGCGTCGATTCCGGTGGCGGCCTCCCCGACGACCGTGATGCCCGGATCGGCTTCCAGTGCCGCCCGCAGCCCGCGACGGACGATGGGGTGATCGTCGACGATGAGGAGGCGGATCGGGTCGGCAGGACGAGGCGCTTCGGTCACGACGTTTCTCCTTCGGTCGGGACGGAAGCGCTGATCGCGGAGCCCTGCCCCGGTGCGGATTCGACGACAAGGGCCCCGCCGACAGCGGCCAGTCGCCGGCGCATGGTGGCCAGGCCCAGACCCGTGCCGGTCGTCGAGGTGAGCGGCTGGTCGGGGTCGAACCCCCGCCCGTTGTCGACGACGTCGAGGCTGACCGCCCCGGGCAGGAAGGTGAGGGTGAGGTCCACCCGGTCGGCGGCGGCGTGCGCGCGCACGTTGGCGATCGCCTCCTGCCCGACCCGCAGCAGGGCGACCTCCACCGGGGTGGGCAGTGGGTAGGGAAGGCCGTCGACGGTGACGCGCGCGTCGAGGCCGAGGCGGCGACTGCCGTCGACCAGGTGCCCGAGGGCCTCGGTGAGTGGCCGGCCCGCGAGCGGGGCGGGAGTGAGGGCGCGGATGAGCCGCCGGGTGTCCTCCAACGCCGACAGCGCGGCCTCGACGGCGGCGTCCAGGTGGCGGCGGGCGGCCACCGGAGCGTCCGGCCAACGACCGGCGGTCGACTTCACCAGCAGGATGATCGTGGACAGGCTCTGCGCGACGGTGTCGTGGATCTCGCCGGCGAGCCGCTCCCGCTCGGCGAGGGTACCGGCGCGCCGCTGCGCAGCGGCGAGTTGGCCCTGTGCGGCGGTGAGGTCGGCCAGCAGCCGCGCGGTCAGCTCGTTCTGCTGCCGGAGATCCCGGTAGACGGTCATGATCACGATGGCCACTCCGGCGCCGATGACCGGGCCGAGCACCGCGGGCAGACTCAACCTCCCCTCGTGGAGCGAGAACGCGGCGATGGCCACCGCCGCCAACCCCGCGACGACCACCGGCCCGAGCGCCCGCGGGAGCACCTGCATGGCCAGTAGGAACAGGGCGAACGCCAGCCACACGAAGTCCACCGACAACGTGGCCAGCCCGATCCAGCCGGCGGTGAGCCCGGCGAACCACAGCCCGGCCACCGCCGGTCGCCGGGCGTGCCGGGCGAGTACGACGCCCAGCACGTACCACAGGGCCACCGCCGCCACCGCGGTGATCAGCAGGCCGACGGGTGGACGGCCGGACCGTGCGGCGCGCACGGCGCCGACCAGCAGCAGAGCGACGAACAGGACGTGCTCGGCCCGACGGAGCAGGGTCAGCGTGACCGCCGCGACGCGCGGCTGCTGGTGATCCATGGCCCTGTCGACGGTAGTGGCCAGCGCCCGACCCGACCCCCAACTTTTGATGGGTTCACCCGTGCCTCATTCGCCTCCGCAGGTCCCGGCCCCCGTGCGATGGCATCGCCGACACCGGCGGAAACGCTTGCGGCATGTTCATCGCAGTACGTGACCTTCGATTCGCCCGGGGCCGGTTCGCCCTCCTGAGCACCGTCATCGCGTTGCTGACGTTGCTGGTGGTGCTGCTGACCGGGCTGACCGCGGGACTGGGAGCGGCCAGCGTGTCGGCGGTGGCGGCCCTCCCCGTCGACCACATCTCGTTCCAGCGGCCGACCGACGGCCAACAGGTGTCCTTCGCCACCAGCAGCCTGTCACCGGAAGCGGTCGCCACCGTGGCGGCGCAGCCGGGAGTGACCACCGCGTGGCCGCTCGGCGCGTCGACCACCCGCCTGCAAGCCGACGGCGGTGCCACGACGGTGACCCTGCTCGGCGGCGATCCCGCGCTGTACCCGGCACTGCGGCAGGGCCGGGCACCGGCCGGGGCCGAGGTGGCCCTCACCGCCGACCTGGCCGAGACGCAGTCGGTGTCGGTCGGTGACACCGTCACCGTCGGCGGGCAGCCGGTCCGGGTGGCAGCGGTCGTGGCCACCACCTCGCTCAACCACCTGCCCGTCGTCTACACCCCGATCAGCACCTGGCACGGCCTGGCTCGGACGGACAGCATCACCGCCGTCGCCTCGACCGGCGGCGATGCTGCCGACGCCGCCGGTGTCACGACCGTCGCCCGCGACAAGGCGTTCACCGCCGTCGGCGGATACGCCTCAGAGCAGGGCTCACTCAACCTGATGCGGGGCCTGCTGCTGGTGGTCTCCGCCCTGGTTGTCGGCGCCTTCTTCACCGTGTGGACCATGCAGCGCGGCACCGATCTGGCGGTGGTCCGGGCGCTCGGCGGCAGCCGTAGCTATCTGCTGCGCGACGCCCTCGCCCAGGCCGGGATCGTCCTGCTGGTGGGCGCCGCCGTCGGCGCCGGTGCCGCCGCCGGCCTGGGCGCGGTGGCCGCCCGGGTGGTGCCGTTCGTCCTGAACGCCACCACGGTCGCCGTCCCGCTCGCGGCGATGCTCGCCGTCGGCGCGCTCGGCGCCGCCTTCTCCGTCCGCCGGGTCAGCACCGTCGACCCGCTCACCGCCTTGGGGGCAGCCCGATGACTCTCACCCTCACCGACGTCCGCCTCACCTACCCGGACGGGGACCGGCGGCTGGTCGCGCTCGACGCGGTCAACCTGCGGATCGCACCGGCTGAGCTGGTGGCGGTGACCGGTCCGTCCGGCTCCGGCAAGTCCAGCCTGCTGGCGGTCGCCGGCGCGCTGACCACCCCGGAATCCGGCACGGTACGGATCGAGGGCAACGACGTCACCTCGCTCGATCAGAACGGCCGCGACCGGCTCCGGCGCGAACGGATCGGATTCGTCTTCCAACAGGCCAACCTGCTGGCCTCGCTCACCGCCCTCGACCAGCTCTTGCTCGTCGCGCACCTGTCCGGCACCCCCCGGCGCCGGGCCGAGGCCCGCGGCCGCGGGCTGCTCGACCGGGTGGGCCTCGGCGGTAAGGCGGACAAGCGTCCACACCAGCTTTCCGGCGGGGAACGCCAGCGCGTCGGGGTCGCCCGCGCCTTGATGCGACGCCCCGCCCTGCTGCTGGTCGACGAACCCACCTCCGCGCTTGATCACGATCGCGGCGAGGTCGTGTTGCGTCTGCTGCGCGACATCACCCACGAGCAGCAGGTGGCCACCGTCATGGTCACTCACGACCTGCAGTATCTGCACCTGGCGGACCGGACGGTGACGATGCGGGACGGCCGGGTGTACCCAACCGCGGACATTCCCCCCTCGCCCGTCGTCGTCCAGGACCGCGCCCGGCGATGAACGCCGGGCGTCGGTCCCGGTGGTGCCGTCCACGCAGTAGACATGTCGGGAAGAGAACTGGCTGCACAGCGAAAAGAATCGCCCGCGGCGTCGCCGACACGATCGACAACCGCGCTGGGTCGGGTCGTTCGCGCATCGCCATGGTGCAGGACCGTTGGCGACGCACAGATCCGAGAATCGTCCGGGTCGACTCGCAGAAAGCGCCGGACCGCCGATCGGACGAACGAATTGCCCGACGCCCACTATGGCGATGGTGATGGTGCGTACGCTGGGCCGGTGGCGATCAGAACCGGACGGTTACGGTTCGGCCCGGACAACGGGCGCATGCTGCTGCGTACCGGCCGCGCCGGTGTCGGCTCGACCATCGGACACGACCTGACCATTGAGGTCACCGACTGGTCGGTGGAGCTGGACATCCCCGACACCGGGCCCACGGACGCCACAGCGACGGCTCGCATCGAGTTGGGATCATTGGCCGTACGGGAGGGCACCGGTGGCGCGCGACCGCTGTCCGACAAGGACCGGGGCGAGATCGAGAACAATGCCCGGCGGACGCTGGACGTCGGCCGTCACCCGACGGCCACCTTCGAATCCACCCACGTCGTCACCGGCGACGACCATGCCACGATCAGCGGAACGCTCACCCTCCACGGGGTCGCCGCCCCCATCGACGTCGACGTGCGCGAGGTGACGCCCGACAGGTACCGCGCCGCCACGGTGGTGCCCCAGTCGTCGTACGGCATCAAGCCCTACTCCGCTCTTTTCGGTGCAATCAAGGTCCGGGACGACGTGGAGGTGGAGATCGAGGTCAACCTGGAAGGCTGATCTCCACGCCCAATCGACAGCCGCGTACCCGCGTGCGACGCGGCACACCTGCGCCTGCCTCAACTGTCTGTGCTACGGGCCGGGGCGCCGCCCACCACCAGCACCCACCGGTTCGATGACCTGCCGGAACTCGTTCGGCAGCTGGGCCATCGCGTTTTCGAACTCGTCCCGGGTAACGGCCTCACGTAGCGTGGTGAGCACCGCGCGGACCCCGGCACCGGCGAGCGCACGGTCGAGGTCCGGGCGGTCGGCCACCCGCTCCACGAACTCTTCGAGCCCGAACGACGCCGTGGCGTGTTCCCGTCTCAGCGGTGTGCGCAGGCAGGCGTCAAGCCCGTCCGGAAGCTGATAGGCGAGGTCCTCGGCCTGGCCGGCGCTGATCCGATTTGCCAACGTCTCCAACGTCACGCGGGTGAGGGTCGCCGCCTGATCGGTCGACACCTTCGCTCGCAGGGCCACAGCGTTGATGAAATCCTCGTATTCCACCTGATTCTCCTCTCCGGCCGGATCGCCGTCGAACCGCCGGTTTCGGTGCGCCTTACTCACAGCGTCCGGCAGCGGGGGGTGACCCTGCCTCATCCCCATCGGGCGAATCATCAAGGCGCGCTCGACGCGGCCCCGTCAGCGGCGCAGGCGGCGGGCGCAGGGGCCGTCGTGGTCGGCGCGGAGCAGGCAGCGCCGACCACCGGGCAGCAGCGCGTCGCAGAAGACCCAGTGGCGTACGTTCTGGTCGTCCTCGCTGGAGACGGTGGTGCCGCCGGGCTCGGCCAGCGGCAGGACGAGCAGCCAGCGGCCGACCACCCGGGCCAGGCGCTGCGCGGCGGGCAGGTCGTGGGCGACGATCGGCAGGTGGATGACGTACCGCTGGGTCACCGCTGGTGTCCCCGGGCGTCGCGGGCGCGGGCCTGGTCGGACTGCCAGCGGCGCAGCGCGTCCTTGACGATGGCGGTCTCCCGGCGACTGGCGGCCAGGGCGGCGTAGGCGGCGGCCAGGTCGCCGGCGACCCGGTCGAGGAACGCGTACACGTCGTGGGGGTCGAGGCCGCGGCGTCCGAGCCCGACCGGCCTGAAGCGGCGCTCCCGCACCTGCCACGGCAGCAGACTGGTGTACGCGCCGGAGCGGTAGGTCGCTCCGCTCCCCCGGACCGATCGCTGGCTGCGGACGATCATGCCGCTGACCTCCCTCTACGTCGGACATGGATGGGTGGGGCCACCCGCCCTCCCCGCACGAGCGGACCCACCCGGCCCTGCCGCCGCAGCTCCATTCAGCGGTACGGCAGCACGGCTCTTGGTATCCAGCTTGTGACAACGCGCAGCCACGATGCAACGTTCCACAGGAGATTTCTCACCCGATGTATTGACTTTCTTTACTGCAACCTGTAGGAGTTTCAGAGTAGCGTCACGCAGTGTTGCAAGACGGAATCAGGGAGTGCTCGGATGGTCGAGGAGATCGGATCGACCGTGCCACGCCGGCAGCTCGGCCGACTGCTGCGCCAGTACCGCACCGAAGCCGGCGTGACGCTCGACGCCGCCGCCGAAGCACTCGAATACAGCCGGCAGAAGATCTGGCGCATCGAGAGCGGCCTGGGCGCCGTCCGGGTGCTCGACGTCAAGGCGATGTGCGAGCTGTACGGGGTCTCGGCGGAGCTGACCGAGGCGATGAAGGGGCTGGCCGCGGAGACGAAGTCGAAGGGCTGGTGGCACGCGCACGGGGACGCGGTGCCGAGCTGGTTCGAGCTGTACGTCGGCCTGGAATCCGCCGCCGCCACGCTTCGCCAGTACCAGGAGACCGTCATCCCCGGTCTACTGCAGACCCGCGAATACATCCAGGCACTGGCGCGCATCGACCAGCCCGCGGCGACCGGCGAGGACCGCGAGCACGCCGTCCAGGTACGCCTGCAACGGCAGAACCTGCTGAGCCGCCGGTTGCCGCATCCGCCCCGGCTGGACGCGGTGATCTCCGAGGCCGTGCTGCGGCGCAGAGTCGGCGGACGGGCCGTCATGATCGGGCAGCTCACCGGCCTACTCGAAGCCTCCGAGCGACCCAATGTCTCGGTGCGGGTGGTGCCGCTCGCCGCCGGGCCGCACCTCGGCGCGGTCGCCGGATCCTTCCTCATCCTGGACTTCCCCGTCACGAAGGGCGGCCGAGCGGCACCCGAGCCGTCGGTCGTCTACAGCGAATCGCTAACCGGCGCGCTCTACCTCGACAAGCCCGCCGAGCTGCGGGCCTACGAGGAGGCGTTTGCGAGCGTCGCTCAGCTCGCGCAAAGTGAGGCAGAATCGAGAGACACGATCAAGGGGATCATCGGGGAGCTGCGGCATGACTGACCTGACGGGCGCCATCTGGCGCAAGAGCACCCGCAGCGGCGGCAACGGCGGCGAGTGCGTCGAGGTCGCCACGAACCTCCCCGGCATTGTCGCCGTACGCGACTCCAAGGACCGGTTCGGTGCACCTTTGACGTTCCCACCCGCGGCCTGGGGCGAGTTCGTGAAGCAGATCAACAGTGGCAGCTTCGTGGATGGCGGACGGGCCCAGCAACGGGGATAGCGCAACGAACGCATCACCCACGCCACACAGCGGAGCCCCTCAGCTTCGACGGTGGATGGCCCGTTCACCCCTGCGCCGCTCGCTCTAGCTGGCTGAAGTGGGGGTCGGCGAGCCGGGTTCCGCAGCGACGTCGGTCGGGAAGTTCGCCCGGAGCCGGTGGTCGTCGGCGGCGTTGTCGAACTACCTACATGTGCCCGGCGGCGCCAACCGCGGGGGTCCGGTCCCAGCTGGCCGCAGCCGAGCGGCTGCTCCGCCCAGGGCCGCCCGCCGAGGCGGTCAACCGCCGCGCAGTTGGACGCGGCGGTCACGGCCGCGTCGCGGTGGGACGCCGGGATACAGCCCCTGGCGGAGGAGCCGCACCGTCCGCGACCTCTAGATGCACGCCCATTCGGCCGACCTACGAGGGCCTCTGACTGACTGTTCGCCGGGCTTCAGTTGTGCCAGGAGCGCCAGAGGGAGGCGTACGCCCCGTCGGCGCGGACGAGTTCATCGTGGCTGCCGAGTTCGATGATCCGGCCGTCCTCCATCACGGCGACCCGGTCGGCGTCGTGCGCGGTGTTGAGCCGGTGCGCGATCGCGATGACGGTCCGGCCGGTGAGCACGGCGGCCAACGCTTGCTCGGTTCGCCGGGCGGTGGTCGGATCCAGCGCCGCGGTCGCCTCGTCGAGGATCAGCGTGTGCGGGTCGGCGAGCACCAGCCGGGCCAGGGCGAGCTGCTGCGCATCGGCGGCCCCGAGCTGCGTGGCCCCGTCGCCGAGTTCCGTGTCGAGGCCGTCGGGCATCTCGGCGTACCAGTCGGCGCCGACGGCGACCAGCGCGGACCGCATCTGGTCGTCGGACGCGTGCGGCGCGGCGAAGGCCAGGTTGTCGCGCACCGAGCCGATGAATACGTGGTGTTCCTGAGTGACCAGGGCGATCCGGCGGCGGCGCTCGGCGGGGTCCAGGTCGGTGACCGGGCAGCCGCCGATGCTGACCACGCCGCTTCGCGGCGCGTCGATCCCGGCCAGCAGCCGGGCCAGGGTGGACTTCCCGGCACCCGACGGGCCGACGACGGCGAGCCGCTCGCCGGGCCGTACCTCCAGGTCGATGCCGTGCAGGACGTCGTGGCCGTCGGCGTACGAGAATCGGGCACCGCGCACGACGAGCCGCTCACCAGGTGACGCGGACGCCTTGCCGGGCGGCTCCGGCGGCACCTGGCCGACGCCGAGCACTCGGGCGAGCGATGCGAAGCCGCGCTGCGCCTGTTCGGTCCACTGCAGGATTCGGTCCAACGGCTCGATCGCCTGCTGGAGATAGAGCGCGGCTGCGACCACCTCACCGAGCGAGACCATCCCCTTGGACAGGAAGAATCCGCCGACCAGCAGCACCGCGGCGATCGGCAGCGGATAGCTGGCCTCCACCATCGTGTAGAACACGGTCCGCAGCGCGAGCGTCGCCCGTCGGGTGGTCCACACCCGGGCGATGCGCTCGGTGCCGTGGACGATCCGGTCGTCGGTGAGGCGCAGCGCCTCCACGGTGCGCGCGCCCTCGGCGGTGGTGGTCAACGTCTCGGTCAGCTCGGCGGTGGCGGCGCCCTCGGCGAGGTAGGCGGAGCTGGCCCGCCGCAGGTACCAGCGGCTCGCCGCCCAGATCGGCGGCAGGCCAGCGAGCGCGACCAGGCCGAGCATCGGGTGCAGCAGGAAGATCGCCCCGAACAGCAGCGTCAGCTGCGCCGAGGCGATGACGATGGTGGGCACGACATCACGGACCGTGGTCCCGACGGTCGACACGTCGACCGAGCTGCGGGTGGCGAGGTCCCCGGAGCCGGCCCGCTCGACGACGGAGACTGGCAGACCGAGCGTCTTGCGGATGAACTCCTCGCGCAACCGGGCAACCGCCCGCTCCCCGAACCGGTGACCGGCGTACTGGGCGTACCGGGAAAGCAGCGCCTGCGCCAGAACGCATCCGCCGATCGCCACTGCCAAGCGGTCCACGGTGGCGACGCCCGCGCCGGCGGCAACCTGGTCGACGATTCTGCCGAGCAGCCACGGCGCGGCGAGCCCGGCGATCGCGGCGGCACCGTGCAGCACCAGCACGACCAGGACCGCGCGCCGGTCCCGGCCGACGAGGTCCAGCATCTCTCGTCGGACGGCGGCGTGGTCCGCTACCGGCAGCCGGCTCACCGCAACGCCCCCTCGGCCCCGGTGAAGTCTTCGGAGTCGAGGGCGTCGCTGCCCCGGGCGACCAATTGTCGGTAGCCCCGGTCCCGTTCGAGCAGTTCGGCGTGCGTGCCGGTGGCGACGATCCGACCCTCGCGCAGATGTGCGACCGTGTCGGCGTGCCCGAGCAGCAACGGTGACGTAGCGAGCACGATGGTGGTCCGCCCGGCCCGCGCAGCGCGCAGCCGCTCGGCGATCCGCGCCTCCGTGTGCGCGTCCACCGCCGAAGTTGGATCGATGAGGACCAGCACCTCAGGTTCGGCGAGCAGCGCTCGGGCCAGGCGTACCCGTTGGCGCTGGCCGCCGGAGAGTGTGCGGGCCCGGGTGTCGATCGGGGTGCCGAGCCCGTCCGGCAGCGCGTCGACGACGTCCTCCGCCGACGCGACACGCAGGGCCGCCGTGACCCGCGCGTCGCTGCCGCTG
The DNA here is from genome assembly GCF_030518795.1 of Micromonospora sp. NBRC 110009. Lineage (NCBI taxonomy): Bacteria > Bacillati > Actinomycetota > Actinomycetes > Micromonosporales > Micromonosporaceae > Micromonospora > Micromonospora soli. Next base: position 5,543,741 of record NZ_CP130427.1, on the reverse strand, counting down.
CCGTCCCGGGAAGGGTCATCGTCGCTCCCCGCCCGGTCGCGGTCGTCGCCGCTCGCCCCCCGGGCCCGCAGGACGGTCCGCAGTGTCCCGGCGAAGAGGTAGGAGTCGTGGTCGGCGACAAGGATCCGGGCGCGTAGCTGTTCGAGCGGGATCCCGGTCAGCGGCACACCGCCCCAGGTCACGTCGCTGACGACGTACCGTCCGAGCCGGTCGGCCAGCGCGATGGCCTCGCCCGGGTCGTCAGCGGCGACGCCGATCAGGCGACCTGCGGGCACGGTCAGTCCGCTGGCCGGATCGTGTAAGTCGGCAGGCCGGGCCGGTGCGGGCACGACTCCCGGCCGGCGGGCGTCGGGCACGGTTGTTATTCCGCCGCCGTCGGGCTTGGTTCCCGGGCCGTCCGCATCTCGCAGGGCACCGACGTCGTCAGGGACCAAGTTGAGTAGGGCGACGATCCGGCGGGCGGCGACCCGGCCCCGGATCATCTGGTAGCTGCCCTCTAGTAGAAACCAGACCGGCACGATGAGGGTGGCTACGTATCCGTAGACGGCGACCATCTGCCCGATCGTTATGTCGCCAGTGACAGCCATCCGGGCCGCGAGCCAGACCACGGTCGCGAGGAAGAGCCCCGGGATGGCGACGGTCAGCGCGTCGATCCAGCTGTTGACGGCACCGACCCGGTATCCCTCGGCCAGCAGGCGCTGGGAGCGGTCGGCGTACCGGCGGGCGAACAGGCCGCGGCCGCCGACGCCGGCGAGCACCCGCAGCCCAGCCACGATGTCGCCCGCCCGGGTGGTGAGCATGCCCTGCTGCTGCCGGTAGACCGACTCCACTCGATCGAGGCGGCGCAGTAATGGCCCTATGAGCAGGGCGATCGCCGGTACGCCCAGCAGCACACACAGCGCGAGGATCGGCGACACCGACCACAGCACGACGGCGATCACCGTGTACGCGATGACTGCGCCCACCCCCGGCCCAGTCATCGTCAACACCTGCGAGGTGTATCCGATGTCGGAGCCGCCTACGGTCGCCACCTCCCCAGCGGCGAGCCGGCGCGGCAGCACCGCGCCGATCCGGGACAGCTGGCGCAGCAGCACCGCTGCCGAGCGGGCCGTCGCATCCTCCCGCACGAAGGTCATCGTTCGATGCCGCATGATGCCCAGGTACGACAGGCCCACGCCCGCACCGAGGATCGCCGCGACCCAGAGCAACAGAGCCCGGTTGTCGTGCGCGCGCAGCCCGTCGTCAACGGCGCGGGAAATCAGATACGGCCGGACCGACAGCCCCGTCATCCAGGCCGTGCCGAGCACGCTGCCACGCAGCACCCGCCAGGGTTGGCAGCGGACCAGCCACCAGATGTACCTCAGCGGCCCCCTCGTGTCCGGGACACCGGGCTCGGGGTGGGGAACCTGCGGGGGCACCCGCCCAAACTACCGATCCGGGCTCCGCGACGTGCACCCGTTTCCGGCCGCATAGACGCTCGCACCGGTGAGTGTGGGACTGGGAACAGCAGGCCGCAAGCGTGGCACGCGGCTGGTTGGCGGACCTGGAGGAGTAGCTCCGATCGGCATTCGCACTGCGGCAGAGTCGGATGTTTCCCCGTATGCGATCCGCCGACGCCCGACCAGCGGCTATTTACTACCGGCAAACCGACCTCACGGCCGCGGTGGGCGGCAGCCCCGACTTTGACAGGTGTCACGCTCCTGTCAGGGTGCGGCGGCCCACCGGACAAGCGGTCGACGGAGGAACTGCTCGCCATTGGGCAGGCACGGCTCGATGAGATTGCCATCCCGGCGGGCTGGCAGCTCAGTGGTGGCAAGGGCGCCTGGGGGTCGCAGGGCAAGCTCCGCTGGACCCGCGACTACCGGGTCAACATCAGCCCGGACGCGGCGGGCCGCGAGTTGAAAGATCGGATCCAAGCGGCGGGCTGGAAGCGTGACGGCAGGACCTGCCAGGCCGGCACGGTCGTAGTAGGCATGCTCTTCGCCGTGCGTGACTACGACCTGAACCGGCCTGACCGGGCGGCGGAGAACCTGTTGCTGCTGCGTTCCCGCTTCGCATTTCCGCTGACCGTCGCCAGCGTAACGCCATCCGCCGCGAAGAGGTCCCTAACGGTTGACTGGACGCTTCTCGCGCTGTGCCTGCTGGTTCTGGCTTCCGCCGTCTCGGTCGCGCTCAACGTCTGACCAACTCGACGGATGAGGGCGTCGCCCGGCTGACCAACGAGGCCCATGGGCGCTGACGCCTTCGGGGCCGCCGATGAGCTCACCGATCGAGGGTCGATCAACGCTGCGAGTCGGCCAGGGTGGCGACCCGACGGCCCTGGGCATCCGCCGGTGCAGCGATAGGCTGCGCCGATCTCCATCGACGTCACGCTCACACCGGCGGAGATCACCGCCAGAGCGCGTTCGCGACGCCGCTGGCGCGTGGCGATTCATCCGGCTCTTCGCCGCGCGCTAGGCGAGCCCGATCCTGAACCTGCGCGGCCTGCCCGGCACCCTCGAACGACTGCGCATCGACCGGCAACTCGAGGAAGCCGTCACCACCGGCGCCGACCCGCTGCACCTGGCCGCCGTCTTCGGGGTCAGCGAAGGAACCGCCATCCGATGCGCGACCAACGCCCGAGAACTCATCGGCGGCCCTCACGCGGACCGCCTCCCCGAGTTGCCCTGAACCCCGGTGTCCGCATGCCACGATGTCCCCTCAGGACACCCGGATTCGCCGTGCGAACACTTGGGTTCAGCCGAACTCGCGGACTTCTGCGGCCGGCGGAAGATCAGCACGTCCTCGTGCGTGATCAGGTGCAGCGGGATACCGCCGGTGCGGGCCTTGCGCACGGTTTGGAGTTGGAAGAACGACGGCCGGGCGACGAGGTGCCCGTCGCGGACCGCGGCGAGCAGGGCGACGCACCGCTCGGTCGGGACCAGGCCGGCGCGCACGCCGGCGGCGATGACCGCGGACGGCAGGTCGACGAGCTGGCCGTTCTTGCGCCATGGTCGGGCGGTGACCACGACCGTGCCGCCAGGGCGCAGCAGGGCGGCGCAGCCGGTCAGGATCTGTTCGAAGCCGTCGGTGAGGCCGGTGAGGTCGCGGTAGGCGAGGTTGCCGCGGTCGGTGCCGTAGGTGTTGTCGAACTTGGTGACCCCGTCGGTCCCGGGTCGGACGAGGCCGTGGACGGTGGGCCCGTACGGGGGTGAGGTGATCACGAGGGCGACCTGCCCGGCGAGGGCTGCGGGCAGGAGGGAGGCCAGGCGGGTGGCGTCGCCGCGGACCACCGAGGCGTGGCCGGTGGCGCCCTGCTGGTGGGCGTGGGTGATGTTGGTGTCGGCGATGTTCGACCAGCGTGGCTCGTACTCGACGCCGATGGCGTCGCGGCCGGTGTGGATGGCTTCGACGAGGGTGGTGCCGATGCCGCACATCGGGTCGAGGACGAGGTCGCCGGGCTGGGTGTAGGCGGCGATGGCGTGCGCGGCGATCGCGGGGAGCATCCGGGCGGGGTGCTTGACGGACTCGGCGACGTAACGGCCGCGGCGCTGCACCGGTCCGGTCTGCTGCGCGGTGGCCCAGACCGACAGGCGCTGCGGTTGGTCCGGTGCCCGGTGACGTCCGCTGCTCTCGGGGTGACCGCCGTCGTCGCCGTGCTGGCCGAGGTAGGCGTCCTCGGCGTCGCCGGGCTGCACCTGGCCTGGTGGGAAGGGGGTGGGGTCAGCCACGGCGGTCACCGCCCTCGCGCCGCCGGCGGTTCGCCTGCCCGGTGGTCGATCCGGGTACCGGGCTGAAGACGAGCAGGTCCGCGTGGACCTTCAGGTGCGCCGCCGTCCACCGCTGCGGGCTGGCTTGCTGGGCGATGGTGAGGAGTTCCTCGTCGGTGGCGTGGTAGACGAAGGCGTCACCTTCGGTGTCGGCGGTGACGGCGACGATGTGCTGCAGGTAGCCCAGGCCCACGGACGCGGCGGCGGTGGCCACCGGGGTGAAGTCCTCCGGCCGGGCGGCGGTCGTGGTGGGGACGGTGACGACGAGGACGAGGCAGCCGCCGGGGCGCAGGAGGCGCGCGCAGGCGGTCAGCAGCCATGCCAGCCGGATCCGGTTGGTGGCGTCTGCCGGGTCGAGGGGCCAGCAGGCCACGATGAGGCTGGTCGCGTCCTGCAGTGATGTGTCGTGGCGGGACGGGGTGCACATGTCGGTGGGCGGGGGCAGGTCGGGGTCGGTGAGGTCGTCACCGAACCACGCGGCCAGGTCCGGCAGGTCCCCGTCAGTGGGCGGCGCGGCCGGGTCGGGCGGGGTCGGTGCGGTGGCGGGGCCGATGATGAGGCTGGAGACGTCGGTGAACCAGCCGGGGTGGTGCCGGCGGCGGCCTGCGTGGCAGATGGCGGTCAGGGCGTGGTCGAAGGTGAGGTCGACGACCGGGTCGCCGGGGCGGCTGTAGGCGGCGACGAGACGGTAGGCCAGCCGGGCGCCGATGCTGCGGCTGGTGTCGGCGTCGGTGCGGGCGGTGCGCCACACGGTGACCGGCACCGGTGGATCACCGGCGACCACGTCGGTCAGGGTCGGGTCGGCCTCGGTTGGGTCGGCGGGCTGGACAGGGTCGTGGGGGTGCTGCGGCGTGTGCTCGCTCATGTGGATGTGGGCTCCGCGCCGCGCCGTGATGCGCTGACACCCTCAAATCGGCGTGTGTCAGCTGTGGCGGACACCCCTTGGGTCTGACGGAGGTCTGACAGCAACCGCCGGGCATGGAAGCGTGGAGGGGGCTTGACCCCTGATCCTGGACACGGGGGTTATGCGGCCGGGGCCAGCGTAGCTGGCGCTGGGCGGGTGTTCTTCTCGTAGGTGATCGGTGATTGCTGTCCGAGCCGGGAGTGGCGTCGAATGGTGTTGTAGCGGTGCAGCCAGCGGAATGCGGCGAGTCGGGCTTCGCGTTTGTCGGTGAAGGCGCGGCGGCCCTGGAGGGTCTCGCGTTTGAAGGTGGCGTTGAACGACTCCGCGGCCGCGTTGTCGGCGGAGCTACCGACCGCGCTCATTGACTGCCGGACCCCTGCCGTGGTGCAGGCGGCGGCGAAGGCCCGGGAGGTGTATTGAGCTCCGTGGTCGGTGTGCATGATCGCCCCGTCGAGGCTGCCCCGGGTGCGCTGCGCCGCGTGGAGGGCGTCGATGACCAGGTCGGTGCGCATGTGGTCGGCGATCGCCCAGCCCGCGAGGCGCCGGGAGTGCAGGTCGAGGACGGTGGCCAGGTAGAGGAATCCGCGGTCACCGACCGGCAGGTAGGTGATGTCGCCGACGTAGCGTTGGTTCGGCGCGGGGGCGGTGAAGTGCCGGCCGATCAGATCCGGGGCCTTCGCCGCGGCCGGGTCCGGCACCGTCGTACGAGTTCGCCTGCGCAACCGCAGACCCTGCACGCCGAAGCGGCGCATCACCCGCGCGACCCGCTTACGGTTGACCAACTGCCCGGCATCGCGCAGCTCGGCGGTGATCCGTGGTGCTCCGTACGTGCCGTCGTGCTCGGCGTGCACCGCCCGGATCCGGCTGGCCAGCGCGACGTCCGCGGCCTGCCGGGCGGCCCGCGCTTCGGCGGCCGATCGCCAGTAGTAGAAGCTCGAGCGGGACACCCCGAGGATCTGACACAACCGCTTCACGCCATAGCGCTGCTGATGGTCGGCGACGAACTGGAAGCGGTTCACCAGCGCGTCTCCCCGGCGAAATACCGGGCCGCCTTCCGCAGAATGTCCCGTTCCTCCTCCAACTCCCGCACCCGCCGCCGCAACGCCGCGTTCTCATCCTCCACCGACCCGGACGCCGGCGGCGCCGCCGGCCCGGCCGCTGCGCCCCGACGCTGATCATCAGCGCGGACCCAACTGCGCAACGTCTCCCGATTGACGCCCAGATCGTCAGCGATCTGCGCGATCGTCGCCCCCGGCCGAGACCGGTACAACGCGACCGCGTCGGCCTTGAACTCGGCGGGGTAGTGCTTGTTCACCATCTGTCAGGGACTCCTGATCTCCCCGGACCATCACGATCCAAGGCTCAAGTGTCCAGGACCAGGGGGCAACTCCCGAGCCCTGAATCGATCCAACGTGCCCGGACTGTCGCGCCCGCCCTGACCGAAGGTGACGGACAGCCATGGCGGCAGGGGTAAGCGCCGTTCGGGCGACTACCGCCGTCAGACATTCGCCGGTCGTGGTCGCCGCGCATGTCAGGTCCAGCGCGGCGAGGCGGCTTCGTCGACGACGGCTATGTCTGTCATCCGTCGGTGCCGCTGTCAGACACCTGGCGCGGCCGCCGTGTCAGACGCCGGCCCTGTGTCGCTGTATCGGCGCTGTCCGGCAGCGGGCCGGCTGTCAGAGACGGCCACGGCGGCACCGTGTGATTGTCAGACCGCCGTCAGGTCCGGTTGAGGGGCAGGCGAGGCTGTCAGGTCCGCCGGCGCGGCGTGCGTCACCACCGCGCTGGCGATGTCATCGCGCAGGTCAGAGCCAGCTTGTCAGGCCCGTGCCAGGATCCGACGCGGACGACGGCCGCCGTCTGCGTTGATGCGTGCTGGTGCGGCGGCAGGGTCTGTCGTGCTGCTGGACTGGACTGTCAGAGGTCTGTGAGGGCGCTATGGCGCAATCGGTGTCTTCCGCGCCGGTGTGACACCGCCTCGGCGTGCCGTCGACGATCCCCCGCTGGGAGGGTGTGACATGACCCTGTCCGACTCGACTTGGCCGGACTCGCCGCTGGACGCCGTCGAGGCCGCCTTCGCGGCACTGACCACCGGCCCCGCCCCCCTGACACTCGACTTGGACACGCTCGGACCTGGCACCGGCTTGCCGGCCGGTGTCATGACATTGCCGGCGCTGCGGGACTGGCTGCTGCGCCATCCGCGCGCCTACGCGGCGCGTGACGCGGTGTGGCGGGACCTGGTTCGCCGCGCTCGACTGGACGGACCGTCCTGGGTCATCGCGGCGGTGGCGATGGCGATGCCCGCGCTGCGCCGGCATGCCGGGCGACTGCACGCGGGGTGGTCCGGTGACGGCGCCGACCTGGACGCGGAGATCCTCACCGGATTCCTCACCGCCTTGCGCGACCGCGTCGACCTGGCCAAGCCGGCCCCGTACGCCGCGCTGTGCATGGCCGCCTGGCGGTCCGGACACGAGATGCTGCGCCGCGCGGGCACCGCGGTGCCGGTGCAGGACCTGGAGCACGTCATCGGCCCTCGTGCCCCGCTCGTCCCCTACGGCCACCCCGACCTCCTGGTTCGGCGGGCCGCCCGGCTCGGTCTGCTCGAGGCCAGCGACCTCGAGCCCTACATCGACCTGCGGCTCGGGGGCAGAGCGATCGAACCGATCGCCGCACGTCTGGGCATCACCGTGGACGCGCTGCGTAAGCGGATGAACGGCATCGACCAGCGTCTTGCTGACGCCCTCGCCATGGGACTGCTCAGCGGCGTCGTCTCGGCCGACGCTCGCGAGTGTCTGCAGCACCAGTCCGCACACCGCGCGCGGACTCGCGCCGGCCGCGCCCTGCGGAGTGTGCCTCGGGCAGCCGCCTGACCTGCGAAGCTTCCGCTGCGGGCTGGCGGCTTGGCAGGCCCAGAGGCAGGGCGTCGCGTGGTCAGGGGCGGACACGGTTGCTCACTACTTCACGACCCGGAACCGCAGGTGCGTGACCGCGTCGGAGGCGATCACCTGCGTACGCTCCAACTCGATGTGGCCCAGGTCGTCCAGCAGCCGGGTTCCGGCGCCCAGCACCACGGGCACGAGGTTGATCTGCATCTCATCAAGCAGCCCGGCACGCAGGAACTGCCGTCCCGTCTGGGCGCCCATCACGATCACGTCCTTGTCCTCGGCCGCGTCCTGGGCGGACTTGAGGGCGGTCTCGATGCCGTCGGTGACGAAGGTGAACGTCGCGCTCTTCATGGCGAGTTCGTCACGGGCCTGGTGGGTGAGTACGAAGGTCGGTGCCGGATACGGGGTGTCCTCCCAGTGGGGCAGTCCGACGTCGAACGTGCGCTTGCCGACCACGACCGCGCCAACCGAGGCGAACGTGGCAGCGATGACCTCCTTGTCGCGCGGGTCGGGACGGTCGGTGAACATCCACTCGTGCAGCCGCATGCCGCCCTTTCCCATGGGATGTTCCGCGCCGATGTCGGGGCCGGCGACGAAGCCGTCCAACGACATGCTCTTGTACAGCACCACGGTGCCCATCGAGACCTCCTGAACGTTGACTTCAGGGTTGGACCGTCCGGCCTCCCAGAACTCATCGGCGATGCCGGGCCGGTGCCAGATTCAATGAGACGGAGCTTCGAAGATCGCCCGTTACAGCCAGACATGAGCTGATCCCCGGGACGGGACACGGGTCACCTCGGCTGAGAAAGCTCTCCAGTCGGAGCAGACAGATTGAGGAAAGAGCAGTTCAGCTGAGAAGGACACCTCACCGCGCACGGACCTCCCGAACGGGCCGGGCATCACGATGGCCGCACGCGGGCGCAGCTGGTGGACAGTCAGACGAGCACCGTGGCTGCCAGATCGGTGTCAGCTCCGCGGGTGTCCGGCAGAGCTGACAAACCCCGGTTTGAGGGTGCGGAACTCTTCCGCGGCGCCAGACGAGGCGCTGGGAGGTTCCGCCCGCCGCCGGGCCCGAGATGTGGGGCTGACGTGAGCCGGGGCGCCTCGGGTGCCGTGCCGTGTTGGTGCGCTGACACCTCACCGATTCCCGCTACACCCGACAGGGAGGACGCGCTCCTCCCGAGGGACTGTCGCGGCTCGCCGACGCTCCGTCTCCGGTGCCCGGCGGCGGCCCTGTCGACGTCCTTACGACGCCCACCCCTCGCTGGATCGAGGGGTGGGCTGGAGGTGAACCGCCCATGTACCGCATCCGCGCACGTCTTCGTGCCCTCACCACCGTCCACGTCCTCCGCCGCCTCGTCACGGTGGCCGTCGCGACCGTCGTGGTCGTGGCGACACCGGCCGTCGCGCACGCCGATCCTGGTGCGCCGGCGATCGTGGCGGTGAACTCGCTGCCGGTTGTCGTCGCCAATCTGCGGGCCTGGCTGATCGGCATCCTCGCCGCGCTGGCCACCTTGTTCCTCGTCCTGGCCGGCGTCTACTGGGCCACCGCAGGCGGCGACCCGGCGCAGGTCGAGCGGGCCAAGGGCGCACTGAAAAACGCCCTGGTCGGCTACGGCCTGGCCATCCTCGCCCCGGTCCTGCTGCAGGTCGTCCAAGGCATCGTCGGAGGCTGACCATGAGCTGGCTACTCGACCAGATCCTGGACTGGCTGTCGGCGGCAATCCTCGCGAGCCTCGACGCCCTGTTCGGGGTGATCAGCAGCGCGCTGCTGATCACCCCGAAAGTCACCGCCCTGCCGCAGGTGCAGGCCCTGACGGGCCGCTCGGTGCTCGTCGTCGACACCGTCTTCGTCCTCGCCTTCGTGGCCGCCGGGGTGCTCACCATGACCGCCGGCGGCAGTGAAACCACCCGCTACACCGCCAAGGACCTCGTCCCGAGGCTGATCGTCGGGTTCGTCGCCGCGCACTTCTCGCAGCTGTGGTGCGGCATGCTCATCGACCTGGCCAACGCCCTGACCGGCGCGCTCACCACACCCGACGGGGACAGCGACGGCGCGCTGCGCGCCATCAAAACGCACATCCTCGCCGGGCGCGACACCAGTGCGGTGCTGCTGTTCGTGATCTGCGTGGCGATCATCGCCGTGCTCCTCGCTGGCACCGCGTTCAGCGTGATCGTCCGCTTCGCCGTCGTCATCGTCCTGACCGCCTTCGCGCCCCTGGCGCTGGCGTGTCACGCGATGCCTCAGACCGAACCGGTCGCGCGCCTGTGGTGGCGGTCCTACACCGGCGTCCTCGCCGTGCCCGTGGTGCAGGGCTTCACCCTCTACGCCGGGCAGTGGATGCTCACCGACCCCGAGCACCTGCTGCCCGTGCTCGGGCTGCCGGTGGATCCGGGCGGGGCGATCAACCTGTTCGTGGTCATGGTCATGCTCTGGACGACGCTGCGCGTGCCGTCCCTGATGCGCCGCTACGTGGCCACGGGCAACAGCGGCCGCGGGGTGAACATGCTCGGCGCGGCGGTGCGGGTCATCGTCGTGCAGCAGGCCACCCGTTCCGTTCCCGGCCTCGGCCGCGGGCTGAAAGCGGTCGGCCGATGAGCCGCCACGACGACCGCGCAGATCCGGGCCGGGTGCGGATGCCCGCTGACGTCGACGCGCCGGACAAGGTGCTGTACGGGCTGACGTTCCGGCAGCTGGCGGTCCTCGCCGTCGCCGCCCTCGCCTTCTACGGGGCGTGGCGGGCCCTCCACGCGCTCGTTCCCGCGCCAATTCTGGTCGGTGCGGCTGTCGTGCTCGGCGGTCTCGTGTTCGGTGTGGCCGTGGGCCGGCGCGACGGCCTGTCGCTGGACGTGTGGCTGCTCGCCGCCGTGCGGCATTCTCGGGCGCCGCGGGCGTTGTCGACGACCGACACGACCACGGTGCCGGACTGGGTGCGGGCCCCGGCGTCGAAGGTGACACTGCCGGCGCCGTTGAAGCTGCCCGCCGACGCGATCGACGACGGCGGGGAAATCCGCCTGGTCGGAGCTCGGGCGGCGATGGTGGCCGCCACCAGCGTGAACCTCGCCCTGCGCACCCCCGATGAGCAGGCAGCGCTGGTGGACACGTTCGGTCGGTGGCTGAACTCGCTGTCCACGCCGACGCAGATCGTCGTGTCCGCCCAACCGGTGGACCTGCAGGGCGCCGCCCGCACCCTCGCCGAGGCAGCCGAGAAGCTGCCGCACCCCGCCCTGGCGGACGCGGCGGCCGACCACGCCCGCTTCCTCAACGACCTCGCCACACGGCGCGATCCGCTGCGCCGGCAGGTCCTCATCGTCACTCGCACCACCGTCGGCGAGCGCGCCGCCCGCCGGCGCGCCGAGGACACCGTCCGCGCGCTGGCCGGCCTGGGCGTCACCGCCCGGGCGCTGGACGGCGCGGCCGTCACCGCCGCTCTCGCCGCCGCGGCTGACCCCTACCGGCCGCCCCGACCGGGCGGCCTCGCGGCCCCCGACGCCGTCATCACCGCAGCCGCGCCCCACCGGCGCCACCGACCTGAAGGGAGCCGACAGGCATGAACAAGCGCAACCGAGCCCACTCGGGCGAGCCGGGCCGCCGGGCGCGAGGGCTGGCCGCGACGGTCGCCCCCGCCTCGGTGGAGGTGACCCCGCGGATGCTGCGCGTCGGCGACGGCTACGCCGCCACCCTCGTGGTCACCGGCTACCCGGCCGAGGTCGGTCCGGCCTGGCTCGAGCCGCTGCTGTCCTGGCCGGGCCGCCTCGACCTGGCGCTGCACATCGACCCGCTGGCCGCCCCGGCCGCCGCAGCGAGGTTGCGCACCCAGCGGGCCCGCTTCGAGTCCTCCCGGCGGGCTGACGCCGGGCGGGGCAAGCTACCCGACCCGGCCGTGGACGCCGCTGCCGACGACGCGGCGGACCTCGCGCAGCGGCTCGCCCGTGGCGCGGCGAAACTGTTCCGCGTCGGCCTCTACCTGACCGTGCACGCCCGCACCGAAGACGAGCTCCTCGAGGCGTGCGCCCAGGTCAAGGCCGCCGCCGCGTCCACCCTGATCGAGGTGCAACCGGCAACCTGGCGGCACCTCGCGGGCTGGACCACCACCCTTCCCCTGGCCACGGACTCGCTGCGGATGCGGCGCACCATGGACACCGCCGCCCTCGCTGCCGCCTTCCCCCTTGCCTCCGCCGACCTGCCGGCGCCGCTGCCCGGCGACCCGCCCGCCGAGGGTGGGGTGCTCTACGGGGTGAACCCGGACTCGCAGGGCATCGTGTGGTGGGACCGCTGGGCGCAGGAGAACCACAACTGCGTCGTCCTTGCGCGCTCCGGCGCCGGCAAGTCGTACTTCGTGAAGCTGGAGATCCTGCGCAACCTCTACCAGCAGGTGCAGGTCGCCGTCATCGACCCCGAAGACGAGTACCCGCGCCTGGCCGACGGGGTCGGCGGCACCGTGGTCCGCCTCGGCGCGTCCGGGGTGAAGATCAACCCCCTGGATCTGCCGGCGGGCGACACCCGCCCGGACGTGCTCACCCGACGCGGCCTGTTCCTGCACACCCTCGTCAGCGTCCTGCTCGGCCAGCAGCCGCCGCCCGCCGAGCGAGCGGCCCTGGACCGGGCGATCCTGGCCGTCTACCGGGCCGCGGGGATCACCCCGGACCCGGCCACCCACCACCGGCCCGCCCCGCTCCTGCGCGACCTCGCCGACTGCCTGCACACCGACGACGACCCCGCCGCAAGGCAGCTCGCCGCCCGTCTCGCGCCATGGGTGCAGGGGTCGTTCTCGGAGCTGTTCGACGGGCCGAGCACCACCCGCCCCGACGGGCACCTGGTGGTGTGGTCGCTGCGGCACCTGCCCGACGAGCTGCGCACCGTCGGCACCCTGCTCGCCCTGGACGCGATCTGGCGGCAGGTCGACGCCCCCGGCCGGCCGGCCGCACGGCGGCTCGTCGTGGTGGACGAGGCGTGGCTGCTCATGCGCGACGGCGAGGGCGCCCGGTTCCTGTTCCGCATGTCCAAGGCCGCCCGCAAACGCCACGCCGGCCTGACCGTCATCACCCAGGACGTCGCCGACGTCCTGAGCACCGACCTCGGCCAGGCCGTCGTCGCCAACGCCGCGACCCAGGTGCTGCTCAAGCAGGCGCCGCAGGCTATCGACGCCATCGGCGAGGCGTTCGGGCTCACCGCCGGCGAGCGGCGGCTGCTCCTCGCCGCCCGGGTCGGCACGGGGTTGCTGATCTCCGGGACCAACCGGACCAGCTTCGAGGCCGTCGCCTCCCCCGCCGAGCACCCGCTCTGCACCACAAGCCCGAGTGAGCTGGCCGACCTCGACGACGAAGGAGACGAGCTGTGAACTGGTCCCTCGCCACCTACCTGGCCTTGCCGGCGGCCGAACCCAGCCCCTCCGCGCCAGGAACCGATGTCCTCACACCACCGACGGGCGCCGCGCGGTGGGTGCTCGACGCCGCCGGCTGGGTGGCGCAGCGGCCCTGGCTGCTTGCCGTCGCGGCGACCGTGCTGGTCGCCTACGTCGCCGGGCGCAACCTGCTGCGGCTGTGGCGGCACCGCCGGCACGCCGCCGGCGCCCGCCTGGTCACCATCGCCCCACCACCGGAGGTCGACCCGCACGGCGCCGCGGCGTTGTGGGCCAACCTCGCCGGCACCCTCACCGCATCGCGCCGCCGACGGCTGCTCTACGGCAGTCCCCACGTGGTGTGGCAGTACTCGTGGACCGGTCGGCGGCTGCTGATCTCTATGTGGGTGCCCGGCACGGTCGCGCGCGGCGCCGTGGAAGCCGCCGTCCGCGCCGCCTGGCCCGGCGCCGCCTGCGCGGTCGAGGAGACCGCTGCCCCGCCGATGCCGTTGGATGTGCCGGCGGCGGTGGGCGGTCACCTTCAGCCCACGGCAGCGGAGTGGCTGCCGTTGCACACCGGCCACGACAACGATCCCCTGAGGGCGCTGATATCCGCCGGCTCCCAGCTCAAGGCTGACGAGTACGCGTGCGTGCAGGTCCTGGCCCGCCCTGCCGGGCCTCGGCGCGTGGCCCGGGCACGGCGGGCCGCCGCCCGGTTGCGCGACGGCAAAACCGCCGTCCCTGAGCTCAACCCGGCCACTCCCCTGCGGTGGCTCGTCGAGCTGTTCCTACCCGGCAGCACCAGCGGCGGCCCCGCCCGATCAGCTCCGGCCGGGCGGCGCGACCCGAGCGTGGAGCGCGATGTGCGGGCGATCCTCGACAAGACCTCCCACCCGCTGTGGGAGACCGCCGTGCGCTACGCCGTCGGCAAGGACAGCCGCCGCGGAAGCACGGACCAACGGCCCCGGCTGATGGGCATCGCCCACGTGGTCGCGTCCTCCTTCGCGATCTATTCGGGCCGCAACCGCCTCATCCCTCGTAGCCGCATGTCGTCGCCGGCCGCGGTGCTGGCGTCGCGCCGTCTCGGCGGCGGGTTCCTCACCTGCACCCCGGAACTGGCCGCGCTCGCCGCGCTGCCCCGGGACCTGGCCGTGCCCGGGCTGGATCGGGCGCGGGCGAAGTCGATGCCCGCCCCGGTCGCCGTGCCCAGCGGTGGGCGCGGGATGAAGGTGATCGGCGACGCGCAGGTCGGCGGCCACGGGGTGGCGCTGGCCGTGCCCGACGCCCGCTACCACCTGCACGTGGTCGGGGCCACCGGCTCCGGGAAGACGACGTTGCTGGTGAACATGGCCGTCGACGACATCAAAGCCGGCCGCGGCACGGTGGTCATCGACCCGCACGGCGACATGGTCCTGGACATCCTCGACCGGCTCCCGGCATCGGTCGCGGACCGGGTGGTGCTGTTTGACCCGGACCAGCCCAACCCGCCGACGATCAACCCGCTCTCGGGAGACGACCCTGACCTCGTGGTCGACAACCTCGTGTCGATCTTCGGGAACATCTTCGCCAAGGCGTGGGGCCCGCGCATGGACGATGTCATGCGGGTGGCGTGCCTGACCCTGCTGCGGCACGCCAACGTCACCCTGCAGCACATCCCGCCCCTGCTCAACTCCGCGCAGTTCCGCTCGGCGATGACCGTCGACCTCGATGATCCGGCCGGCCTGTCCGGGTTCTGGCAGTGGTACGACGAGCTGAACCCCGCCCTGCGCTCTCAGGTCATCGGACCGGTGCTTGCCCGCCTGCGGGCGTTCCTGCTGCGGGACTTCGTCAAACGCACGATGCGCTACCCGCGCTCGAGTTTCGATATGGGTGAGCTCCTCGACGGGGGGGCGCTGCTCGTGCGCATCCCCAAGGGCCAGCTCGGGGAGGACACCAGCAAGCTGCTCGGCTCTCTGGTGCTGGCGCAGGTGTGGCAGGCGGCCACCGCCCGGGCGAAGATCGCCCCCGACAAGCGGCGGGACGCCACGCTGGTCATCGACGAGGCGCAGAACTTTCTCACCCTCGCCAATTCGCTGGACACGATGCTCGCCGAGGCCCGTAAGTACCGGCTGTCGCTGGTGCTGTCGCACCAGGACCTCGCCCAGTTCCCGAAGGACCTTCTCGCCGCCGCCTCGGCGAACGCCCGCAACAAGATCTACTTCTCGTGCGCGCCGGAGGACGCCCGTGTCCTGGCTCGGCATACCCTGCCGGAACTCGACGAGCACGACCTGACCCACCTCGACGCCTACACCGCCGCCACCCGCCTGGTCGTGGGCGGCCGGCAGACGCCGGCGTTCACCATGAGGACCCGCCCACCCAAGCCGCTGATCGGCGAGGCGACCGCGATCCGGCAGGCCGCGGCGCGCGCCGTCCCGGCGCAGGACACCGGCGCGATCGACGCTCTGGTCGACCGCTACTCAAGGCCACCCCAGCAAACCCGCGCGCCCCGTGTAGAGGGCGACAAGGCCAGGCCTTGAGGCCCGGTTGACCCCGAACGGCTCGCCCGGTATGGCCGGGTGGCCGGGCTGACGAAGGTTCCTTGGGCGTCTGTCAGGCGCCTGGTGGGGTTTCCGTCGCCCCTTCCGCAGACGCTTCCTCCGCCCTTCACCGCCAAGGGCTGACTGCCGCTGACCGACCAGCGCGGGCAGGCCTGTCAGTGCAGCACACGGCGGCGCAGCGGCACGGTCACCACCACCCCTGATTTCAGACACCCCTCCAACGGAGGGGATCCACTTCCTCCCTGAAGGGATGTCCGCTCGTGTCTACCGATCGACCTGTCTTCCATCCTCGGTCATCCAACCCCCGGCTCCTCGCCTCGCGCAGCAACACCAGCCGCCGCTCCCGTCTGGAGCACCTACGTCGGCTCACGCTGCGCGACCGTCAGCTCCTCGCCTGGCTCGCCGAGCACTATGTGCTCTCGGCCGACCAGATCACCGAGGCGGCGTTCACCTCCCGCCGTTCCGCCCGGCTGCGGCTGGCCACCCTGCACGGCATCGAGGCTGTCAGCCGCTTCGTCGACATCACCACCGGCGACGGGCAGTACCTCTACGCCCTCGGCCCCCTCGGCATGCTGGTGCACCCCACCGCCTACAACGACCCGGATCGGCCCGACGCCCGACCGCCGCGCAGCAGCATCGAGCGCACCGAACGCATCGTCGGCAGTTGTCGACTCGCCCACCTGCTCGGCACCAATCAACTGTTCGTCGACCTCCTCGCTCACGCGCGCTGCCATCCAGACGTGCGCCTGGCGAGGTGGTGGTCCGAGCAGCACGCGACCGCCGCCTATGCCGTCGCCGGCATCCGGCCCGACGGGCACGGCATGTGGTGCGTCGGGGACCAGCAGGTGGGGTTCTTCTTGGAGCACGACAACGGCACCGAGCAGCTCGCCGTCGTGCTGCGCAAGCTGCGCGGCTACGAGCGCCTCACCCAGTTCGGGCCTCGCTACCCGGTCCTGCTGCGCGTGCGCAGCCGACGCCGCGAGGCCAACCTCCTACGCGCGCTCGCCGGTGTGCCCACCGCCATGCCCGTCGCCACCGGCATCCACGACGAGCATCCCGCCGGGCCGGCCTGGACGCTGACCACCGAGCCCGGGCTGCGCCGCTGGCTACACGAGCTGCCCAGCGACCACGGCCCCGACAACCCCGCCACGAACCCGCACCGCTTCATCCACCCTGACGACGACTAGCCAGCTGCCGCAGTCAGCCCTGCTGGCGCGGGTCACTGCTCGACAGCGCCTGCAGCCACGGGTCGTCTGGCCCACTCGACAGGTGCTGCACGTAGCCAGGGCCGAGGATGAGGTAGTCGATGAACCCAGCGACGTCGTCCGCCAGCTTCGCGAAACTGGCCAGCTCAGCGTCGGTGTACCAGACGACGTTCAGGTTGGAGAACCACCACACCTCCCCGGTGGCTCGCTCCACCAGAACGGGATTCTCCAGCACGTCCGCGACCGCGCACCACCGTGCAGCACCGCCCGGCAAGTCGTCGGCCACCCACGGCGTCTGCCGCACCGAGGCTGCTGACCACAGCCGGATGTCGCCGGCGCTGCCACATACAGCCCCGTCGGCAAGGCGCAAGAACTCGGCGTAGCCGGGGGCGATGTCGTCGAGTGGCTCGTCTGGCGAGATCGGTGGTGGCAGCTCCAGCGGCCCGTACGGCGGTGCAAGACGCCCCAGAACCACGGCGATCCGACGGACCGAGTCGGGCAAGGGCATGGGCCTCATTCTCCAGTGCGCTGTCGCTCCCCCGACAGACCGGCCTTGAACTCAGCTTCACGCTGGACAAGATCGCCACGCATCCCGTAGACAACTTCTCGGTATTGGGCGCCGGCAAGTTGACGGTGCATTCGAGCCGTGACCCGTCAGGCAGCGAAAGTGATGATGAGTTGACGACAGAGGTGCGGTCATTCGAGGAGGCCGTTCGGTCGGCCGTCGAGCAGGGACGCGCGGAACTGGTGCACCTGGACGACATCACGGACGGCTTGGTCGCCGCCTTCACCCAAGGGCAGGGCCCGGGCTCGATCGCTCGGCTAAGAGACTTCGTCCAGGGGTTTCCGGCGGAGCTGCGGCGTCACCTCGACCGTGAGCGGGAGTCGCTCGGCACGTTCAACATCGCGTTCTTCGGGCGGACCGGCGCCGGGAAGAGCACCCTGCTGTCGGTGTTCGGCCGGCTCGACGGGGCGTACGTCTCACCCGGTGACAACGATTTCACCACCGAAGTGCGCCATGTCGCGTGGCGGGA
Organism: Micromonospora sp. NBRC 110009; assembly: GCF_030518795.1. Taxonomy (NCBI): domain Bacteria; kingdom Bacillati; phylum Actinomycetota; class Actinomycetes; order Micromonosporales; family Micromonosporaceae; genus Micromonospora; species Micromonospora soli. The sequence goes on along the minus strand of NZ_CP130427.1, from coordinate 5,526,085 downwards.
CTGCCGGCTGTTCGACACACCCGGGATCAACGGCTGGGGCGCCTCCGAGAGTCGTGATGTCCTCGAAGCCCGGGCCCGCGCGGCGGTTGAGATCGCCGACATTGTGCTCCTGTGCTTCGACAGCCAGTCCCAGCAGGCGATGGAGTTCGAGAAGATCGCCGCCTGGGTCCTCGACCGGGGAAAGCCGGTGGTGGCCGTCCTCAACTCCCGCAACCGGCGCTGGCATCACCCGGCGGTGGTCCGGGAGTCCGGCCGCCGGCATCTGTCCGAGACGGTTCGCCAGCACGCCGACAACATCCGGACCCAGCTCGCCCAGATCGGGTTGTTCGACGTCCCGGTCGTCGCGATCCAGAGCCAGCGGGCCCTGTACGCGCGCGCCGCGACCCCGTTCCGCGGTCCATTCCCGGAGGACTTCCACAACGAACGGGAGCGTTTCGGCACGGACTACCTCGACCGCTGGTCGAACTTCCCCGAGCTGGAGCGCCTTATCACCGCCTCGATCGCGGAGGGCGGCGCAGATCTGCGGCTGACCGCGCTGCGCGAGGACATCCGGTCACGGTGCCGCCGCGGGATCGGCCAGCTCGAAAACCTGGCGGCCGAGCTCGAGCGGGAGGCGGAGTCCCTGGAGCGCCGGGTCGAGTCGCTGTTCGCCGTGCTGGGCTATCCGGAGGACGCCGAACGTGCCCAGTGGCTGCACGACGCGGCGCTCAGCGGAGATCTGGTCGATCTGTCCGAGCAGGCGCGGGGCGGCCCGTACACCTCGCCGCCCAAGGGGTCGCTGGACCGTTTCGTCCGGCATCTCGCCGCGTCGCACCTGTCGGGCTGCCACCGGCAGGCGAAGGTCAACGTAGACGACGCGATCCAGCGGGCCTTCGCCGAGCGCAAGGCGTTCGGCGAGCCGGAGTTCCGGGCAGCCACGTACGACGAAGGAGCCATGGCCACCGCGGCGCAGGCCGTGTGGGCGGACCGTCAGGTGTTCCTGCAGCGTGAGCTGGAGATCGCGGTGGACGACGAGTCCGCCGCGAGCGGGCCGGCCGCAGTGCACGCCGCGACGATCGCCGGCGACAAGGGCGGCAGCGTGGCGGGTGACGCCGCCCAGGGCACGAGCATCGCGGTGGGTCTCGGCGCCCTTGCGCTGCCACTCATCTGGAACCCCGCGGGATGGGTGCTCGCCACCACGGTCGCCGGCATCGGCATCGTCACGCAGGTCGGGAAGCACTTCGGTAAGAAGGCGAGCGAGCAGGGGGCGGAGCAGACCCGGAAGGCGAAGGCCGACGCCATCGCCGAAGGTCATCGGGCGGTGGACCGGACGTTCGTCGCCTACGAGGACGCGCTCGTCCAGGACAGCCGCAGAGCCGCGTGGACGTCGCTGGGGCCCGCGGTCGGCGAGTCGCTGAGCGCCGCGATCGAGCGTCGGATGGCGCGCGCCCGGATCACGCGGCTGCTCGACAGCCTGCGGACCTACGCCGACGCGGTCCGGCCCACGCCGGCGGTGACCGACGTCCTGCGGCGGGCACAGCGCCGGATGGGGGAAACCCCGGCCGAGGTGACCCGGGCGTTGCTGGGCGAGGACTGGCTGGAGTCCGGCGTCGACCACCAGCCGGTGCAGATCGGCGAGGCGGTGCGCGAGGCGTACGCGAGTCGCCAGGAGGCGGACCGCACGCGGCTGGCACACGCCGTGACCGAGGCGTGGCGGTCACCGACGCCGGCGCAGATCTACTCCTGGCGTCACGACCTGGAGGACGCGGCCCGGCGTGACCCGGCGCTGGCCGACGTCGTTCGAGCCTTCTGGCGCGTCCGCGGGGCGCGGCCGGTCTTCGCCGTGCTGGGTGACTACAACTCGGGTAAGTCGTCGCTGGTCCACCGGATCATGGTGGACCGTGGCCTGCGGCCGGACACCGCGTTCGACACCCGCGCGCTGCCGGCGACAACGGCCGCGAGCCGCTACCGGTTCCCCGGGTTCGATCTCGTGGACACGCCCGGCCTGCAGAGCGGACACGACGAGCACGACGCCACCGCGCTCGAGGCGATCACCGAGGCCGCTCTCGTGCTCGTCGTCGTCCACGTCAACCTGCTGGTCGGCAACACCTCGATGCTGGAGGAGCTCCTGCGCGGTACGGAGATGACCGCCGCCAAGGGCGGGCGGACGGTGTTTCTCATCAACCGGTGCGACGAGCTGGGCGCCGATCCGCTGACCGCACCCGATGATTTCCTCCGTCTGCAGAACCGCAAACGCGAGGAGCTGCGCGCGGCCCTCGCCGCGCGTTGCGCCGACGTGGAGCTCGACCGGATCCACTGCCTGTCCGGGGATCCGTTCGGCCTGGTCGGTGGGGCGGCAACGGCGCAGCCCGTGGACTTCGACGAGCATCGGCTGTGGGACGGCGTGGCCGCACTGACGAGCGCCCTGTCCGGCCTCTCCGACGAGCGGCTGGCCGATGCGGCGTCCTCGGCCGCCCTCGACGCGGCGGTTACCGCCCTCAAGCGTCACCGGCACACGCTGCACCAGATGCTGGCCGAAGGCGAGAAGGCACTGAGCCACCTGGAACCGCTGATCGCCAGTCTCCGGGACGCGTTGCGCGACGCCATGATTGTCGAGAGCTCACTGCGCGAGGACGCCCGCCGCATGGTGGACCGCCACGCGGTGCCGGCGAAATCCGCGGTCGCGGACCTCGACCGCAAGGACGCCCAGAAGCTGACGAGCCTCGTCGAGTCCTGGTGGAAGACACCGCAGTTCGAGGCTGATCTTGAACGCTACCGCGACGACGCGGCACGCCGGTTGGCCGAGTGGCATGGCGATCACCTCCCGACGATCGGGCGCGAGATACGCGCTGCCGAACTCCAGGTGGCGCCCGAGCTCGCGGCAGAGTTCCAGGCCCAGGGAACCGGCTGGTACGAGGAGGTCGTCGCGGGCGCCGGCAGCGTCGCAGGAGCCGTAGCGCCGCTCGCGAAAGCCCTCGGAAACCGGGACGCGTTCTACACGGTCCTGAAGCAATTCAACTACAAGTTCAAACCGTGGGGCGCGGTCAAGGGCGGCGCCAACGTCGCCCGGGCCGGGCTCGTCCTCGGGGCCATCGCCGCCGCCATGGACATCGCGGAGATGGCCACCGACGCCCAGAAGGCCGGCCAGCACAGGGAGCAGCAGGAATCGGCGTGGCAGAAGATCGACGAGACGGCCGCGCGGACCGTCGATCTGATCATGCGCGATGAGCAGTGGGGAGGCCACGTCGCCTACCTCGAGCAGCGGACCAGGGACCTCGAAGCGCTGCTCGACGAACACCTCGCCCGGGAATCGTCGATCGTCGAGCGGATGGACTCGGCGAAGGTACAGGCCGAGGCGGCCGATGCGCTAATCGTGGCCGCGGAAGAAATGGAAGGAACGGATCACAGTGGTTGACATCGACGCGGTGCGCGACTGGCTGGGGCGGCTTCCCGGTGGATCGCCCGGGCGGTACGCCGACGACTGGGACGCCTTCCAGAAGCGGGACCAACCGGTCGTGACCCTCTTCGGGTCCTACGACACCGGCAAGAGCTCCCTGCTCCGCCGCTTGCTCGTCGACTCGGGCCGCGACGTTCCCGACTGGCTGACGATCAGCGCTCGCCACGAGACCTTCGAGGTCAACGAGGTCGAGTTGGGTACGTGCATCGTCCGCGACACCCCCGGATTCGACGTCGGCGCGTCAGGCGTCCGCGAACAGAACAGCTCCCTCGCGATGGCCGCGGTCGGGCTCACCGACGTCGGCATCGCGGTGCTGACCCCGCAGCTGGTGACCGCCGAACGTGACGTGCTCCGGAGGCTGTTCACGCAGGGCTGGCCGGCCGGGACGATGTGGTTCGTCATCTCCCGGTTCGACGAGGCCGCCGGGAACCCGGAGTACGACCTCCCGGGGTACCGGGAACTCGGTGACCGCAAGGTCCGCGAGTTGCGGGACCTGTTCGGCCTTGACGACCGGGTGCCGGTCTTCGTCGTCTCGCAGGACCCGTTCCAGACCGCCGGGCCGGTCACCGATCTCGGCCGCGACACCTGGGACGAGTTCCGGGACTGGGACGGCATGCAGGACCTCACGAACGCTTTCGGGGCGGTGTCCCCGTCAGCCCTGCCCGGGTGGCGGCATGCGGCCGGGCAACGGTACTGGTCAGCGGTGTTGGACGAGACCTTGTCCGTACTGCGCGGGCAACTGGCGGACTACGCGGAACAAGCCAGGGTGGCGGCCCACGGCGTCGATCGCCGCGACCAATGGGAGAGGCAGCTCGGCAACCTCGACCGGGCCGCTCAGGCCGGCCTCGAAGGTCTCGTCGACGAGGTGCTGCGGCGGTCGTGGGATTCCGGCTCCGCCGCCGACGAGCTGCAGCGCAAGGTCGGCGAGTGGTTCACCAGGCATGAGGGCCACCTAGACCGGTTGCGGCAGTCGATCCGCAAGGGCAAGGAGCGAGACCGCGCCCTCCCCACCTGGGCCGGCTTCGCTTCGCTGGTCGGGACACTCAAGTCCAAGGAGAACGCTGCCACCGTCCCGGGCGCGCCCGGTCAGATCTCGGAGCACACCAAGAACATCGGGGGCATGCTGCTCGGCGTGCTGAAGACCATGACCGCAGACGTCGGGGAGACTGCCGGCAAGGAGACCAAGACGCTAAAGATGGCCGAGAAGGTGAAGCCGTACGTCGGCACCGTCGAAGCCGCGCTCTCCCTCACCGTCTACCTGACGACGTTCGTCGACCAGTACCTCGCGAATCGCACGCGCCTGAACCAGGACAAGGCCGCGGCCGAGATGCGTCAACAGGTCATCGCCGACTGCACGCGGCTCGCCCGCGACACCTGGCAGCCGTTCGTCGACGACGTACACGACGAGATCATCGCCCAGACGAAAGACCAGGTCGACCTCGACGCGAGCCTGCGCCAGCTCGTCAGGCAACTGCAAGAAGCCATCGCGGAAGGCGAGGGTCTGGCTCGATCGGACGCAAGGCCGCTGCACCAGACAGGGGCATAGGCACGTGGGCTGCACCTATGCTGTTGGCGGTCCGACTACCCGCCCTCCTTGCTGGTCACGGCCTGTTCGTCACTCTCATCGCTGACCGTGATTGCCTGCCGCCGGCCGCCACATCGGGCATGCAGGGCACACCGCGGGCGGTCGCTAGCCTGGCGACATGAACCATGACCCGCGCTCGCTGGTCGGCTTCTTCGTCACTGAGGTTGGCGTCCGTCAGGCTTGGCCCTTCGTCACATTCACCAGCGACAGCGCGGCCATGGCGCCGACCGAGCTGCGGCTGTACATCGATACCATGTGTAAGGCACTCCCGCCCCCGCCTTCTGTCTTCAACCTGGCGGCGGAGGAGCCGGCGTCCGCGTTACCGGCCCTACTCGGAGTGCTGAACCTGACCGTCACAGCCGTCACCGTGGCGGACAACGCCGACCTGGTCCTCAGCTTTGATGGCGGCGTCACACTGCAGGTGTCGGGCACTCCGAGCGCCTGGACAACCCATGACGTGTGGTGGCTCGGCGACCTGCGCGCATAGTGCGGCGTGCCGCGCGTGCCCTTCCTGCTTCCACACCATCAGTTCCCAAGAGCGCGCTCAACTGGTCGTCATGCCCGAGACGCCTACTCGCGACGGTGGGCGTTGCTCTGGTACCCGCTGGTGACCGCTCGAACGCCTTGCTACTGGCCCATGATGGCCCAGGTTGGTGGCGCCCGGTCGGCGGCGTCCATCTGTCACCGCCGCCGGTCGCCTGTCAGACCCACCTGACCTGACAGGCATCCGGCAACCCTGGCGGCGCGGCCGGGACACGGGCTGACATCGCAGCTCAGCACCGCTTCCGCCAGGACGGGGGCGACGGGCGCTGACAGATCGGGCCGCTACCGTCTCGGCCAACATCACCCCACATTTCGCAGCATCCCGGTCCGGTCCCATCTCAGGGATCCCCGCCGCACCCCTGCGGTGTGCGATGCCCACCCGCTTCGGCCGGTCGGCACACATCCCGCGCGGCGGCCCTTCGAGGTCGACCAGCCACTCGCACCACTGCATCTTTCCGTTCGCCTGAAGCCGACCCGCGCGCCCCGTGGGCCGGTCATCCCTGCGCTCCGCGCGCAAGGCCATCGAAGGAGGATCACGCATGTCCCCTGTCAACGGCACTCCGCTGACCCGACACGGCAGCCGGGTGCCTGCCGTCCCCGCACGACCGGCCGCCGCGAAGGCCGCTCCGCCGTCAGGGCCGCGTCCGGCCGCCATCCGGGCGGCCGCCACCGCGTCGCGGCCGACCGTCACGCCGGCCCCGAGCATCGCCACGATGGTGATCTGTCTGCCCGAGGAGCTGCCCGCGGCGGCGCTCACGAGCCACCACCTCGACACACACTTCGGTGTGACCGGCACTTTCACGGCCCTGTTCTGGGCGGTGCCGCGGCTGCGGCTCTGGCAGCACCACCTCATGATCGGGCTGCGCAGGGGCCGCCCTGCGCCATGCGTGGGCGGACCGGTGCGGCTGCTCGACCTGGCCGGCATGCGCCAGGCCGCGGCCGTGGGCGCCGGCATCCGCCACCAGGTCTGGCAGCGGGTCGTGCATGGCACCAGAGCGGCCACCCCATGGCCGATGTTCGAAACCCGCCACCTCACCGACCCCGACCGCTACCCCCTCGAGTCCGCGGTCGCGGACTTCCACGCCCAGCCCCGCGTACAGGCCATGCGTCTGCACGCCGCCGCACTCGGTCCCGGGCAACCCTCCGTCGGGGAGCTGGAGATGTACCAGGCAGGCGAAGTCGCCTACCAGCACTACCGGGCCGCGAGCGCCGTCGCCGGCGATGCGATGCTCACCGCCGACGGTCGCAAGATCGCCCCGGCCAGCGATGCCCTCGCTCACCGCATCACCTACCTGGAGCAGGCCCTGGCCCACCTTGATTCCCTCGGCCCAAATCAGCGGCTGCTCGCCGTCGCTCTCTAGTACGAGACAGGCCGCCGACCTCACTGTCACCTCAGGGCCCGCCGCCCATTGTCTGACGCTGCCGCTGCCGGCCACGTCGGCTCTCGAGCTGCGGACCGATGCCGCTTTCCCGGGCCGGCTGAGTCCAACCGATCTCGCTCACCTCTGGCCTGCCTCCACCCCGGCCGGGCGCTTCATCCGCCGCCAGGGGCGGTGGCCGCGCGCCGGCCGGCGGGCCGCGGGCAGGCGGAGCGCGGCATCGCCAGCGCCCCGGGCCCGGGGCCCTTCTCTGAGCCGAGGCCGGCGACAGGCCGCTGTTTCCACTTCCACCTGCCAATCGAGAGCCGCTTCGTCACGACACACCGACTGTGCACCGTTTTTGTTGGCTGCCTCTATCGCGTGCTCGTGCGCCCTCTTGGCGATCTTGATCCGCTCGCCTCCGGTCGTGACGTCCGCGTGGTGGTTGAGGTAGGCGCGGATGTCCCACACGTCTGCGGCGGCGCGATCGACGTGGCGGGCGAAGGCGGCCAGCGCTTCCCGGCTCGACCGACAGTGTCATCTGCGCCGCGCTAGTCGGTGAGGAACATGCCGGTCACGCCCACCACAGCCAGGACGACGGCGGCGGCGAGCACGTAGAGCCGCGGGCGCGATTCCCGGACGAAGTAGGTGGCCAGGCCGAACGCGCCGCTGAGGATCGACACGGCGTACCACGGGATGCTCGTCGGTGTGGCCTGGCCGATGAACAGCATCCAGGTGGCGACGACCGCGACGAAGATGGTGGCGTAGGCGATCGTCTGCCGCAGGTTCCGGTAGGCGGTGTGCTGCAACCGGCCCACCGACTCCCGGTAGTCCTGCGCAGCCGCAGCCCGTCCCTCGTCGCTGACCTGCCGCCGCTTGTTGCGGCTTCCAGAGCCCCGGCCCCCACTCATGCGGCAGAAGGTACCAACGACCGTCACGCCGCCGCTGCTCTAAGTAATGCCGTCCGGTCATTGCGACCACGAGCCACCAGGCGACTCACGAACGCTGCGCCGGTGCGGCTCGACGACAGCCCGCGCGGACCGCGAGCGCCATGCGCGCAAGGAACCGTCGTCGCCTCCCGCCGGCTGGCGGCCTCGGCGCCTTCCACCGCCAGCGCCTCGCTTTTCGCCGGATCCGGCCACACGACGTCCGGCTGAGCCGAATCAGGCCCCTGGCCTGTCCCGAGATGCGGTCCATGCACTTGATCACCGCCGCCTTCGAAGCGTGGATCAGTGCGCGGACCTCGACCCGAATCGAACGATGAAAGGACAACCGGCATGACCGACACGCACACGGAAAGCCCTCCCGCGCATAGCGCGTTCAAGGTCCTCGCGGCGCTGGCCGAACTCGGCCAGGCCACCGCCGCCGAAGTCGCCGAGCACACCGGACTGGCCTACTCCACCACCACTCCGAAGCTGCGCGCCTGGGAAAGCTCCGGGCAGGCCGAGCGGTTTCGCACCGGCGACGGCCGCACCCTGTGGCGGCTCACCGACGCCGGCCGCGCCGCCACCGCCACCACCGTTACCCCGCAGCCAGCGGCGGCCGACGCACCCGCACCGGCCGCCGACCCCGAGGTTGCCCAGCTTGACGCCGCCGAGGCGCAGCTCCAGCCCGGTGACGCCGACCCGTCGACCGCAGCCGACACCACCGGCTCGCCCGACAGCTCTCCTGCCTCCCAGCAGGAGCCCGAGCCGGAAGCACGGGACGGCGGGGAGTCCACCGCTGGCGACGTTGCGGACAAGGCAACCGACCCGGCGTGCCAGACGCCGGCAGGCAGTCACGACAGCGGCGACGGCGGGCCGCGCGGCGAGGACCGTTCGGCGGCGGCGCGCCGTAGGGGCGGGTCCTTGCGCGGGGCGGTCCTGGACATTCTCGAAGCGCATCCCGACCGGGCCTACAGGACCGGCGAGCTGTGCAAGCTCGTCGACGCCGCGAACGCCGGCACGGGCGCGGCCAAGGCCAGCGCAGGTGCGGTCGCCAACGCGGCCATCAAGCTCGTCGCCTCCGGCAAGGCCGTGCAGACCGTCGAGCGCCCCGCCACTTTCCAGCTCGCCCCCGCCAACGGCGGCGAGTAGTCCACCGGTCCGGCAGCCCGAGGGCGGGCGTCGAAGTTGGCGCCTCACGCCCGCCCCCGGTGCTCCTTAACCCATAAGGAGCGTCCCGAGTGTCTCCCACCCTGAACACGATCGCTACCGCCACCGGCGGCATCCTCGCCGGCCTCGCCTTCGCCGGAGCCCTGCTCTGGCGGCAGCAGCAAGCCCTGCAGACGGCCCGCTACCAGGCCACCCACGACGACATCACCGGCCTGCCCAACCGGCGGCTGTTCCTCACCCACCTTCGTGCCGCGCTCGCCGACCGCACGCCGGTCGGCGTGGTGCTGCTCGACCTGGACCGGTTCAAGACCGTCAACGACACCCTCGGCCACGACGCCGGCAACGACCTGCTCGAACGGATCGCACGACTCCTGGCCAGCCTGCCCGCACCGGTGCAGATCGCGGCTCGGCTCTCCGGCGACGAGTTCGCCCTGCTCGTGTCCGGCGACCGGGACGACACCGCCGCCGCGGCCCACACCGCCTGGCAGGTCATCGCCGCCGCCCCGATCCGCGTGGTCAACGGCAACCTCCGGATGGCCGCCTCGGTCGGCCACACCCACAGCGATAACCGGCACATCAGCCCCCGACAGCTGCTCGCCGAAGCCGACACCGCCATGTACCAGGCCAAGCGCTCCGGCAGCGGAGTGTGCGAGCACCACCCCCGCGCCGCTGCAGCTGGGCGGCGCAGCCGCGACCGCCACTACCGCTGACCAGCGGGCGCCCGGCCTGCACATCGCCGGCAGAAGTCGGCACCGGCCGCCACGCCCAGCGATGCCGGACCCCGCGGTCGGCCGCCCCGGGGCTGCGCGGGCCGCGCGGCCCACCGATCCCCCGCCCACCAGTGGGCCCGTTCCTGATGCCGAGGACCCCGCAGCCGCCGGCTGCGGGGTCCTCCCCTTTCCTGCTCGATGACAAGGAGACCCCTGTGTTGTCCTTCGCCGCTGTACACACCCTCGCCGGATGCCTGCTGGCCGTCGACGCCGACGCCGACGCGCTGGACTGGGGCCGGCCCGTGACGCTGCTGCTCATCCACGACCGGCCCCTGATCACCGACGGGCCGACCCCGGTACGCCAGATGCGCAGCGTGGAGTTCCCGCTGCGCCGCGACGACCTGGCCACCGACCCGGCCGGGCTGCCCGCGCTGCTGCACCGCCTCGCCGCCAGCCTCGACGAGCCGGAGGCGGCCGCGCCCTACCGGGCCACCCTCGACACCATCGTGCGGCTGATCCGCGCGACGCAGCCCGACGTGCGGCTGCTGGCCTGGGCCGCCTGCTACGACGACATCCTCACCGTCCACGGCCAGCCGAGGCAGGTCCGCCGCATCGACGCGGTCGACACCGACGGCCGCGTCTACCAACTCACCCACCACCTGGGTGAGGACCACCCGGCGCTGGTCGTCGACGACACCCCCGACCCGGACGACACCCCCGCCACCCAGCCCGGACTGGCCGCGCTGGTGGCCGCCACCGCCCGCCACCCCCACTGGAGCACGGCGGGAGGCACGGCATGACCGGGCAGCCGCCGCCTGACACCGACCCCGACGAGCCGATCTTCACCGTGTGCGGGCCCGATGGTGCGTCCATCCGCTGCCGCGTTTGCGGCGCGGTCGACCAGATCGTCTCCGACGAGGTGCCGTCCATGGCCGGCTACGGCGAGGACACCTACACCCGGTGCACCCGCTGCGGATCCGTCGAGACCACCGACCCGATCTTCGGCTGGCGCCCCCGGCCCGCCACCTGGCCGCCCCGCCCTGACCACGACGAGCCCTGACCGGTAGGGCGCATCAGCTCCACCCGTCCCAGATGGACGGCATGGCCATACCGGCGGCATCGCCAGGCGCGAGCAGTTCCCGCGCCAGCCGTGGCAGGCCTACCGGGCCTCCCCCATCACCCGAATGCGCCCGCCCGCCGCAAGGCGGGCGGGCGCACCTATTTCATTCGCCTCTCGCTGAAGGAGTCCTGTCCCGTGAGCAGCCACTGCTACGTCGGCATCACCGAACCCGACCAGCCGCGCCTGGCGCACGCCCGCTTCGTGCTCTGCGACGGCCACCCGAGCGCCATCCTGCCCAGCCTGGCCGCGACCTGGGCCCGGCATGCCCACTACGACACTCGCGCGTTGGTCACCGCGGTCCTCGCCTGCGACTGGGAGTACCTCGACCCGGACATGACCGCCGCCACCCGCTCGGCGGTCGCCGGCCAGCTCCCGGTGCCGGGCGTCGGGATGACCCTGGCCTCCACCTGCGCCGATGGGGCGGTGGATGTGCTGGAACCGGTCACCGTGTTCCCGTTGAGTCACTCGCGGCACCTCGACGTCGAATGGATCTACCTGCTCGACCCGGACACCGCCACTGTCGCCGTGCACACCGACGACGGCAGCCTCATCGCCCGGTACCCCCTGTCGGGGTGCCTGCCCCGGCCCGCCGCCGCGAACCGCTGCATGGGAGAGCTTCGCCGCACGGCAGCGGCGGCGGGAGTGCCGCGGTGAGCGCCCGCGCCCTCGCCACCCTCGCGGCCGCGGTTGTCGCGGTGGTGGTCCTGTGCGCGGGCGGGGTCGGCGCGTTGTTCACCGGCGGCGGCACCGCCGCGGCTGCCTGCTACGGCGCCGTCGGCGCCGGGTCCACCATCGCCGTGTCTCCGCCCGCGGCCGGTGCCGCTGGGTGGAACAGCGACCAGGTGGCCAACGCCGCCGTGATCGTCGCCGTCGGCGCGGACCTGAAGGTTCCGCCTCGCGGCTGGGTCGTCGCCCTGGCCACCGCCATGCAGGAGTCGACCCTGCGCAACCTGCCCGGCGGGGACCGCGACTCGGTCGGGTTGTTCCAGCAGCGCCCGTCGCAAGGCTGGGGCACCCCTGCCCAACTGCGGGATCCGCGCTACGCGGCCGGGAGGTTCTATCAGGCGCTGCTGGCCGTGGACGGCTGGCAGGCCATGGCCCTGACCGATGCCGCCCAGGCGGTGCAGCGATCCGCCTACCCCGGCGCCTACGCCCGCTGGGAGGACGACGCGATCGCGCTTGTCCGCGTCCTGACCGGCGGCACTCCCGCCGGGCCTGTCGCCGCCGATCTGGAACAGGCCATGAGCAACCCGTTGTGCCTGTTCGACGGCGGCGACGGCCAACCCGGCAGCGAGCAGGTGCCGCTACCGGCCGGTTTCGCGCTGCCGCCGGGCACCCCGGGACAGGTGGTGACGGCGGTCGGCTGGGCCCTGGCCCAGCTCGGCACCCCCTACACCTTCGGCGGGGACTGCACCGCACCCCACTCTGGTGTGCCCGCCCGCCAGTGCGACTGCTCGTCGCTGGTGCAGCAGGCGTATCGGGTGGCCGGTGTTGGCCTGCCGCGGACCACGAGCGAGCAGGTCGACGCGGGCCAGCCTGTCACCGATTACCGGGACCTGCGGCCCGGGGACCTGCTGTTCATTCCCGGGAGCCGCGGCAGTGCAGCCCGCCCCGGCCACGTCGGCATGTACCTCGGTCAAGGACTGATCGTGCAGGCCCCGCACAGCGGCGACGTCGTCAACCTCACCCGCCTGTCCGGATGGGCCGCGCAGCTCGCCGCCGTGCGCCGCGTCGTGATCTGACCGCAGACCGTCCGCGACACCGCGGATCCCTCACTGGCGCAGCCGGGTGTTCCGGACCGCCACCACTTCTGACCTTCACGACACGGAGAGGACATCACCGTGAGCGCCATCAACAACAACGACGGCGAGGACGCTGTGAGCTACCAGCCGGGCGACCGGGTCGCGCTCGAGCACACCGGCGACCCGCACACCCGGCTGCGGCCGGGCGACGAGGGCACGGTGCGCCGCTACGACCCGTGCCATCAGGTGCTGGACGTGCGGTGGGACAGCGGCTCCCGGCTGGCGATGCTGCTCGGCGCGGGTGACCGGGTGCGTCGCCTTCCCGACGCCGGCTGGGAGCGGGTGCTCGAGGCGCTGCGCACGGCCGGGGCGGCCGCCGGGCGGGACGCCGCCGCATGGTGGGCGCAGGACACCATCGGCGGGCGCGCCACCGGCGACGTGGCGGGGGCCGCCCGGGAGATCCTCGCAGCCATCGAAGCGGGTCGGGAAATTGACGGGTTACCGGCCGCCGACCGGTACAGCCTGGCCGACGACGCCGACCGCTACGCCGAGCATGCCCCGCCTGGCGCGCCGGCATGGGAGCGGCTCACCGCGCAGCGGTGTGACCAGGCGCGGTGGGCGTGGGGCGACGGGTACGACGGCGCCGCCGAAGCCGAGGCGGCCCGGCAGTGCCGCGTGGTCCTGCACGCCGACGGCGACGACCGGGACCTGCGCCACGTGTACCCGGACCGGGTGCGGCTGGGCGGGCCGGGCGTGTTCGCCGGCGACTGGGCGTGGACACCCAACGAGCACGGGCAGCTGCGCATCCCGGTCGGGTTCGTCGGCACCCTGGTCGACACGTGGAACGGGTGGGCGGTGTTCACCTGCACCCGGGAGGTGGCCGAGGCGATCATCGCCGACCAGCACGATGCCCGCGACCGCTACCGGCAGCACCTCGCCGCCGACGGGATCACCGGTGAGCGCCAGGAGCAGATGGTCGACGAGTCCATGGCCCGCCTGCGCTTCGACGGCGACGTCATCGTGGCCGACGAGACCCGGGTGCACGACGACCCGGAGGCCGTCGACAGCATCACGCCCGACGCGGACGGCCGGTACACCGTGATGGGCCGCGCCTGGACCTGGATCGCGGTGCACCCCTACGACTGTGACCGCATCGCCGGCCACATTCCCCACCCGCCCGCACCCGAGGCCTAGCGCGGTCCGGCACCCACCCCGACATCCGAAAGGACCACGGCATGCTCGACAACGACGACGACGAGTTCGGCGACTACGCCCACGAGGAGATCCTTCAGGCACTCGTGGCACGCCTGCTCACCGGCGAGGACCTGGATCAGCTCTGCGACGAGGCCGACCTGCCTCAGCTCACTCACGATGACGGCACCCCGGTGACCATCACCTCCGCCCGCGTCTACCGCGACGCCGGTGTCATGACCCTCGACCGTGGCGTGTGGCTGGAGCTGTCCGACGGCAGCGTCTTCGGCTTGACCGTGACCATCGCCCGCCGCCCCCGCGACGAGGTCACCCTCCGCCGCAGGTAGGCCCTCGTCGCCGGATCGACTTGATCGATCCGGGTTTGGGTGCGTTCCTTGTCGTCGCCCACCGCCGGTGGCGGCGACACCACCACCCCGGCAGCCCTTCCGGAGCTGCCCTTTGAGCACCTCACGGAGTTGCTGCCCGGCCCCTGCCCGCGGGGGCCGTCCCAGTACCCGCTCGTCTCCGCCGCGCGGACACCGCACCACCTGCCCGCGCACCCGGAGATGGGTGCGCGGGCCCCTTGACAGGAGGACCCGCATGGACCCTGCAACCCCACCCGACCCGAGCGACACCACCCCGCCGCCAGCCGACGGACGCCGGCCCGGCTACCTCTACCGGCAGGTCGCCGCTCACCTCGCCGCGCACCCCGATCAGGTGTTCAAGGTCGGGGAACTCACCGCGGCGATCGGCGCCCCGTCCACCGGGGCGGTGTTTGAGGCGTTGAAGAAGATGGCCGCGGCCGGATACGCCACCCACACCACGGGCCCGCACCGGTTCCAGATCACGCAGGCAGGTGTCGACGCCGCCGGGACTTTGCCACCGCCCGCCCCGCGTACACCCCGCCAAGGACGTCGCGGGGCGGGTCGGCGGCAGCCGGTCACCCGCCCTAACGGGGACCTGTATTTCCCGCGAAAGCTCGCGGGGGCGACCGATGTGGACGTTCTGCGCCGGCTACGCGAAAAGCGTATACCGGTGCTGCTCTACGGCCCGCCCGGCACCGGCAAGACCGCCCTCGTCGAGGCCGCCTTCCCGGACCTGCTCACCGTCGCCGGCACCGGCGACACGGTGGTGGAGGACTTCCTCGGCAACTTCATCCCCCTCCCGGATGGCGGGTTCGAGTTCGTCTACGGGCCCCTCGTGACGGCTATGCGCGAGGGGCGGGCGTTGCTGGTCGACGACGCGACCCTCATTCCGCCGAAGGTCCTCGCGGTGCTCTACCCGGCCGTGGACGGTCGGCGGGTTATCACCATCCCCGGTTACCGCAACGAACGCGTCGACGCCGCCGACGGCTTTTACGTCATCGCCGGCCACAACCCGGGCGTGCACGGCGCGATCCTCACCGAAGCCCTCGCCTCCCGGTTCGACGTGCACATCGAGGTCACCACCGACTGGGACCTCGCCCGCCATCTCGGCGTCCCCTCCCCTGCGGTGGCCGCCGCCGTCGCCCTCAACGGTGACCTGGCCGCCGGGCGGGTCAGCTGGGCGCCGCAGCTACGCGAGCTGCTCGGCTTCGCCCGCGTCCGCAAAACCCTCGGCCTGCCCGCCGCAGCCGCCAATCTCGCCGGCCGCGCACCTGAGGAGGACCGGGAGCAGGTCCTCGCCGCACTGCGGCAGCACTTCGGCACCGAGATCACCCCGCTGACCCTCGGCAAGCAGCGCTAACCCCTGGAAGGAGTACTGATGCCTCAACCACATCACCTGCAGCCCGGCGCGACCCCGCCCGCTGGCGGCGACCCGGCTTGGCAGGAGTGGAGCGACGCCTGGACCCGGCACGTCCCGGTCCTGACCGGCCGCACCGACCTGACCGTCACCGTCGCCCCAGGCGCCGGCGGCGGCGCGCCCGCCTGCTTCTATCCCGCGGCCGGCCGCATCGAGGTCGACGCCGCCCACATCGGCGCACCCGACGTCGCGAACCCACGCCGCGCCGGCCACAAACGCCTCGTACCGACCGCCTACGGGCTGCTCGTTCACGAAGCCGCCCACGCCGTCCACAGCCAATGGTGCACCCCGCCCGGCACTCCGCCCGTCGTTGCCGCCGTCGCCGAACTGCTCGAGGAGTCCCGCATCGAAAACCGGCACCGCGCCCGCCGCCGGACCGACCGGCGTTGGCTGCGCCACACCGTCACCGCGCTGGTCAGCCCCGCCGACGCCCCCGTCGACGACCCGTGGCACGCAGGCCAACTCGCCGGGCTGCTGCTGGCCCGGGTCAACGCCCGCATCATCACCGCCAAAGACATCAAAGGGGTCCGCGCCGCCGTCACCGCCATCCTCGGCCGTAAACGGGTGCTGCAGCTGCGCGACGTGTGGCGGCAAGCCCACACCACGGACGACACCGACGCCGAGGCGATGATCGACCTGGGGTGGCGGTGGTGCCGGATCCTCGGCATCGACCCGCACCGCCAACCCGACACCCCCACCGTCGATGCGGGCGTGTTCGCCGGTGTGCTCGCCCAGGCACTGGCGGACTACCTCGCCCACACCGCGGGCCTCACCGGCGCGCAGTATCGGGCGCAGCAGATCACCGCCCGGTTCTCCGCGCCCACCACCTGGTCGCTGCGGGACCCCACCGACGGCGAACGCGCCGCCGCCCGCACCCTTGCCGCCCGACTACGGCGGGCCCGCACCCACCAGCCCGAGCCCGACAGCCGCCCCAGCGTCAGTCCGCCGGGGCGGCTGCGCACCCGCCACGCCATCACCGCGAAGGCGCAGATCGCCGCCGGTACCGTGCCGACGGCTACCCCGTGGCAGCGCCGCGCTCAGGTGCCGCCGCCGAAGCCGACGCTGCACCTCGGGGTCATCCGTCGACGCCTCTTTCTCCATGCACCCTTGGGCGGCGCCGATGTCGTCGGCCGGGTGGATGCTCGCCCACGCCGCCCGCGCCAATCAGGCGGTCACCGCCACCATCGCCTTCGGCAGCGACGCCACCCTGCTCGTCCCACCCCGCCAGCATCCCCAGCAGGTCCTCGAGCTGCGGGCGGACGGCGGCAGTACGGCGTTCACCGACGCGGTGAAACTCGCCGACGAGCTACTGCAGCTGCGCCAGCCCGGCCGGCTGCGGATGCTCACCGTCGTCTCCGACGGCGACCTGCCCGACATCGCACCCGCCCAACGGCTGATCACCACCCTGCACCGGGCCGGCTGCGCCGTGCTGTGGCTGCGCCCCGCCGACCTGCCCGGGCACACCTTCACCGACACCACCACCCTCACCGTGGCCGACCCCGTGCAGGCCATCGGGCACATCGCCGACGCCGCGGTCGCCGCCCTCGAGCGCGCCTGACACCTCACGGCAGCCGGACACACAGTCCAGGCCGAACCGCACCGCTCACAGGGCCGCGGGCGCCGCCACGCCTCACCGGCTGGCCAGCAGGCCCGCAGATGCCAGCCCCGCACCTTCATCGCCGTTTCCGGATACCGGCGCGACATTCGCGCACCCCCGGCACGGCCGATCGACCCTGCCCGACTTCATCTCACCAATGACAGGAGACACTCATGTCCGACTTCAACCGGCTGCCGGTCGGCTCACCCGCCGACCTGCTCACCGCCGTGCCGTACCTGCTGGGCTTCCACCCGACCGACAGTTTCGTCACCGTCGGCGTCGCCGGCACCCGGGTCGTCGTCGCAGGCCGCGCCGACCTTCCCGAACCCTCCCACGTCGCCGCCTGGATCGCGGGCATGGCACGGTCGCAGATCCGCCTACTGCGCCACGCCGCCGCCACCCGCGTCATCGTGATCGGCTACGGGCCCGCCACCGCCGTCACCCCGGTCATGGACGCCATGGCCCCACGCCTCACCGCCGCGGGCCTCGACATCCTCGACGCCCTGCGGGTCACCGACGGCCGCTACTTCTCCTATCTCTGCCAGGACCCCGCCTGCTGCCCCACCGACGGGACGCCCTTCGACCCCCACCGCAGCGATGTCACGATGCACGCCATCGTCGCCGGCTGCCGGGCCCTGCCCGATCGGGCGGCGCTCGTCGCCAGCATCGCCCCCGCCAGCGGGGCCGCCCGCGTCGCCGTCACCCGCGCCACCGTCCAGGCCCGCGCCCGCCGCCGCGCGCTGCTCGCCGCAGCCGGACACGACGGCCTGGTCCGCGCCGGCGTCGACGCGGTGACCGCCGCGTTCGCCCGCTACCGCGACGAGCAGGTCCTCCACGACGACGAGCTGGCCTGGCTGACCGTCCTGCTAACCGACCCGGTGATCCGCGACGCCGCTTGGCAGGTCAGCGACGACTGGCAGGTGCCCATGTGGACCGACATCACCCGCCGGGCTCACCCGCCCCTCGCGGCGGCGCCGGCCAGCCTGCTCGCCTTCACCGCTTGGCGATGCGGCGATGGGGCCCTGGCGTCCGTCGCCGTGGACCGTGCTCTCGCCGCCGACCCCGACTACAGCCTCGCGCACGTGATCGACCAAGCGCTACGCGCCGGGCTCCCCCCGTCCGTGCTGGATGGCGGGCCACACAACGGGCAGCCTCCGTTCTGAGCCGCAGGAGAAACGACCGATACCGCCCTTCCTCGACGCCGTATCCGGGCTCCTGCACGACCACCGCTCCACCCTCAACCCGAACCAGCTCCCCGACGCCTGCGCCCATCGCCCGACGAGGTGAACGCGCAGCTCGCCGCAGCGGGCACCATCACCGCCACTGGTGGGCGGATCATCGCCCTAACCGGCGCCACCGACGTGCTCAGCGACCCCCACACCAACTGCGGCACTTCTCTGCACTGATCTCGAGCCTCGTTGTCTGGGAGTGTGCCGGCGGGCCGGATCGTCGTGATCGTCCTGGCCGTGCTGCGCCACGACCAGCGCGCCGCCGACCTGGCCGGCGGTAACGGCATCGCGGCCACGACGATCCGCCGCTGGACCGACGAGGTCGTCGCCCTGCTGGCGGCCGGGGCACCGCGCCTGGACGGCGCCCTGGCCAAGGTCGCCAGACGCGGCGGGGAGGCCGTGCTGATCGACGGCACCCTCATCCCCACCCGCCGCCGCACCGGCAAGGACAACCGCAAGAACTATTCGGGAAGCACAAGCGCCACGGCCTGCACTTCCTCGCGCTCACCGACGAACGCGGACGCCTGATCTGGATCTCCGCCGCGAGGCCCGGGCGCACCCACGACATCACCGCCGCCCGCCACGACCACATCGTCGAGCACTTGAAAGCCGCCGGCCTCGGCGCCCTGGCCGACCTGGGCTTCCTTGGCCTCGACAAGGACTGCAACGACCAAGTCGTCGTCACCGGCTACAAGGCAGCGGTCGAGGCCGCCCGCGCCAGACGACCATTTCCATAAACTATGAATATAAAAATGCTATGCTTCGAGCATGAGCCGTCAAGACGCCGCTCCTGGCGCGTCCGCCGCCATCGGGGCAGCCCTCTACGGCCTGGCCACCAGGGCCGCGAGACGCCTGCCCCGGGACATGAGCCTGACGTCCGCCGCCACCCTGGCCACCCTGGACCGGACCGGCCCGCGGCGCATCACCGATCTGGCCGCGGTCGAGGGCGTCACCCAGCCCGCGATGACCGCCCTGGTCCGGGTGATGGAGGAGTCCGGCCTGGTCGAGCGGCGGGGCGACGCGTCCGACAAGCGGGTCACGCTGGTGTGCCTGACCGAGGCCGGCGCCTCCTATGTCCGGACGCGGCGCCAGGCGGGCGTCCACGCGTTCGAGCGGTTGATCGGCGAGCTCACCGGCGACGAGGTCGAGGCGCTGGTGGCGGCCCTTCCGGCGCTGAAGCATCTGGCAGAGCTCGAAAGCCAGGACCGCGAAGGGCCGAAGCAGTGACCGGGCAGCCGGTCGGCGGGTCGCGGTGAAGGCGTTCCCGGTGGCGCGTTCCGAGGCGCGGCTGCTGGTCCCCGCCCTGATGTTCATCGCTCTGGTCGTGGCGGCGGTCGCCAGCCTCGGGACGCCGCTCATCACCAGCGTGGCGACCTCGTTCCACGTCTCGCTCGGCAGCGCGCAGTGGACGCTGACCGTCGCGCTGCTCAGCGGCGCCGTCGCCACGCCGGTCCTGGGCCGGCTCGGAGCCGGCCCGCACCGGCGGGCCACGATCCTCGCCACGCTGGCGGTCGTCGTCGCCGGCAGCACGCTCACCGTGCTGCCGCTGCCGTTCGCGTGGCTGCTGGCCGGCAGGGCGGCCCAGGGCGTCGGGCTCGGGCTGACGGCGCTGATGATGGGCGTGGCCCGGGACCACCTCCCCGAGGAGCGCAGCGCGGCCGTGATCGCCCTGATCTCGGTGGTCTCGATCATCGGGGCCGGCGTCGGCTACCCGCTGGCCGCACTGCTCGCCGAGCTCGGCGGGGTACGGGCCGCCTACGGCCTCGGCCTGGTCGTCACCGCCGCCGCCCTCCTGACCGCGTGGCGCTCCATGCCCGAAGCCCCCGAAGGCCGCTCCGCCCACGTGGACGTGGCAGGCGCGGTCGTCCTGGCCGCTGCGCTGCTCCTGGTGCTGTTCCTCGCCGGCGAACGGAATCTGTGGAGCCGGCACCTCGCCGTGGCGGCGGGCCTCGCCGTCGTCGCGGTGGTGCTGCTCTGCGTCTGGGCCGTCATCGAGCTGCGCAGCACGACGCCCCTGGTCGATGTGCGGGCGGTGCGGCACCCGGCGGTCGCCGGGGCGAACCTCGCCATGTTCGTCGGCGGGATCGGCATGTACCTCCTGCTCACGCTCATCACCCGGTACGCGCAGACGCCGCACGGCGCCGGCTACGGCTTCGGGCTGACGACCTTCGTCGCCGGGCTGGTCCTCATCCCGTTCTCGGTGCTGGGGTTCGTCGCCGGCAAGCTCACGCCGCGGGTCCGGACGCGGATCGCCGACCCCCTGCTCCTGGCCGGCAGCGCCGTCGTGGTCGGCGGCGGGTTCGCCCTGTTCGCGGCGGCCCGGTCGGACCTGGCCGAACTGTTCGCGGCGATGGGCGTGCTCGGCTTCGGCGTCGGCGGCTTCTCGGCCGCGATGCCCGGCGTCATCCTGGCCGTCACCCCCAAGAGCGAGACGTCGAGCGCCATGAGCTTCAACTACGTCGTCCGCAGCGTCGGGTACTCCCTGGGCAGCGCCATCGGCGGCCTGATCCTCGCCGCGGGCACCGGCCCCGGCCACCTCTTCCCCGACGACAGCGCCTACATCACCGCGGCGCTGGTCGGCATCGGCGCCATGGGGATCACGACGCTGACAAGCCTCGCTCTCGCCCGCCGACGCTCGTCCGAGACCAACCCGTAAGTCAGATGCACTCATCCCAACACTGGAGGTTCCATGCCCAAGGGCTACTGGGTCAGCGCCTACCGCACCATTTCAGACCCTGAGAAGCTGGCTGCTTACAACAAGCTGGCCGGTCCGGCCGTCGAGGCCGGGGGCGGTCGGGTCCTCGCCCGTGGCAGTCGGGTCGTGGCGCATGACGCCGGAATCGCCGAGCGCACCGTCCTGATCGAGTTCGACAGCTTCGAGCAGGCCGTCGCGGCGCACGAGAGTGCGGCCTACCAGGAGGCGCTGGTCGCCCTCTCCGACGGCGTCGAGCGCGACTTCCGCATCGTCGAAGGCATCGACTGACCGAGGTCCAGTGGGACTGTCAGGAAGATCGTGTGTGGGGCGGTGATCCGGCCGGCTGGAGCGGTTGCTCCGGCCGGGAAGGATCACCGTTGACGAACAAGGACATCGCAGCCGAGGAGACGGCGGCTGTCGAAGGTCAGGCCCCGGCGGGGCTGGACGTGCGGATCGCCCAAGAGCTGATCGATCAGGCCCGGGCGCAGGGTGTGTCGCTGGTCGGGCCTGGTGGCCTGCTCAGCCGGGTCACCCGCACCGTGCTGCAGACCGCCCTCGAGGCGGAGATGACCGAGCACCTTGGGTATGAGAAAGGCGATCCGGCCGGGCGGGGCCGGGGCAACCACCGCAACGGCAGCTCGCCGAAGACGGTGCAGGCCGAGGTCGGACCGGTGCAACTGCAGGTGCCACGGGACCGGGCCGGGGCGTTCGAGCCACAGAATCGTGCCCAAGCACGCCCGCCGCGTCGAGGGCTTCGACGAGGCCATCGTCTCGCTGTATGCCAGAGGCCTGACGACCGGCGAGATCCAGCCGCACCTGGCCGACATCTACGACGTCGACGTCTCCCGCGACCTGATCTCCCGGGTCACCGACAAGGTCCTCGAAGAGCTCACCGCCGCACTCAAGGTGCTCTACCTGGTCATTCGCAGCCCGCGGCCGAACCGGGCTAACGTCACCGGCAAGACCGGCGGCTGGAAGCAGGCGCTGAACTCCCTCGCATGTTCTACGGCGAGCGCATCACCGGAAACTGAGAAGGCGATCACCGCCTCGCACACAAAGATCCGGACAGTCCCCCGACCAGGCGCCCTCGTTCGCCGAGCACGAAGACGGCATCACCTGCCCCGGCGCGCTGGTGTGGGTCCACGACCACGGCGTCTACCTGATGTCCAGCGGCCTGCCGCGCCTCGAGGATCCGAACCGGCCCGGCAGCAGCCTGGTCGTCTACGCCCACGGTTGGTACCCCAGCACTGACGGCCACCGCCGCGACCCGGATCTCGGCGGCGACGACTTCGCCGAGCACCTGCACCTCACCGACCAGCCCACCCCGCTGATCACCACCCTGAGCACCGCCGCAGCCGCCGGCTACTCGTGGCTGCACCTGACCGTGCGCTCCGACACCTACGAGGTCCGGATCAGCCGGATCCGCCGCCAGTCCTGACACCAGCCGACGGTCCCGCCGCCCGCCAGGGAGGCGGGACCGTCTCCGTTCTCGAGGAGCAACCTGCGATGACCACACCCGAGACGACGACGTCACCACCGACCCTGGAATCCGTCCTACTCGACGCCTGGAACATGTTCCACCCGGGCCAACCCGCACCACTGGGATGGCTCACCCACACCACCGCCCAGATCCAGTGTGGGCCTGACCCGCTTTGACGGACATCTGAGATCAGGAGCTGGAGGGCTCCGGGAGGATGTCCAGCATCATGGAGAGCATGGGTAGGAAGCGGTCGCGGCCTCGTCGGTCGTTCACGGCGGAGTTCAAGGCCGAGATCGTGGAGTTGTGTCAGCGTGGGGATCGGACGATCGGGCAGGTTTCGAAGGATTTCGACCTGACGGAGACCGCGGTACGGGAGTGGGTCAGGCAGGCTGAGGTCGACGCGGGCGCCCGTAGCGACGGGTTGACCAGTGACGAGCGGGCCGAATTGGCGCAGCTGCGCCGGGAGAACCGGCGGCTGCGCGAGGACGTCGAGATTTTGAAGCGGGCGACGGCTTTCTTCGCGAAGGAGACCCGGTGAACGTGTACCCGTTCATCGAGGCGGAGCAGGCCGGCTCACGCAGCGTCAAGCGTGCGTGTGAGCTGATGCAGGTCTCCCGGTCCGCCTATTACCAGCATGTCCGTGGCGAGCGGTCCGAGCGTGAACGGGTCGACCAGGCCCTGACCGAGAAGATCACCGCGGTGCACGCGATGTCGAAGGGCACCTACGGGGCGCCGCGGGTGCACGCCGAACTCGTCGCGGCTGGGCTGCGGCACGGCCGCAAACGCGTCGCACGGTTGATGCGCACGGCCGGGATCGCCGGCAAGTGTCCACGACGGTGGCGCACCACCACCATGCCGGATCCGGCCGCCGAAGCGCGTCCTGACCTGGTCGGCCGGGACTTCGACACCGACGCGGCCGCGGTCGACACCCGATGGTGCGGGGACATCACCTACATCAACACGTGGGAGGGCTGGCTGTATCTGGCCGCGGTCATCGACCTGGCCTCCCGGCGGGTCGTCGGCTGGGCGGTGGCCGATCACCTGCGCACCGACCTGGTCGACGCCGCCCTCACCAACGCCATCCGCCGCCGCCGACCCACCTCGGGGCTGATCTTCCACGCCGACCGCGGCTGTCAATACACCAGCACCCAGCACGCCCGCCTCACCAAGCGCCACGGGATCCGACTGTCGCTGAGCCGGCGCGGGCAGTGCTGGGACAACGCCGTCGCCGAATCGTTCTTCGCCACCATCAAGACCGAACTGCTACACCGCCAGGCCTGGCCCACCCGCGAAGCCGCCCGCCAGGCGATATTCGAGTACGTGGAAGGCTGGTACAACACCCGCCGCCGGCACTCCAGCCTCGGCTACCTCAGCCCCGCCACCTACGAAGCCACCGGTCTAAGCCCGGTAACCGCCAACAAAGTAGCGTGAGATCACCACATCGACCCTGTCCGTCGAAACGGGTCAAGCCCAGTGAGACGCGGAATCAGGGCCCGTTGTGTAGTGACTTCGACCGTGCCACCGCGGTTACTCCACACCGTGTAGACGGATCGGTCTTCGACGCCGTCCTGCACGACGGGTGGCGGGTCGGCGTTGGTATCAACGGCGGCTTGCTCTCCGCCCTCGCCGCCCGGGCCCTGTCCGAGGAACTCGGCCGGTCCGGCCACCGCGACCCGTTCTCCCTGACCGCCTACTTCCTCTCCGCCTGCCACCCGGGTCCGGCGACCGTACGCACCGAGTCGGTGCGAACCGGTCGTCGCCTCTCCACCGGCGCGGCCCGACTGATGCAACCCGGAGAGGACGGCACGGAGGTGGAACGGCTGCGGGTGCTGGCCAGCTACGGCGACCTGGGCACGCTCACCGATGAGGTGCTCACTACGGCCGCTCCTCCCCCCATGCCCGACCCCGACGACTGCGTGCCGGCCGACCACGCACCGCCCGCGTTCCTTGAGCGGGCACCCTTCATCCGGCAGATGGACCTCCGGCTCGACCCGTCCACCGTAGGCTGGACCGTCGGACAGCCCTCAGGCGTCGGAGCACAACGCGGCTGGCTTCGGATGCCCGATGGTCGCCAGCCCGATCCCCTTCTGCTGGCCTTCGCCGCCGACTGCCTCCCAACGGCTGCCTTCGACCTCGGGGTCTTCGGATGGGTACCTACAGTGGAGCTCACCGTGCACGTACGGGCGAGACCATCGGGCGGGTGGTTGCGGGTCAGCCACGCTACCCGCAACTTCGCGGGCGGCTTCCTCGAAGAGGACGCCGAGATCTGGGACGAGGCCGGCCGCCTCGTCGCCCAGTCCAGGCAACTGGCCCGCGCCCCTGAGCGAGGGCACATGTTTTCCGCTCACTTGTGAAACGGCGTCCGATACCTGCCCCAGCCTCGGCGGGCGGGGACAAGGTGGAGCGCCCTACTGGACGCGCCTTGTACCGGGCCGGCAGTGCACCCATGGCCGGCTCGGCGGAGCCTGCCGCCCGACGGCCGGCGAGGCGGTCGCCGCGGTCGGTTCAGCCGGCGGCGCGCGCCTGTCCGGCTTCCCCTCCGGCTGCCGGGCGGTCGGCGGCGAGACCAGCGAGCGCCGTGCCCCCGTCGCCGAGCAGCGCCGACTCGGCGTCGTCGACGAACGCGAGGTCGGCCTCGACGTGCCGACTGGCGGCCGAGAGCAGCAGCCGGACCACCGGATCGTCCGCCCGACGGCGCAGGCCGTCGAGATTCCGCAGTTCCCGCAGCAGGTGGGCGCGCTGGTTGGCGAGCACGGTCCGGACGGTGGTCGCCGCACCCGACCGGGCCGCGGCGGTGACCTTCAGGAAGAAGTCGTCCCGGAAGCCGCCGCTGCGCGGGCTGGGTTCGGTGAGCCAGCGATCCAGCTCGGTCCGGCCCTCCGGGGTGATCTCGTAGACCACCCGGTCGGGCTTGACCGGCTGGGCCTGCCGCTCGGCGACCACCAGTCCGTCCCGGGAGAGCCGGTCGAGGATCTGGTAGAGGTGCCCGATGTTGAGCGGGCCCCACTGCGGGCCGACCGCCGCCTCGAAGGCGCTCTTGAGTTCGTAGCCGTAGCTGGGGCCGCGGGCGAGCAGGGCCAGGACCGCGTGCTGGATCGCCACCGTCTCCTCCGATCCGGTTCCTGACAGACGCCCGGAATGGGCCTTGCATTGTGACAATGTATCGCGCACAGTGTGGGTCAGCACACGGGGAGGCGCGACATGTTCCGTTTCGTCTGGGGGCAACTTCGCGGCCGTGCCGGACGGTCGGTGGCGCTGCTGGTCGGCGTGCTGGTGGCGACCACCGGCTTCGTCGTCCTGACCGGCGCCACCACCACCTCCCGGCTGGCCGTCACCGGCACCGTCGAGCGGAACACCCGCGCCGCGTACGACATCCTGGTCCGCCCGAAGGGGACGCGCACGCCACTCGAGGCCGAGCGGCGGCTGGTCCGGCCCAACTACCTCTCCGGGCTCTACGGTGGCATCACGACCGCCCAGTACGAGCAGGTCAAGGCCGTCGAGGGGGTGGACGTGGCCGCCCCGATCGCGATGCTCGGCTACTCGACCACGCCGATCGAGATGCCGATCGACCTGACCGACGTGGTCGACCGGTCGCTGGACCGCCAGGTCATCCGGATCGACCGGACCTTCCTCGCCGAGCGGGGGCTCACCCACGCCCCCGCCGCGCCGACCTACGTGTACGTGACGAAGCACCGGCTGCACTATCCGGTCATCGGCGACCAGTACCGCGCTGACGCGGTGCGGTACACCGACGGGCGGACGTACGACACCCAGGACTGCGGTCTGGTGCCCCGGGAGGTCCTCGACGGTGGGCGCACCGAGCCGGTCTGTGATCTCCAGGTCGAACAGAGCAACTCGCTGACCACCCTCACCGAACGGCAGACGTGGCGGGTCGACACGTTCCGACTGCTGCCGGACGGGCGCTTCGAGCAGTCGACAGCGGGCAGCGGAGCGGACGCGCCCTCGTCGACGTCCACCACCCGGCTGACGGTGTCGATGTATCTCACCGTGCCGTTCCTGCTCGCCGCGGTCGACCCGGACGCCGAGCAGCGCCTGATCGGACTCACCGACGCCGTGGTGTCGGGGCGTCCGCTCACCGCCACCGACACCACCACCGTGACCAGCGAGCGGGGTGGGCTGACCAGCCGCACCATGCCGGTGCTCGCCACCAGCCGACCCTTCGTCGACGGCGCGATCCGGGCCACGTACACCCGGTTGCGGCCCGGTCGCAGCCTCGCTGGGCTTCCGCCGCAAGACCTGGCGGCGGCGCTGCGCGGGGCACCGGCCGTGGCGGCCGCCGGCACGGAGCAGGACGCATTGAGCGCGTACCGAACTCAGCTCGCCGGCGGACTGAGCCGCGACGGCTGCTGCTGGGGCCAGCTACAGGTCGTCGTGCAGACCGGCCAGGCCAACTACGACCAACAGGCCGACGGCACGCTGCGGGTGCGCACGGCGTCCCCGGATCCGGACGTCTACCACGGCGAGGGGACGACCCTCACCTCGCTACCCCGACCCTGGCTCACGGAGGACACCAGCTTCCGACCACTGACCTCCCTGCGGCTCGGTCGCGGCGACCAGGACGCGCGACGGTGGCGCGCCGTCGGCCTCTTCGACCCGGAGAAACTGACCGGCTTCAGCGACCTGGGCAAGGTGCCGCTGGAGACGTACGAACCGCCGGTGACCCAGGGCGCCGACGAGCGCAGCCGAGCCGCGCTGGGCGGCAAGCCGCTCGAACCGAGCGGCAACCCCGCCGGGTACCTCTCCGCCCCGCCGCTGCTGCTGACCACCCTGACCAGCGTGCCCGGTCTGCTGGCGCACGGCACCAGCCCGCAGCGCACCGCCCCGATCAGCGCGATCCGGGTCCGGGTGACCGACGTGCACGGATACAGCAAGCAGTCCGCGGAGCGGGTCCGGCTGATCGCCGAGCGGATCGCCCAGGCCACGGGCCTGGATGTCGACATCACCCTCGGCTCCTCCCCGGCCCCACAGACAGTGGACCTGCCGGCCGGCGCGTTCGGCCGCCCGGAGCTGCGGCTGACCGAGAACTGGTCCGCGCTCGGCGTCGCCTCCACCATCACGAAAGCCGTCGACCGCAAGAGCGCCGCGCTGTTCCTGCTGGTGCTGGTGGTCTGTGTGCTCTTCCTCGGCAACGCGGTCTCCGCCGCGGTCCGGGACCGCCGCCCCGAGCTGGCGGTGCTCGCCTGCCTCGGCTGGCCGGCTCGCCGGATCGGCGCGCTGATCCTCGGCGAGGTCGCCGCGCTGGGCCTGGCCGCCGGGCTGCTCGCCGTCGGACTCGCGTTCCCGCTCGGCGCGGCCCTGGACATCGGCGTCGACTGGCGGCGGGCGCTGCTCGCCGTACCGGTGGCCCTGCTGCTGGCGCTGGTCGCGGGGCTGGCGCCGGCGCTGCGGGCCGCACGCGCCCACCCGGCCGCCGCGCTGCGCCCACCGGTGGCCACCGCCCGTTGGGTACGCCGGCCGCGCACCCTGCCCGGCCTGGCCCTGGTGAACCTGGTCCGCACCCCCGGACGCACCCTGCTCGGCGCGGGCGCGCTGGCCATCGGGGTGTCCGCGCTGACCCTGGTCGCCGCCGCCGCGTACGCCTTCCGCGGCGCCATCGTGGGCAGCCTGCTCGGCGACACCGTCTCGCTGAGCGTGCGCGGCGCGGACGCCCTCGCGGCGGTGGCGACCGTGCTGCTCGGTGCCGCCGCCGTCGCCGACGTGCTCTACCTGAACATCCGGGACCGCGCCGCCGAACTGGCCACCCTGCGCGCCACCGGCTGGACCGACACCGCGCTGGCCCGCCTGGTCGGCTACGAGGGCTTCCTGCTCGGCGCGCTGGGCGCGCTCGCCGGCGCCGGCCTCGGGCTCGGCGGGGCGGCCTGGCTCGTCGGCGACCTGCCGGCGGCGCTGGTGACGGTGGCCGCAACCGTCGCGCTGGCCGGGGTGCTGGTCACCTGCCTGGCAGCGCTCG
Source organism: Micromonospora sp. NBRC 110009 (assembly GCF_030518795.1). Taxonomy (NCBI): domain Bacteria; kingdom Bacillati; phylum Actinomycetota; class Actinomycetes; order Micromonosporales; family Micromonosporaceae; genus Micromonospora; species Micromonospora soli. The sequence continues at coordinate 5,497,553 of NZ_CP130427.1, read as the reverse complement.
TCCCGGCCGCGCTGCTGCGCCGGCTCCCCACCGCACAACTACTCGCCGAGGAGTGACCATGAACGCGACCACGGGAAGCACGGTACGCATCGCCGGACTGGTCCGGCAGTTCCGCACCGGCACGGAGCGGCTCACCGCCGTCGACGACGTGTCGCTGGAGGTCGCCGCGGGCTCGGTGGTGGCGCTGACCGGGCCGAGCGGCTCCGGCAAGTCCACCCTGCTGCACCTGATCGGCGCGATCGAACAGGCCGATCGGGGCACGGTGACGGTGGACGACGTGGCGGTCACCGCGCTCCGGCGAGCGGCCCTGGCCCGTTACCGCCAGCGGATCGGCTTCGTCTTCCAGCGCTACCACCTGCTCCCGGCGCTGACCGTACTGGACAACGTGATCGCGCCGGTACTGCCCCGCCGGGGCCGCGCCGACCACGCGGCCCGGGCCCGGGAGCTGCTGGACGCGGTGGGTCTCGCCGGCCGGGAACGCGCGCTGCCCGCCCAGCTCTCCGGCGGCCAGCAGCAACGGGTGGCGATCGCCCGGGCGCTGATGGGCGCGCCCCGCCTGCTGCTCGCCGACGAGCCCACCGGCAACCTCGACTCGACCACCGGCGCCCAGATCCTCGACCTGCTCCTCGACCTGCGCGACCAGCACGGCATGACGATCCTGCTGGCCACCCACGAGCGGGCCATCGCGGCACGCTGCGACCGCCTGATCCGGCTCGGCGACGGCCGGATCGTCGAGGACGTCGACCTCACCGACGGCGAGGATCCAGCCGAGACCTTCGACCGCGCGGCCCGGCTACGCCTGTAGCCGCACCGGCCGACCCGCACCGCATTGCTGTATGGCGAATTGCAGACGCTGTTGGATCGGGGCGTCTCGGATTCGGAAGCTCAAAAGCTGTGGATGGTTGACGGGCGGGCTTCCTATGATCCCGGCTACTACGGCAAATCGTACGTGAGCTGGCTCAGGGAGATCAGAGATCTATTACGTGATCGGTTAGTTGGTCGTGATCGGTTAGTTGGTCGATAGCCTCCGTACCCCGTCAGCGTACCTGCGCAGTCGAAGAGCGTGCTCAACCGGTCGTGACGCCCGAAATGCGTGCTCTCCGCGCTCCGCGCGGTTGCGTCTCCCTCTCGTGACCGCTGGGCTTGCGGCTACTTCACCCCGACATCCGAGCGCGATGCTGCACCTATGCGAGATGTAGCTGATGTCCCGATCGTGGGTGGACCGGCCGATGGGCGTACCGCCTCCGTCGAACTCGACGACCGTGGGTTCCCGCCAGCGGAGTTGCACTCGGGTGACGTCGACGTCGTCGGCGATGGTCTGTATGTGCGGCAGTCCGTCATGGGGTCAGGGCCGCCCTGGACGTACCACTGGCAGGCGACCTCGTGATAGCCGTCCGCCTCGGATCAGTCGGGTCCGGTGTCGAGCGACCCGCCACCGGGGGATGGGTGCCATGCTGGTGGTGCGCGTACGCTCGACGCTGGTCGGGTTGCACAAGGGTGTGGAATTCCCGGGTGGCGCAAGAAGCGACAGCCGTGTGGGTGAGCCCTGGAAAAAGATCTGGCACCGATGGCCAACGTGCATTGACAACAGTGAGACATGAGGCCTTCGATTGTGTTTCGGTGTCCGAATCACGGGCGCATCGGTAAACACGGGAGGCGATGTCGTGGACACGAAGGCCACCGTCGAGACGACGGGGAAGAAGAAGCTCAGCCTGAAGATCCGCAAGCTGGAGAAGCTGGAGACGACCGTCCTGCGGAACCACGACGGCTGATCACGACGTCACGACGTCAAGCGCCCGGCCGCCTCGGTCCATTTCCGAGGCGGCCGGTGCCGCCCTCTGTCCATCGGTTCATCTCTTTGACGGGGATTGCAGATGCTCCTACCGCGGGTTAAGAGCGTCCACCGACCGTTCACGCTGCCGCACAACCGCATCATCATCGGCCTGATGCAGTACGGCGTCGCCTCCGAGATCGAGGACGACGAGCGTGGCACTATCGCCCGCCTGCTGACCCTGATGGACGGCACCCGCGACGTGGAGTCGATCTGCGCCGACCTGGCCACTACCCACCCTGGCCTCGACGCCGACAGCGTGCGCGAGGTGATCCAGCAGCTCATCGACGATGGATTCATTGAGGATGCCAGCGCTCCGCTCCCGGATGGCCTGACCGAGGCCGACGCCGCCCGGTACGAGCCGGCCCGGCACTTTTTCGCCTGGATCGACACCACCGCTCGTAGCTCTCCGTACGAGATCCAGGAGCGCATCAGCCGCTCACGCGTGGGCCTCCTCGGCCTCGGCGGCACCGGTACGGCCGTGGCCACCAGTCTCGTGGCTAGCGGAATCGGCAGCCTCCACTGCGTCGATTTCGACGTCGTGGAGGAGGCCAACCTCACCCGGCAACTCCTCTACTCCGAAGGCGACATCGGCCAGCCCAAAGTGAAGGCTGCGGTTGATCGGCTGCGCGCGATGAACTCGCGGGTCGCCGTGACCGGCGAGGAGTGTCAGGTGGCCTCGGCCGACGACGTCGAACGGCTGATGGCCGGCTGTGACGCCTTCGTGCTCTGCGCCGACCGACCCGAGGCCCTTATCCAGGAGTGGACCAACGGGGCGGCGCTGCGCACCCGTACGACGTGGTTCATGTCCTTCTATACCGGGCCGATGACGTCCGTCGGCTCGTTCGTGCCGTATGTGACGGGCTGCTACACCTGCTTGTGGCGCCAGGAGCAGAAGCGGGAAATCAACGCCCACAAGACTCCGCTGATGGGAGACCGACCGAACGCGGTGATAGCCGCCACCGCGAACATCAGTGGACACCTGTGTGCACTGGACGTGCTCTACTACCTCGCCGCGTTGCCGCAGCAGGTTCCGGGACGGATCTTCCACCACAACATCGCCAACTGGGATCACCACTACTTCGTCGATGTGCCGCGTGACCCGGGCTGTTCCGCTTGCGGGTCAGGCATCGGCGACGAACCCGCCGGCGACTGAGGCGGCAATGACAGCCGAAGCAATCGGCCGCGAAAGCGTCGTACGGTTCCACCGGTTGCAGATCCGACTGTCCGAGGACGCCCCAGACCAGGCGATCGTCGGGCGACCGGAGGTTGGCGAGTTCATCGAGCTTGCGGTGGCCTTCGCTGACGCCATCCGAATCCTCGGCTCCGGGGCATCGCTTGCCGAGGCGGAACACCGGATCCAGGCCCAGCATGGGGTGGAGGTGGACCTGGCCGAGCTCGTCGAGGCGCTCGAAGATGTCGGCTTCGTCGCCGAGCTCGATGGCCGGCCAATCCCAGACCCACACAAACCAGCGGTGAGTCATGTGCCGTGGCTGACCGCCGCCCATGTCCGCTGGCTGTTCGGCACCCCAGCGAAGCTCGCCTACGCCGCGCTCGTTACCGCCACGCTGGTCACGGTCGCGCGCCGGCCGGATCTCCTGCCTCTTTATCGCGACTTCTTCTGGACCGACTACGTCGGGCTGGCCGTACTGGTCAACACAGTCATGTTCTCGCTGGCCGCGACGGCTCACGAGCTGAGTCACCTTGCCGCGGCCCGGTCACTCGGATCACCCGGACGCATCGCCTTCGCCACCCGGCTGCACCATCTCGTGCTCCAGACGGACGTCACGGCGATATGGTTGGTCCCTCGCAAGTATCGATATCGCGTCTACCTGAGCGGAATGCTCTGCGATCTCGCGGTGATCTGCACCGCGATCCTCCTCATCGCCCACGTGTCGCTGCCTCCAGTGGCGGACCGGCTCCTCGCCGCGCTCATCGTGGTGCTGGTCGCGTCGATGGCCCTCCAGGTGCAGCTCTACATGCGCACGGATCTGTACTTCGTGCTGCTGGACCTGTTGCGATGCCGCAACCTGTTCCACGACGGGCTGGCGTATACGCGACACCTGCTGCGACGGCTGGGACACGCCATCGCGCCTGCCCGGTTCGCGGTGACACACGATCCGGCTGCCGACCTTCCGGCGCACGAGCGTCGTGCGGTGCGCATCTACGCAGCGGCGGTCGTGGTGGGCAGCGCCATTTCGCTCGGCAGTTTCGCGGTGTACGGCCTACCGATCATCGTGTACGGCGTGTCGACGGCACTGTCCGCCATCATCGACGGCGTCAGCGGCGGCAAGGTGCTCGCGGCGGTCGACGGCACGCTCATCGTTCTGGTTGAGGGCGCACTGCAGGCCATCTTCCTGGTGACGTTCTACCGCCGGTACCGGCACCGACTGCGTTGGCGGCGGCGTCCGGATCGTTCCGCCAGTGATGCCGAGGAATAGCGATGGTGCCGCCGCGTTATGGGATGGGCGGCCGACCGCGATACGGTCGCCGCGGGGACCGGCGGGGAGCGACGGGAAGGTCGCCAACCGGCCCATCTACCTGGCCCTGGCCGTCACCGTCGAGGGCACCCGCGACATCCTCGGCCCGTGGGCCGGTGACGGCGGCGAGGGCGCCAAGTTCCGCTGCAAGTCCTCACCGAGTTGAAGAACCGCGGCGTCGCGGACGCGTGCATGGTGGTCTGCGACGGGCTCAAAGGGCTCCCCGACGCAATCGCCGAGGTGTGGCCCGAAGCGGTCGTGCAAACCTGCGTGATCCACCTGCTGAGAGCGTCGTTTCGGTATGCCGGCCGGCAGCACTGGGAGGCCATCGCCAAAGCGTTGCGGCCCGCCTACACCGCGCCGACCGAGGCCGCCGCCCGAGCACGATTCGCCGAGTTCACCGAGGCTTGGGGCGGGAAGTATCCGGCAATCGTCCGGTTGTGGGAACAGGCGTGGGCGGAGTTCGTGCCGTTCCTGGCCTTCGGCGCCAAGATCCGCACCGTCGTCTGCTCCACCAACGCGATCGAGAGCGTCAACGCCCGCATCCGGCGGGCCGTTCGGGCCCGCGGTCACTTCCCGAACGAGGCCGCCGCGCTCAAATGCGTCTACCTCGCGGTGATGAGCCTCGACCCCACCGGGCAGGGCCGCCGGCGGTGGACCATGGGCTGGAAACCAGCCCGCTACCCCATTGCCCTGGTGGGGAGCGTCTGGCACTCCAAGACTGAGCAGCCGTGTGCCCAGCGTCCGACCCCGGCGCACCTCATCACGGAGCGTGGCGTCCGATCGGCGGCAAATCAGCGTGCGCCTGGGTGCATGACCGGGGAGCATGATGACGTGGAATTGGCGTACGGGGTCGATGGTCCGCGAACACGGTTCGAGGCGAAGCTGAGCGACCTTCGAGGCCGGCGGCTTACGGCAGTCGACTACTGGGATGTCCATAACTTCGGCCCTGAACCGACGCGATGGGACTACGGCGACTGGCATCACGCTGTCATGGGCGTTCAGCTCACCACCGACCTGGGACCCGTGACGGTGACCTGGACCGCTACCTTCGACCCCTACGGCGTCGAGGTCTTCCACGACCGGATCGAGGACCACCTTGTCCTGGGTGAAGGCGGCCCGAAGCGGGTCGGCCCGGACCCCGATCCCGCGAGTCCCTGGGCTCAACACCTCGGGTCGCTGATCTGCGGTACCGCCTTCCATTGGGAGCGGCTGGAACTGGGGCCGAGCCGGCGGGCCGATGGCAGCATCGTCGGGCCTGCGCACGCCGTGGACCTGCCGACGGCACTCCGTATCGACTTCCACGCGGGACCAGTGTGGTTTGTCGCTGCCACCCCAGAGCCACCGGAGATGCAGCACGTCCTCATCCCCGGCGACGAGATCATGGTTGTCTTCTCCCACGAGAAGCTGCGCGACATGGGCTTCGACGACCTGGCGTTCCTCCAATAGTTCAGGGCGCATGCTCATCGGCATGATCGAACGCAGTGTCATCGGCACGTCCGGACGGCAACAGGCCAGCTCGGCGTGACGCCCCGTAGCGCTCGGATCGCGGCATGTGCGTGCGCCGTCGTCGCAAGACACACGCCCCCGGGGCGGAGGCTCCGCTGCCCAGATCGGGAAGCCGCTCCCTAAGCTTGATCGGTGCACCGGGTCAATCTGTACGCCGCCGTGGGAGGCCTTGGACTGGTCGTCACCGGCCGCACCCTGCCTGATCTCCGGCTTGAGGTTGCATCTGGGGGGCGCATGTTGCTGCGCCAACAGAGCCGCCTGGTCCTTCTCGGGAAGGTGCAGCGCTCGAACTATGGCGTGCATGTGTTCCGGACCGGGGATTACCTCTCGCCGCTTCCCCCACTGCGCGCCGACCATGCGCGCCAGGTCACTCCGCCCGGCGGCGCGGCCTGGTTCGACCGATGGGCACATCAATTCGCCTCCTGGCTGGATGACGCCGACGCCGGGCCGTTGCACAACGGGTTCTGGATCCTCCGGCCCCGCAGACTGCCGTCGTACTGCCTGCGAGGCGACCTCACCACTGACTATCCCGACTCTTACCTCGACTGGTTCGAGGGGTGGAACGGCGTGCTGCCCCTGCGTCAGCTACCCGATGCCGATGCGGCCCGCGTTAAGGCCTACCGCCGACAGGCCCGCGAGCAAGTGCTTCCGCCGATCCTGCTGTGGTCCGTGACTGGCTTCGACGGCTACGTGCTGATTGACGGACACTGCCGTCTGGCCGCAGCCCTCGCCGAAGGTATCGAACCATCCGTCCTGGTCCTGGCCATCGGCACGGACCCCGAGATCGGCCACGATTTGCTCCGGCAAGCCGCTGCCCACGTCGAGCAGCTGAACCGAGTGAACGAGCAGGCTGCGCGGGGCCGCGCCGACGCGCTACGGGCGGCAGACGCCCTCACACGCCGGTTTGCCAACGCGTGCGCTGACCTTCCTCAAGAGGGAAGGACGCGGGCATGGCCCATCCGAGGCGGCGTGCGCACCTGGGAACAGCAGGCCGCAAACGTGGCGCACGCGTGGGTGGCGAAGTTGAAGGAGTAGCGCCGCTCGGCGCTCGCTCTGCGGCAGATGAGCATGCCATAGGTCAGGTGGAGGCGTCGCCTGGGGACCGTTCACGAAGCGGGAACACTGTCCGGTTCGGCGGCGTGGGGGCGCGGGTCGGGTGCTGCTGGTTCTCTGCGCAACCACATTGTCGCTGCGCAGGCCGCTACCATAATCATGGCGACACCTGTGCCGCTCAGTGTCCGGCGGGCTCCCAGTGCTTCGGTAAGTGGGCCACCCAGCGCCGCCCCGATAGGCGCGGCCGTCAGGAGAACGGCCGCGCGGAGGGCAAGGACGGTGGTCAGCAGCGCCGCGGGGGTGATGTCTTGGAACAGATTGAGGCTCAGGGCGCTGTACGGGCCGTAGATCAGACCGCCCAGGGCGAAACCCACCAGAGAGAACGCGGCCGGTGCGTGCAATCCAAAGGGCAGCATGGCAAGACCGTGACCAGCGACGATGCACAGCAGGACCGGCCACAATGGCAACTTCCGCACGGCTCCGATGAGAAGGGCACCGACGACCGCGCCGACGCCGAAAGCTGCCCAGTACAGTCCCAGCACGTCCGCGCCGGCGTGGAGAGTATCGCTGGCAAACAGCGGCAAAGCGACCTCGATCGGTCCGTAAGCCAGGTTGAACAGCCAGGTCAACGTGAGAAGACCGAGCAGTTCGCGCCGGGCCCGTAGGACAGTTAGACCATCCAGGAGCCGGACCTCAGCCGGCGGCGTGACCGGAGCTTCCTCGTCCGAGTCGGCCAAGCGCCCAGCCTGTACCGCCAGCCAGACGAAAGACAGAGCATCCAGACCGATGATCCAGGCCGGGACGGTCGCTACGGTCAGGATGCCGGCGAGCGCTGGGCCAACAATCGTGGAAACCCAGGCGCTCGTGCTAAGCAGAGCGTTGGCGGCGAGCCGCTGATCGCCGGGGAGAAGCTGGGCGACCAAGGCATACTTCGCGCTGCTGCCCCAACCATGCAGCAGGGACGATCCCGCGAGAAGGGCGATGTACAGGGCGGGGTGCAGTACGCCGATCGCCCAGGCGAAGGGAATGCAGCCCAGGAATGCCGCACGTGTCCAGGCGTTGGCCTGGATCAAGCGCTGCGCGGGGAGCCGACGCAGCCGTCGGCCCAGCAACAGCGCACCGGCGGCCCCTGGCAGGATGTAGGCGGCGACCGCGGCTCCGATGAGCGGGCCGGACGCGCCGGGCGGGGCGATCTGCAACGCCAGCCAGGCCACAGCTACCGCGCTCATTCCGTCTCCGAGGTCCGATACCGCGAGTGCGGGCAGTAGTCGCCGGAACCGGCGGTAGGCGAGAAGAGACCGGTAGCCGCAAGGCCGCTGGCGTGCTGAAATCATGCGGCGACCCAAGCAGTTCAACCGGGCTTGAAGTCAATGAGGTGCGACGCAGGCTAATCCATAGCCCTCGGAAGCCAGCCCGCTGACCGCTCCCTATCGAGGCCGCCATGACGCCCGCTCATCGACACGAGCGGACGCTGACCGGGCGCGCGGTCTGCGGCAAATGAGTGCGCCCGATCATGAGCCCTGGACGGGCTGCAGTCGTAGCGACAGGGCCGGGCGGGCGTCTGGCCGCAGCCGCCCTGTCAGCGTTCGGCTGGCCTGGGCCTGCCCCGCCCCTTCAGCGGTGTACCGACCTCTCCGCCCGCCATGTCGGCCGGCGCTAGGCTGTCGATCGTGTCGATGACGGGAGCGCTCGCGCTCGCCCAGGTCATGGCCCACTGCGGCGGCTCGCCCGCCGCGGCCGTGAGCTTCATTGCGCGGGCGGTCGCCGCCGATCCGCGCGATCCGGAGCCGTATTCGGCGCTGGAGAACCTGCGGCGGGAGCTGCCCGCCGAGGTCGCGGCCGTCGTGGCGGCGGCGAACACGATCGGACCGATGCTGGCCGGCGCCTACTTGTCCTTCGTCGACGGCAACATGGACGAGGCCGCGATGTCGCTCGGCGCGGTCACCGGCTACCAGCCGGATGTCCCGTGGGCGTCCGCGCCGTGGTTCGGCGACGAGCGATTCCTCGGTGCGGTGACCCCGGCCGCCTTCGCCGAGGCGACGATGCGCATCCGCGACTACGACCGTGACCTCGACACTGATGCTGTCCGCGAGTGCCTGGCCCCGTGGTTGCGGGCGATCGAGGCAGTCTGCGACCGGGATCCGGACCCCGATGCGATGGGTCGCATGGCGATCTTGCTGCGCGTGTGCGGCCGTATCAACGCGTCGTTCGCCTTGTGCGACCGGGCCGACGCCGTGCGGCGCGTGATGTTCACCGAGGTTGTCCGCGCCGGCACCTGGCGTCACGTCGGCAACCGTGCCGAGACGGCCGCTGCCTTCCGGCGTGCCCTGGTGCTCGACCCGGCCAACTGGTCGCTGTACCTCGACCTGGCCGATCTCGCTGCCGAGAATGGCGACTTCGCCGAGGCCGCCGCACTGGCCACTCGTGGCGAGGAGCTCGAGCCGGACGACGTCACGATGCGGGCGGCCGCCGCCGTGTATCGTGCCCGCTCGACGGGATCGGTTGCCGACCTGGACACGCTCACTGAACTGGCGCCGCAGGTGCCCGAACCCTACCGCCGGACGCTCATCGACTACGCCCGCGACATCTAAGACAGCTCGCAAGTCTCGATGTTTGCGAACTCCGGCGCCGCCTCGAACGCTGCCGCCCCTGGATGCCAGCCTCGCCTGTCCATCTACACGCGGCGACGGTCCGCAGGAGCCGTGCGCATGGTCGGCGGCATGTCCGGACGCTTGAGACGAGGTCCGTCGGCGTGGCGATGTCCTTCAGCATCGTGATACGGCAGACGTTGTTCGGGTCGGCGGCGTTCACCGGACATGGCGTTGCCGCTCAACAGCCAGCCTTGGTGCACGCGTGGCGAGCCGGCTATCGTCCGCTGCATGAGTGAAACCCCGCTGTCCGATGTCATGTCGGAGCACGCGGAAACCAAGACCCCAGAGAGCTACGAGCGCTTTCTCAGGCTATTCCGGGCCTCCACGGTCGGCATTGTGGCCAACGGGGTGACCGCCCATGACGAGCACGGGCACTTCGCGGACGGCAACCTTGGCGCAGGCAGGACCACTCACGGCGACGGACGGCCACGGGTGCTGGCATACGCCGATCCCGAAGCGGCACTACGGAACTTTGGCCCCCGGTTCAACGCGGGCGTGTCCGGTGAGGTTCTCCTCCAGATGGCCGCGGCCGACGCGGACTGTGAGGGCATTCTCGTCAACAGCGCCATCCGCGAGATCAGCTTGGTCGTTAGCAAGCCAACCGCCCAGTCCCTACTGACGCCAACTACCACCGAAGCTCCCGGCCCGCGGCCTTGGTGGAAACGCCGTTAGGGCCGATATCGCGACCTCAGGCAGCAGCGCACTCATCTCGGCACATCCGACGGCAACCGGGCCCGCGTCGGCGTGACGCTGCCTAGCACGCGGATCGCGGCAGATGCGCGCGTTACGGGGAGACCTACCCGTGGGCGAGATCGACGACCTGTGGCCCGTCTACTCCCATGACGATGGATCGAATGACGTTGTCATGACGCCCTTCGTGCAGCCAGTGGCCAAGCGCAATCTTCGCCGTCGGCGGCATGTCCAGACCGTCGACTCCGATCCATTGATCAAACCATGCCAGGTCCCCTTCGGAGCAGGTTTGGGGCCGCGCTGCGCCGTCCTTGAGTCGAGCAGTGAAGTAGTACGTGCTGCGAAGCTCGCGACCGGTGTCTCGTAGCGCGATGTACCGCAGCGAGAGGTCAGTGACATCCTTCGGCGTCAGGCCCACTTCCTCATGCATCTCCCGCAGGATCGCGGAGGTGGGGTCGCTTATCTCGGATGGTTCGACGTGGCCCCCGATACCCACCCACGAATCTGAGATGGCTCGAGATCCCCGCCTGTAGAGCAGCAGCACCCGGTCATCGTGGACGAGGAACAGGGACGTCATCACACGACTGGTGCGCAGCGGCATGGATGGCAGGCTAGTGCCCGCCGTCGCCGCCTGTAGCGACATCTCATCGCATCGACCGGACGCCGACCCGACCGAGCATCGTGACGTTGCGTAGCGCGCGACTCGCGGTAGATCAGTGCACCGGCGGCGGGAAACAATCTGACTCTTGGTCAATTGAGCGATTTACGCATCTGTTGTGTCACGACGCGGTAGCCGGAAGTCTCATACAGCCGGATAGCGCGGGCGTTGTCGCCGAAGACGTTGAGCTCTAGGCCACCCACGCCACGGGAGCGCACGGCGTCCTCGGCCGCAGCCAGGAGCGCGCGTCCGTAGCCGGCTCCGCGGTACGCCTCATTGATCTCGATGTCGTAGATGAACGCGCAGTCGGGCGCACCGCGTGGGTGCGTCAAGCCCAGCCACGACACGCCAACATAGGTGCCGTCGGGAAGCGCGGCCCTCAAGAACAGCATTCCGGCAGTCGCAAAGCCATCCGGCAACAGGACGTCGTTTGCCTTGGTGGCCAACTCGATGGCCTCGTCCGCGGACCAGTTACCGGCTGTTACCTGCTCATCAGCGAATGATCGGATGGTACGGTCACGCCACTCTTCGAACTCGTTCCTCGTCATGTCCCGGACGATCAACTCAGGCACCGCGTGATGGTCCCACACCGATCGGTGGACGGCTGCCCCGGTTGTCCTCGCGCGAGCATCACGTCGGCTGCATGCACTCATCTCGGCACGTCCGGATGCGTGCACCCGTGAGCTGGTTACCTTGCGTGACGAGCGCTACGCGGCATGATCGGGCGCCCGTCTCGGTCGCCCGTCTCAGTTCGGTCGCCCACCGAATCGCCACTGATGCACCTCGATTCCGGTGTATCGATCAGCGGAGAGGACTTGCCGCGCGCCATCTCCGTCGGGCGCTTCCAGCAGAACTGCGGCCCCGAGCACCAAGGAACCGTCGTCGGACAAGAGCGGACCACTGGCAATCAGCTCGTCGCGGACCGGTAGTTCGGTGGCGTCCGCTGCGGGTTCCAAGGTGAACCCGAGGACGAGGTAGCGGTTGTTGTCAGGCCGGCCACCACTAAAGTCCCACATCGCGCGACCCAGGGAGTTGCGCCGCCGTCGCAGCAGCACGTCGCGGTAGGCACCAGCCTGGTAACCGGGCTCCTCGAAGGCAAAGGTGCGGGCAGCGGTGGGATCTGGCAGATCGAGGATGTGCACGCTGCCGGTCAGAGTTCCGTCGCTGGTGAAGGTAGGGCCGCGGGCGATCATCGTCGGGGCGAACTGATCCATGTAGGACCAATGCTGCTCCACCATCTGGTTCCGCAGCGGCGTCGAACCGGGGCGATCGCGGTGGTAGCAGAAGAACTCCATGGGTTGAGCGTTGCTGAGGCTGCTGACGCGCGCAATGGGATTGCTCGCAGCGTCGGGCTCGCTCGCTCATCGGCAGGAGCGGATGCCGAACCCGGTCACCGGCCGTGCCGCTGGATAGCGCGCGGATCGCGGCAATTGAGGATGCTCGGCCGAGGCGGACGCCGCCACTGGGGCCGATCATTGAATGACTACCGCTATCCAAATAAGCGGAGCGACGACCGCGGCCAGCGCGGCCATGATGCTAACGACAAGGGAGATGCACCCGCCCCAGTACTTGTGCCAGATGAAAGCCGCCGCCGCGGAGAATCCGAGCGCTGTCATAAGAACCGGCGGCATCGAGAACGCGACAGCAAGCCCGGTCATGGCCTCCGGTCCGCTGCGGTCGTTGACGAGCATGAAGATGAGCGTTCCGGCCGCGAGCCAGCCCGCCACGGCGAGAGAACTTGTCACACCGAGACCGGCTTCCGCAAGCGGATGCTCGCCCCAGCTGGACCTGCGCAGCGTCGGTGTCCCCTTGGCCTTAGGCAACGACATAGGTGCTGGCTGGAGGTCCGCCGCGCGGTCGTCGTAGGAGCCCGACCTGAGCTTGATGGGGTCCAGACCTTCGTCGGTCACACGACCATGTTCGGTGAGACCCAGGGACCGCTGTCAACCCCTCGTTGGACCAGCGGTAGGCCGTCTGGCGCTCGCTCGTCGGCTATGACCCCGCCCGGCGGCGGCGAGGACGGACGCTCGATCAGCGGCAGATCCGGGCGCACAGGCGGCGACGTCAAGACGCTCAGCGTAGATTCGGCGCGTGCTGGAGGCGTGGGGACTGACCCTAACCACGGACATCGCCCGCCAAGTCAGGCAATGGCGGGCTGAAGGCTACACATGACGCGCCATTGCTGCCTACGCCGACGACGCATGGGGCACGGGCTCCCGCGGCAACCAACTGTTCGGCGAAGACTTGTGCCTGGAAAGCGCGCGGCTGCTCGGCGAGAATCACAACGCCGATCCCTGGAACTGACCCGGTTGGCGTGTGTCCCTTCGCTGAGGCTGCTCCACCACCGTGACCGCCTGATCTGGTTCGCCTGGGCGCGCACTGTCATCGGCAGTTCAGGATGTCTTGGCGGCCCGAGCATCCCTCACCGCCTGTGACGAGCGGCGACCGGCGGGCGCGCACGATCGGCGGCAGAAGCGGATGTCGAGGCGGCACCACTCCTGGCACCCTAAGCCGGTGGACAGCTCACCCGTGCAACGTCATCCGAACGATGATCCCTCTCTGTCAGACGATGAGCTGGTTCGTCGGCGAGTCGCCTGGTTCGACGCCTACACGGCACAGAAGAACGTCTTGGCCCCGGCCGGAGAGTCTCCCTACACCTGTCCGTGCTGCGGCCACGCCACCTTGTCGGAGCGCGGCGGTTACGAGATCTGCGATGAGTGCGGTTGGGAAGACGACGGACAAGATGATCACGACAGTGCGGCGGTAAGAGGTGGACCAAACGGGAGGCTGAGCCTCGATGCCGCGCGCGCCGGGTACGTCGCCGGTGGCGGGATCCGGCAGATTCACCGACCACCCTGTGAACCGGTCTAACGCGAACGGAACATGTGCGCCAGCTCGGGGTCGCGTGGGTTGCCTCTCCGGCACGACCGCTCGGCGGCATGTCCGGATGTCCTACCGCGGGCTGTAGCCACGCCGGCGCTTGATCGGCCCTCGGTCCGCGCCCGTGGGGCATACTTTCTCAGTCATGACCTTCAACGTCACTGCAGACGCCTATGACCGGTTCATGGGTCGGTTTTCGGAGCCGTTGGCCGCGCGGTTCGCAGAACTGGCCCAGGTACAGGCGGGCCAGCGGGCGCTAGACGTCGGGTGCGGACCGGGGGGACTGACCGCCCAGCTGGTGGACCGTCTGGGCGCAGAAAACGTCTCGGCGGTCGACCCATCCGCCTCGTTCGTTGCAGCCGTCCGCGCGCGCTTGCCCGGGGTCGACGTGCGCTCGGCCGTGGCTGAACGTCTTCCCTTTCCTGACGACAGCTTCGACCTCGCCCTCGCCCAGCTGGTCGTCCACTTCATGGCCGATCCGGTGTCCGGGCTGTCGGAGATGGCCCGGGTCACCCGTCCCGGCGGCCTGGTCGCCGCCTGCGTGTGGGATCACGCCGGAGGCAGCGGTCCGCTCGCCACGTTCTGGCGGGCTGTGCACGACATCGATCCACATGTGCGCGACGAGTCGGAGCTGGCCGGGGCGCGCGAAGGTCACCTGGCCGAGCTTTGCGAAGCAGCACGCCTGACGGACATCGAGCCCATGTCGCTGACCGTCACTGTCCGGTTCGCCACATTCGACGACTGGTGGCAGCCGTTCACGCTCGGGGTCGGACCGGCCGGTGCCTATGTCGCGCGGCTGGACGATGCGCAGCGCGATGGCCTGCGCCGCCGATGTGTGCAGCTCCTGCCACCGTCACCGTTCGACATCTCTGCTTCAGCATGGTGCGTGCGGGCTCGCGCCTGACCGCCGCCCAGCGCGGCGTCGCTCCTCCCAGCCACTTGTGTCACCGCCGTTCAGCCAACCGCATGACGGCACGACTCGCGGCAAATCAGTACGCCTGATCATGGTTCGACGTCTGCGACCCATACGCGGCCGGGCTGGGCGTAGTCGCGCTCGGCTCGGTCCACCACCAGGGCGAACCCGCTTATATCCGGGGCTCGTGAACAGACCAGGTCAATGCCCAGCAGGACGAATGAGTGCCCGGTTGAGACATCACGGAGTCTTGTACTCGATCGGGTGATGCCCTGCAGCACCGTGCCGACGACGAGCAGCCCGCGGCGTCCCCGGATGTCGAACACGTCGGTGATCCGGAACTCGAAGGTCGTCACAAGCGGTGAGTGTGCCAGCACTGGGTCCTCTTGGAGGTGCGGTACCCAAGGCAGGCCTACGGTGTTCTCGGCGGGTGGGCGGCTGGCACGGGTCAGTGACGGCGTCCCGGAATCCGATGCGCCCGACCAGTGCCAAATGCGCGCAGCCATCCCTTATCGGCTACGGAGTCCAGCGGGCGCGCAGGACTCCATCGGAATCGGGAAGGACGGCCGTCATTAGGGGGCGGCGTCGCTCGGCGTACCCGGATAGAGCTGTTGCGGCAGCGGCATCCGCTAGTCGCGCGCGTACTGCAGGCTGGTCGGACTCCTCGATAAGACGGCTGTTGATCCGGCCGGCATGGTCCTGCCAGACCACCTCGACAAGTCCTTCGCCCGGCAGCGAGTCCAGCACACCCGGGACATCGGCGCTCAGGTCGAGCCAGACCAGCAGTCGCGCGCGAGGTGTCAACGTGTCACGGACCATGTCAACGGTGCTCGGGGTCAGCCGGTGCCATCGCGAGTCGTTGTGCACGTAACCCTCCTCGAGCAGCGCGGCGCCGAGCTCGTCAACCAACCCCGCCAGGCCGGCCCAGAATCCCGCGTCGGCCGAGCGGACGTCGATGTGGTCGTCCTCGTCCAACCCGAAGACGTACGGCGAGCCGGAGATCGGCTCCGCGAACAGACCATGCTTGTGGGCGAAGGCAACCGCCCTGGGGCAGTCAGCGCTGCTGCCGACATAGACGTACTGGTCCCAGCCCACGTGAACGAAGAAGTCGTCCCCCGCTTCCAGGCGGCACCATACGCCGTCGCTACGCAGCATCAACCGCACCAGCTCCACGGCATGACCCAGCTGAACAGGAGCGCCGTCGTGGTAGCCGTCCAGGTCGACGCCGAACAGCTCGACGAGCCCACCGAAGCGTTCGTGGATGTCCGATCCGATGCCCGTGACGATGGGGACCGACGGCTCCCGGATCTCTAGGACGTCCACACCGGTTTCCTCGGCGAAGGCCACCACCGTGTCCAGATAAGCGGCCTCGACCGGACCGTAGTCGCCGTCGGTGTCCTCGCGGCCGATGTACCGGCCCCGCTCATCTCGATCAGCCGGGTTGTACTTCGTCACGCGCCAGACGTGAAGCGTCGGAGCCTGGCTCCCCATAGTCACCTCACGATCATGGCAGAACCCATGACGCGGACCGACGGCTCGATGCGCGTGGTTTCGGGTTCACCGACTGGTTCGAGCGCACTACTTTCGGCATGTCCGGACGGCAACCGGGCCAGCTCGGCGTGACGCTGCGTAGCGCGCGGATCGCGGCAGATCCGGATGCCTTGATCGCCAAGGCGACCGGGTGTTCACCTCGCCGAGCCTGTCGACGGTCGGGGACGCAGCAACGTGCGCTCGGCTCAGGTCGGGTAGCCGAGGTGACGCGTCCAAGCTTCGTCGACGCGGGTGCGGCCCGCGCTGTGTCCTGGCGGTAGGTCGAGAACGTCGATCAAGGTCGGATCCTCGTCCACGGCGTGGTGGAGGTGCCCGATCTTGCCGGTACTGCTGTCCGCATCCCTCGTGCCGATCAGCTGCCAGAGCCCGTCGTCTGCGTCGTGGCCTACCAGCAAGACGGGCTCGCGATGCTCGAAGACCTCGATGGTTTGGATGCAGGTCGTGTCCAGAAGCCAGTGCCGCATCCACCACGCGCGTCGGTCACGCTCCATGACGCGGTCTGCGACCCACCACACAAACGGTAGATCCTCGTGGGCGCGGGCCTGGTCCGCGGTCAGGTCTGGGCCACCCTGTGGCACCTGCTCGAACCGCTCGTCGGTGAGCGAGAACGCATGGCCGTCCTGGTGCGTGAATAGCACAGCGTGGAACGTGCCGCCGCCTGGATTGCCGACGCCGATCCCAATCGACAGACGGGCGACGCGAGGATCCGACCCCGTGATCCAGCCGAACGCGTACGAGGCCAACTCGCCCTGGGGCCCGACGAATTCGCCGAACGCGCGCCGGTCCATGCCAGTGGCCTCAGCGGTCGGCACCTCGACGAACGAACCCTCCAGCACCTGGATATCCACGCGGCCAACCTAGCCGATACAGCCGACCAGCAGACATCGACAGGACCTCGAACACGTCCCGGGCCCGCGGCAGACTCGCGTACCTCAGCGGCAGATGTGCGCGCCGTAGGCTTTCGCTGTGCCGGGTCGCTTCTTCCGCCGTCGCTGGGATGAGGCGTACGACGACGGGCCGATCCTCCGCTACGGGCCTCGACATGAGGAAGACCAGTACGGAGGCTTGGGGCAGGCGAGCCTCGATGACGCGGACGAGGACTGGAACAGCTACACGATTGCGCGAGACGCCTTCGAGCGTGTCTCAGGACTCGGCCGGCGAATAGGACTTAACGTCTCCGCTGGCACCGGCGACAACGGCCGGACTACGCACTTCGCGGCAGATGCCGATCTTGATGGCGTTCGGCTTGGCGCATGTCTTCTAGTAACAGGCGCTGGCCATGGGTCCGGCCGTCAGTAATGAGCGAGTATCTGGGCGACAGGATGACCGAGAAGTGTGGCCACGTCGGCGAGTTCCTCGGCGTCGAGTTCGTATTTGGCGCGAGTCGGGTTCATGGCGCTCACCTCGAACCGGGCGAACCCGATCGGCCAGTCGTAGCGTAGTGAATCCAGGGAAACGACCGCGCCGCAGCAGGGCACCGAGACGTCCATGCTGTCGAAGCTTTCGCCGTTCTCCTCGATCAGGTCGTTGAGCCACTCCACGTCGAGGTCCCCGTTGCAGTTCGAGCAAGAGATTCGGGTGGTGTTCTCACCGGCATCGATCAGGGTGACCCGGTCGTAGAACTCGTACTCGACCTCCTCGACGTCGTCCTCTGCGCCGGAGAAGAGCCGAGCTACGTAGGCTGTTGCTGCGGCGGCGCCCTCGGGCGTGGGCTGCCACTCCCGGTCCGTCGGGATCAAACGGATGTACCCATCGCTCACGGGACCCAGCATGCCCGATCCGCGTCACGCTTGATCAACCAGGTGGCGGACCTACTGGTCCCTGACAATTGCATGTGCCGGGCCGCTCTGGTGGCTGTACGGACCGTGACGTGATGCCAGCGCGACTCGCGGCATGTCAGTGCGTTCAGCCGAGGGTGGGTCGCCCCTCGGCGATCTGTTCTTCCACCGGCCGACCGGACCAGGCGAGCCATGGATCCGCGCCGGACTTGGGCACGACCACAGGTCCGTTGCCTACCAACGAATCGTGTATGTCGCCTGACTCGACGAAGGCGCGGGACTGGTAGCCCACGGACCATGCGGTCTCGTGCTCCCACGCACCGATGATCCCCCATTCACCGGTGCGAACCTTGTCAATGCGGTCAGCGAGGAAGGCAAATGCGACCTCGCGAGCCTCTTCATCGGTCATGCTCGTGTCCCTAAAGCCTTGATTGGTGCGGCCGACCTGGCGGCCTGCTCGATCTTCGCGCAGTAGGCTGCACGGGCTTCCTCGTCGATCTGCATCTCGTGTTCGGCGCGCAACCCGGTCCGGCCGTCGAGGCCCTCGCGCAGGATATCGGCGTGCCCGGCATGCCGGATGGACTCGCCGAGGACATGGACCATGATGGCGAACAGGTTCGTGTCGGCATAAGGCTCCGGCCACCACGGCACGTGGCCGGGGGCGTCGAGGGGAAGCTCGTTGATCGTCGCGTCCGAGTGTTCCCACGTGCGCCGGTAGAACGCGATGATCTGATCGCGGGTCTCGTCCTCGGTCGCCCACAGATCGCTGCCGTTGGAGTCCTGCCACTGGGGCAGCGGTTCCGGGGAAGGCCGGTCGAAGACCTCGGCGAAGTACCTGGCCTCGACGGTGGCCACGTGTTTGACCAGGCCGAGGAGGTTGGTCCCGGTCGCTGTCAAAGGTCGGCGGGCGTCGTATTCGGACAGGCCGTCGAGTTTCCAGAGCAGCGCCTTGCGGTCCCGCCGCAGTCTCCCGTGCAGGTTGGCTTTCGCGAATTCGTCGATCATGCGGCATGAGCCTGCCATGGGCTGCTCGTGGTCTCAAGATCCCGTACGTGGTCCGCAACGACTGGCAGAGCCGAGGCCTGGCCATGGCCGCCGCCCTGACCTGCTACAAGAAGCTCGCGAAACTTGCCACGTGAGACAACCTCTAACGCTGAGACGACATGCAGGACCGAGCCAACGCGCTGCCGTCGGCAGGTCCGGACGGCAACCAGGCCAGCTCGGCGTGACGCCCCGTAGCGCTCGGATCGCGGCCAGAAGCGGATGCCCCGGCAGGCGGTGCATGTAATGACAGTCAGGGGGTGCGGGCGCGCAGCGCTGTGATCAGCTTGCTGGGCTCGGTGGTGGCCGGACGGTCGCTGACCTGCCCGTCGCCGATCTCGATGACCCGCCAGACTCCGTCGGCGCGTAGGGCAAGGTCCACCGTGATGAACGGCAGGCCAAGCGCGGCGATCATCGGTGTGACCGCGTCAAGGTCCACGTCGAGGGGCGGGAAGTCGTTCGGGGTGTCCGGGTGCGAACTGACGAAGACGCAACCGCCGTTGACCCACCAGGTACGCGCCTCGGCGGAGGTGAATCGCTCATAGCGGCGTAGGACGAATCCGCCGACGAAGTCGTCCTCACGCAGGTGCCGCAGGCGGCTTGCCACCTTCCAGGCCATCTCGCTATCGGCGAGGTCGGGGATGAACGCCGCCTCGTGCCAGTAGTGCTTCATCGACTTGGTGTAGTCGCGCAGGACGGCCGGGCCCGTGCCCAGCTCGACGCGCGCCCGGTCGAAGTCCGCTCGCATGGCGCCCGTGGTCCACACTGACGCGGGGGTGAGCGCCGCCAAGGCGGCGTACCAGCCGGGCAGCTCGTGGGCCCGCCGGTACTGTTCGGCGGAGGTTCGCAATGTCACGCCGCGCCGGGCCAGCGCCTCAGCGAAGGCCGCATACTGCTCACTGCGCAGCATCCAGCCGCGGTAGACAGCCTCACCGTCGGCTGGCACCAACGCCACCGCCTGCTCCGCACGATCCGACCTGGTCAGTGCGTCGTGGTCGACCACAGCCACGTCGAGCCCGGCCTCACGAGCCGCGATTGCCTCCGCCCTGAAGTGCTCGTCGGGGCGGCGCGGTCGCAGTGGATCCGCAGGAACCAGCAGCATCACGCCCGTATCGTGCCCGACCCGGCCACGAACCTCCATGCCATATTCCAGCCGTATCGCGATACACGGGGAGCGGCAAGTGAGTGAACAGCGCTCAGCTGGGCGATGAGTCGTCCGGCGCTTCGAGGACCAATACCGTCATGTCCAACAGTCGCTGGTAGTACGCGGCCTCATCGTCGTCCAGCTCGGGGATGACACGGAGGAGTTCCTGTTCGCATGCCGCAAGGATGTCCCCCCGCCCGTCATCGATGTTTCCGCCTCGATGCAGTCAGGTACTGACGCAGCCAGCCACATTGGAATCGAGCAGCACCATGCTGACGCCAGCTACATCAGCGCTTCTCAGCCGGCCAGGAAACGTGGCCTGGGTGTGCGCCTCCCAGAGGTCGGCGACGGCCGCAAGTCGGTCTGTCATGCGAACCAGCGCTCCGATCATCGACCAGGCACCGACTGTAGACGTACTCTTCTCGACAGATCCGGTCGTCTCGGACGCGCTGATCGCGGCAGATCCGGTAAACGACAGAGATCGAGAACGGTTCGGGAGGCGAACACGCTGTAGTCCGTCCGCGGGGCTCGTCGCCGCGGTCGAGCAAGGTCTCGGGGCGTCTTGGTCATCAGCAGGACAGCGACGTGGCAAATGTCCTTCACCCGTTGGGGTAGGTGACAACCGGCTCCGCTTCCGGATCGGAATACGCCCAAATGGGCGCCCGGCTGAGCCTGACGGGTGAGGACCGCAACTGACGGCTCCGACAGCGGCCGGTAGGGCAACTCATGAAGCAAGCGGCTTGCTTCTTCGACGGGGAACCAGCGGGCCTCCTGAATCAGACCATCTGGGTCGCGGACGTGCAGGGTCGGATCCACCACGTCGACGGTGAAGTTCCACACCCGGCTGACGGTGACTGCTCCGGTCACCGCCGCCGTGCCATGAAGAACGAGGTCCGCGGTTGCGACGACCAGACCTGTCTCCTCGGCCAACTCTCGGCAGGCGCCCTCAAACGGCGTCTCGTGGTCCTCGATCCGCCCGCTCGGGATGTTCCAGTAGGGGCCGCCCCACCGTGGGTACTCCTCGTACACGAGAACGACTTTGTCGTCGTGATGTGCGAGAACGCCGGCGTACCGGGACCGACTCATGCTTGGCACGGGGGCCATTCAACCTCACCTCAGCACCGCGCACGGGCACGGGCACGTCACAGCTCTCACTATCTGCGGCATGAGCGGATGGTGGCGTCGGGGCGGCGTAGTCGCGGGCAAGTGGTTGTTCAGGCTGGAGGTGCGGGAGACTGGGTTGATGTTGTCCGATGAGTTGCGGCAGGTCGTGGCGGTGCTGGGCGGTGCGGTGGTCGGAGCGCAGGTGTTGGCTGGTGGCTTTTCCCACGAGACGTCTTTGCTCACGTTGACCGATGGTCAGGTCGTCGTCCGGCTCGGCGGGCCCGACCACGCCATCGAGACCGCGGTCATGGCTGCTGCTCGCCGGCACGTCCCGGTGCCGCAGGTACTGAAGGTTCTACCCACGGTGTCGGTGGACTTGAGCGCACGGTCGGCCATGGTGCTGGAGTACGTGGTGGGGACTCCGCTGAGTCAGGTGCTCGAAGAAGGCGGGGCCGGTGGGATGGAGCTGGGATGGCTCGGCGCCGAGGTTGGGCGGGTCGCCGCGTGCCTCAGCTCGGCGACGTTCGACCACCCCGGGTTCTTCGCCGATGCTCACCTGAGCGTCACGCCGGAACGCCCGTGGTCGCAGCAGCTTCCCGAGTTTGGTGCGGATTGCATGGCCGCTGCACCTGACGCGCGGCTGGACACGGCCACCCGCAAGGCGTGGGCAGACCTCTGCGCGGCCCACGCTCCGGCTCTGGTCAGCGTCGACGACCACGCCCGCTTGGTCCACTCCGACCTGAACCCCAAGAACATCCTGGTCACCCGCACAAGCAGGGGATGGCGTGTCGACGCCATCCTGGACTGGGAGTTCAGCTTCTCCGGATGCCCGTATGCCGACGCCGCCAACATGACCCGGTTCGGCGCCGACTACCCCGACGACTTCCTGGACGGCTTTCGCGCCGCCTTCGCTGACCACCTGCCCACTGACCTGACGTCAGGCAAGGATTGGCTTTACTTGGGACGGGTCCTGGATATGTTCGCCCTCAGCGACCTGGTCACCCGCCCCATCGGGCATCCCATCGCTGAACAAGCGGCACGGAAGATCCGTCGCTGGGTCGCCGACGGAGTACCGGACTCCCGCTGAACAACGGTCGTCTTCGCCACCGCACCAGCAGTCCGGTCCCACCACACATCGCAAGTGCCCTCTCATCGGCTACTTATCTACTGGTGGTACGACCGCAGCCCGGCTGCCAGGCTTGGTCGAGGTGACCGGTGGGGTCGCTCTCTCATCGGCTGCCCACCGCGGTTTGGTGTGGCTCTCATCTGGCATGCGTCCTGCCGGTCACCGTGGCGCGGAGAGGCTCAGGTGATTGCCCGGCTCAAGGTAGCGCTGCCCTCCCGTCGACGACCCATCGTCGGATCGAGGGAGGACAGGATGGCTCAGGTCATCATCGGCGTGGACCCGCACAAGCGTTCCGCCACCATCGAAATCATCAACGCTCGGGAGAAGACGCTCGGGCAGGGCCGGTTCGGCACCGACCGCGACGGCTACCAGGCCATGCTCGCCGCAGGCCGCAAGCACAAGGACCGCCTTTGGGCGGTCGAGGGCTGCAACGGCATCGGCCGGCACGTCGCTCAACGCCTGGTCGCCGACGGCGAAACCGTCGTGGACGTTCCCGCGAAGCTGTCCGCCCGGGCCCGCGTGTTCGCCACCGGCCAGGGCCGCAAGACCGACCCCGTCGATGCCCGCAGCGTCGCTGTGGTCGCCCTGCGCACCGAAGGTCTGCGGCAGGTCGTCACCGACGACACCACGGTCGCGTTACGGCTGCTCGTCGACCGGCGTGACCAACTCGGCCGGGCCCGCACCGAAGTGGTCTCCCGGCTGCATCACCTGCTACTTGAGTTGGTGCCCGGCGGCGCGAAGAAGGACCTGTCCGCCCAGCAGGCCCGCGCCCTGCTAGGCACCGTGCGCCCGCGCGACGTGGTCGGCAAGACCCGTCGACGGCTGGCCTCCGAACTGATCGGCGAACTCGTCGTCATCGACAAGAAGATCAAAACCGCGAAACAGGAACTCACCGACCTGGTCAACAGCACCGGAAGCCGGCTGATGGACCTGACCGGCATCGGACCGTCCGGCGCCGCCCGCCTGCTCGGCGACATCGCAGACATCCACCGGTTTCCCAGCCGCGCCCACTTCGCCTCGTGGAACGGCACCGCACCGATCGACGCCTCGTCCGGCGACCAGAACCGGCACCGGCTCTCCAGAGCCGGGAACCGGCGCATCAACCGGGCGCTTCACATCATGGCCATCGTGCAGCTGCGCCGTGACACCGAAGGGCGCCGCTACTACCGGCGCAGACTGGCCGCGGGCAAGACCCCGATGGAGGCCCTACGGGCACTGAAACGGCGTCTGTCCGACATCGGGTACCGGCAGATGGTCGCCGACGCGAAGCTGGTCAGGACGGGTCCGGGAGGACACGCGGGGGCGACTCTGCAATCCAGCGCGGCCGACCTGAACCCCGAGATCGACACTTCGGAAAAGTCACTTCCCGGACCCGCCACACCCCAGCCTAGAACACCCCTCTTGATCATCACTTGACACATAGGGGTGCCAGAAGAGTACGTCATCCGGGCCAGGGCTGCTCGCACTTGTCCGGGCCGAACATAGTCGCGCAAGAGGTCCAGTTGATGCAGTGATCCGCGAGCGCGTGACCTCGGAAACCCGGTTGCCCGCAGGCATAGTCGAGTTTGATCCAGCGCGTCCGGCTCGCTCAAGGCCCACGTTCCTGACTTACAAAGGCTTCGACATCGAGCGCCGCCTCGCCGGCGGCATATGAGAGCACATGTTGACCTCTATCGGCCCTTGGGCGCAGGCGACCCAGGCGTACCGGAGCATCCGTCCATCCCAGTCGGCCGGGCGGCCTGCCTTCGCTACCAGCCGTCGGCACGTGCTCGTTGAAGCCGATACGGCATCATGAGCGAGCCGACCGAACTATTGCCTGCCATATGCGGCGGGCTACGCTGATATTGACGCGAGGGATCGGAGTCGAGTTCGAAAAGTCTCTAACCAGTTTGCGATGGCCTGCCCGCCGTCGCTCTATTAGCTCACGTTATTCGCACCTGGCGAAGAGACACGCTGCCAACGAAAGGGCTTGAGTGAAGATGGGGGGTGACAGCGCGGGCAGCCCGTTGGCGGCGACGGCAAGCCTCCATGCGTCGCGCCTTATGCGCGGGTATACGGTGGGTGACATAAGGGAGTCGTTGGTGCAGGGATGGCGACCGCCTCCACATCCAATGGCGACGAATGAGTGGGTTGCGGTCAACGAACTCTGGGCCGAACTCCAGAAAGTGCAGGCTGTGGGCGCCTGGCGATCCACTGCCGCGCTTTGCGGTCAGATACTGGAAGTGACCTTGCGGCTCACCCTTTCCGCCAAATTAGGAATGCAATACAAGCGAATCGAAAAAATGAAGTTCCAGGACGTTATCAACTTGTCGATCAAAAAGGACCTGTTCGCCTCGGAAGCCAAACTGACAATCATCGGAAGTCTGCATAATGCGCGAGTGAGGCGCAATATCGCATCTCACTTTTCCCCATACAATCGGCACGGCCCTAATGAACGCCGCGCTACAAACTCAATCGCCCTGCTGATCTGTTTTGTTGATTGGCTTCTCCTCGGTGACGATCGTACTCACATGCCGACGTCCGGCGAGTTGACTACGGGGATCCGGGCTCGACACCTCATCGCGGAGACATGCGCCGGGAAGCCCTTGCCCGAAGGGGCGACCTGGTCGAACACCTTTGCGGTCGCCCTGGCCGACGTTACGCCCCGGAACTTCGTGAAGTTGAGCCGACATGTTCGCGAACTGGACACCGTTGTCCAGCGGCAATTCACGAGCCAAGTGCACGAGAATCTGCCCCTGTTGGTCAGGCGGTGTGGGCCAAGCCATATCAATGACGTCTTGGAGCTTATCGATCGCCTCTGGGCACTCGGCATGAAAGAGCACGCGCGTCTCTTTGCTTCGATGGTGCCGATCGACTCTTTTACGGTTGAGGCAGTAAGCGGGCCTGGGCGCTCACTGCAGACTGCCCGCAAATTGCTCGCCGCGAGCAGCAAGGCTGATCCGCTGATGTTTCGAGAGCTGATCTCGAACACCGCCACGGCGCATGCGCTTGTCACCGCACTGCGGAAACGGGTGCGCACGAGCAGCTTTAACAGTAGAGAAGTTTCTCTGATGCTTCATTTGCTCCCCCCTCGCGTTCAGGCCATGCTCTGGTGTCATGAATTCCATAAGTACCTGCTCGCCGCGCTGTCGACTAAGCCTCCGGTCGCGTATGTCCATATGCTTTCGACGCTTCAGTGGCACCTGATTCGTCAGGTGCCAGAGGCTCGATCAGCACATCGTGCGTTGTCGGAGGCGCTGGCAGTAAGGTGCAATTCAGGAGATCTAGCACAATTTCGCGCACTGTTTCCTGCGGTCGCGGTCGCGACCTCCGTCGGAAGTCCTCTGTGTGACGCTGTCGGGAATACGCTCTTGACTCGAATGTCGAATGAGACCGAGGCGGCCGACAACCCAGGGCAATGCGAACTGATGGCAGACCTACTGTGGGAGATCGCGAACTACGTGCCCGGTCAGGGGGATCGAGTCCAGGACTGTGCTGCAACGCTGGCCCATGGTGACAAGGTTGCTGCCACGGCTCAAATATTGGCGTGGTCGACGTCTGCCATTCTCGGATATACAACTGGTTTGGCCTGGAGTGCCTCCCATGACGATGCGGTCGCAGTCGGAGTTCATCGGGAGCCTTCCGTATGGAAACGGTTAAGGATTGGGTACGCCGCTCACCGACACGGGAGGCTCGGCCCTTCTGAGGCCGCGGTCTTACGCGAGACTATTCCAGATCCTGGGCCGGAATTGTTGCCCAGCGTTGCGCTTGTGAAGTACATGCGGGAGTCTCTCCGCACTGCGACGTGACGATCGGTGCGGTCCTCCTGATACGTCGTGTTGGGCTGGAACTCGGCGCACTCACCTCGGCATGACAGCGCACGGCGCCAGGCGCAACTGACGCGCGGACAGAGGCAGATCCGCGCACCCGACATTGACCAACCAATGCCGCGAGACGTGCGATTAAGGGTCTTGGCATGGGGGATGACGTCGTTCTGCGGCAAGACCGCGCAACCGCCGAAGACCTGTACGTCGCGTTGTACGAGGCCGGCGAGCACATCGCAGCCGGCGCAGCCATCACTCCGCCCACCGCAGAGGAGACCGAACGGCTGGGCACTCTTCTGCGGGACCTGGGCCACGCCCTTGGCCGCCTCGTTGCTCTCCGAATTGCGACCACCTCTAGTTCGAAGGGGTAGCGCGTGCTCAGCGGCAGGACAGTGCGGCCACTGGGAAGGCGTGGGCGTCGTCATAGATCGTCTGTCGATGGACCACGAGCGCTTGTACCCGTTGGCAATTCGTGTGTCACCCCCGTTTCAACTTGGTCGTGATCTTTGCAGGCCGCCGCCCGCGGTAGCCCCACCACACAGGCAGCCTCGGTGCCTACCTCACCCGTACGGACGACTTGCCCTCATCGGGTAATGTGGTTTCATGCCTCAGACACAGATCGTCATAAAGGTGCCACCGCTTGATGAGGAAGCTCTGCAGCAACTTGTAGGAGCATTGGAGGACGGCGACGGAGAGCCTTTTGAGAGCCGCGCGCTGGACGGCGGCACTCTTTTGACGGCCATCGTCACAGTTGGGATACCGACAATCTCGCTGCTGAGAACTTGGATGCTGGCCCGCGTAGCCCAACGACGGGGCTGCATCGTCCAAATTGACGGGCAGACGTTCCAAGGCTACTCGGCGGAGGAAGTAGCATTAGTCGTGGAAGCACTCGAAAAGCGGGCGAATCAGCTTCGGAGTTCTCGAGGCGAAGAGCCACGTGAAGAAGCCTTACAACCTGAGGGCTGAGCGTGATCGAACACGGCCTCGCGGCACCGCCTGTCGCAGCTTATCTCCGCACTACTCGCGGAACCGGGTCGGAATACCTGCGGTACCCGACTGACAAGTACATCAGATTTTGGGGCGACTTTCTTGAGTCTCTCGAATTGTCTGATATTTCTGCTTCCCACATTAAGCTATCGATCGTCGATTCCACCAATCCGGACATTGAGACTATAAAGATCAGCGGTCGCTCGCACCTAATATTCGACCAAGCCATCATCGACGTATTCGCTATGATGACATCAGTGTCATTCCATGTTTCGGGTCCGCGCCTCGGCATCACTGCGGCTGATTTCGGTGGCAGGGCGTGGTGGGTGCATGCCCTCTTCGCCAACCGCTTCATGAACGACGGCCGCTACCCCGAGGCGGTTGTTCAGGGCGACTTGTGTGCCAGAGCACGGGAGATGCAGGGCGACCTGACGATCGACGAATCTCGGCGTGACCGTTGGGTCGAGACCCAGGTCGCATTTTCGCTAGCGCACGAAGTCGGCCACTGTAGCGTATTCAACGGCGCGCAGGTGCTGGCGAGGTCCGGTTCAGCGTCGTTTGAGGAGGTAATGCGGCCATACGTTGATCTAATGGACCAAGAGCACCCGGTCGATTACCAGCGAGCCCCCGAGAGCCTAGTGATCGAACGCCGCGCCGAAGAATATCTCAAGGAGGTCAACGCGTCGTTGGTCGAGCATGGCCACGACCCCCTCCCTCATAATCCCTTGCCGACGTACCGTGGCATGTCTTATGGCGAAAAGTTGGACTTCATTCTTGCAGACGAGTCCGGCGTCGGGGAGGAAGTGGTTGCCGACTACCTGGCCATGTCTATGGTGGCTCGCCTGATGGCGTATCCGGAGATGCCGGTCGACGAGTGCCTTGCCGCCTGCGTGGCCGCTGTTCGTACGATGTTCCTATTACGCGCAGTTGAGGTTATTTCAAATTCCTACTTCAATTCTCGACTCCCGGCAAATGCGCTAGCGGATCTCCTCAACGAAATGCGGATTCGAGAGGAGTTTGCCGGCTTTAGCGCCATGGTCCTCAGTCGCCGGCAGCACCTGCGAGAGATCGACGAGCCGGATGGAATTCTTTCCGACGCGGCCAAGAAGGCGCTGGAGTTGCGGAGTTCCCGGATCGCCGGCTTCCTGAGTCACATGGCAAACCGGTGGTCCGAGGATATCTTCCTCCCAATTCCGCATGAAATGCATGCGGGCATTACGTTTGACGCGGTCGCCCGGCTCGGGAATGATCCGCAGTTTCAAAAGATGACTAAGTCTCCCAATCTGGCGAGCGTGCTGGCAGAAATTACCGGAATCGGAAGACCGCAGGTCAATTGGCCGCCGAGGTGAGGCTGCGTCGGCGTAGCTGTCGCTCACAGCCGAGCCCGCAAGTTCGCCTCGGCGAAGTAGCGAAGCCTCCTACTACCCACGCAATTCGCTCCCATGCCTGTCGCACTCAGAACTCGGACGCACTCAACTCGGCACGTCCGGATGCGTGCACGCGTGAGCTGGTTACCTTACGTGACGAGCGCTATGCGGCAAATGAGGATGCCTGCGCTCATCGGGGAGGACTGGCCACCTCGTCCGCAAGGTTGAACGTGGTGCCGCATGCGGGACAGGTCATCCGACCAAACAGGTAGGTGAGTACGGTCGCCACCGACTCGTGGCCCAGCCGCAATGCCTCGGCGTGCAGACTCGTGGCCAGCTGTGAGGAAAGCCCGGGTTCGATCGAGGAATCCCCTGACTGCAGGTCGACGAGCAGGTCCTCAGCGCACGCCGGGCACTGCACGTCCACCTCCCCGTCGTTGATGCGGTCGAGCTCCTTGCCCCAGACTTCGTCGCCGTCGAAACCGAGTAGGGCTTGCTGCAGGTATACGAACATCGTGTCGCTGGACGCGGATGCCAGGCACTCAAGGGTCAGCGCACGCAATGTGGCGATGTCATCGGCGTACAAGCCACGACTCTTGTCGTCGGCGTCTACGGCGATGAACCCGGCGAGTACGACGGCGCGCTCTCGGTCTTGAGGACGGAAGTTGGCGCAGGTCCGGGCCAACCAGGGCAGCAGAACGGCGCTTGCGGGATCGCAGGTGCCCTGGTGACACGATTCCTGCCAGATGAGATCCCACGCCGGGGAAGCGGGGTCATCTGCGGCGGCGTTCAGGGCCTCCTGAAGGCTTGTCACCTACGAAGCCTTCCACAACTATCGACTTACTGATCTCGGCACGACAGGGCGGCGCCGAACGCGCGCGGTCG
Source organism: Micromonospora sp. NBRC 110009 (assembly GCF_030518795.1). Classification (NCBI taxonomy): domain Bacteria; kingdom Bacillati; phylum Actinomycetota; class Actinomycetes; order Micromonosporales; family Micromonosporaceae; genus Micromonospora; species Micromonospora soli. The sequence continues at coordinate 5,468,102 of NZ_CP130427.1, read as the reverse complement.
GCGGCATGACAGTGCATTCAATCTCGGGTGATGGCTGACGTGGGCGAGCAATGAGGTGAGCCGAGGTCACTACCGTGGCGTGCATGGAATCGCCCACTCGAGCACTGCCCATGTCGGATCTGCAGGCCCTCTTCGGCGTGTTGGTGACCGTCCACGGTCACCTCACGGCCGACGAGCTCCCGCCGGACCTGGTGCGCCGTCTGCTCAGCCGCCTCACCGACCATGGGCCGTTGCCTGACGGCGCCTCGGCCGGCGAGATGAATGCCTTACTGGCCGATCTGTGCCAACGCATGCATTGGGCGATGTCGGAAGAGTACGGCGACTATCCCGAGCCGTCGCCGCGGCGAACCACGTACTACCTCGACCTCCCAAACGAGCCCGAAACCGTGGCCGCATGCATCGCGAGCTTGACCGACCTCGGCGGCCAGGCCAGCGAGCAATCGCTCGAGCGACCTGTCCCTTCGAGTCGGCGACACATCGCCGCAGCATTCCCCGACCTGCCGCCCGACCCGGCCCATCATGCCCGGGTGGCGCAGCTGACAGCCCTCGCACGCCGCTACGGAGGCCGCTACGCAGGCTTCGGCGCCTGAGCTGCACCACCCGGCAGCCAGCTGGAGCGCGGTCACCTATTACGCCCGTTCAGCGCCGACCTGACTACGGATTCCCGGGTGCGCTGGGAGCCGATCGAGGAGCCGTGAGCAGCGCCGACCACCGCCGAACAGTGCCAGGAGCCGGGGAGGCGGCGACGGCGTTGACTCCAATAGCGACTCCCACGACGCCATACACGAGATAGAACGGCCAATCCGCACCTTCGTGACGCCAGATAATGACGGCCGTTAGGGCCACCGCTGTCGCCCCTGCCGTGGCGGTTACCGCTGACAGCAGGGTCCGTTTCAGCAGCATCCCGATCCCGCCGATGAGGAATAGCATGGCCACAGCGCCACGTAGCATCCATGTGAGCTCGGAGTAACCGTAGTTGCTGTACCCGTATTCGTCTAAGACGCCAGCAACGAAGAGCGCTCCAGCGAAAGCGGCCGCACCGAGGGCGATCAGCCCTCGAAGCATAGGCTGGGACAACAGGGTCGCACCCCCGGCACCGGCGAACGACATCGCTAACGCAGCGAACAGGGCCGCCGAGAGCACATCGCCTGAGATTCCGAATGCGGTGGCGCCGACCACCAGCGGCGCTGCAGCGGCCACCGACAATGTTGCTGCTAGCTGTGCTCGTCGACGGGACCACCACAAGGAGGCCAGCGCCACGGCGATGCACGCGGTCCCGGCCACTACGAATAAGCCCACGTCTTCGTCGATGATCGACAGGACCGCACCGGAGCCGAGCATGACTCCGACTACAGCGAGTAACCCAAGCGCGAGGTTCTGGACGTCCCGTGAGGTGTCAAGCAGGCGGCGTACAGCGAACACCGCCGCGGTCGCGCTCGAAGCGGCTTGTGGGACCAGCGCAGCAGATGCCGCGAGCAGTGCCGCGAGCGCCCAGGCGAAGCGACCAACAGGATCAGCATTGGTCATGCCTACGACCGCGGCCACCACGGCGCCGGCCGCGAATATCCAAAGGGTGATGACCGACAACAGTGTGTCGGCGTGTCCTATGCGCAAATATGCCACCACGAAGATCAGCACAACGAACGTGCTGCTGAGTACGATCACCGGCGCGGTCAGCAGAGGCGTCACCAGGTTGACGGCGACTCCGAGTGCAAAGCCACCGACGGCGGACGCGACCCGCTTCCACCTCTCGGCATCTCGAGAGCGCAACGAGGCGTCTGCTGCGCCACTAGGTGGCGTGGCGGTGGCCACGGCAGTGGCAACCGACTTGCGGGGCTCGACGACGACGTCACGCCGGCCCGTCGTGTGCTTCCGGCGTGACGAGCGGCCCATAGGCGCCATTGTAGGAACAGCATTCCACTCCCGATGAGGAAGAGGAGCTGGGCAGCCGCGATTGGCATCGTGCCGATCGCTACGTGTACTGCTGGCGGACTCAACTCGGCAGAGTCGGACGTTGGCAGGAGCGGGGCTGAACGTGCGCATCGCGGCATGTCCGGACGCTCGAGGCGACGTCCGACGCCCCGCTGTGGCGATGGGCTGCAGCATAGTGATGCGGCAGCCGTTGTTCGGGTCGGCGGCGCTCACCGGGCATGGGGCTGCCGCTCAACAGCCTGCCGTGGTGCGCCCGTGGCGAGCAGGCTATCGTCCGCTGCATGAGTGAAACCCCGCTGTCCGATGTCATGTCGGAGCACGCGGAAACCAAGACCCCCGAGAGCTACGAGCGCTTTCTCAGGCTCTTCCGGGCATCCACGGTCGGCATTGTGGCCACCGGGGTGCCCGCCCATGACGCGCGCGGATATGTCGCTGACGGCAACCTTGGCGCGGGCAGGACCACTCACGGCGACGGGCTGCCGCGCGTGCTGGCATATGCCGATCCCGAAGCAGCACTACGCAACTTTGGTCCCCGGTTCAACGCAGGCCTGTCCGGTGAGGTTCTCCTCCAGATGGCCGCGACCGATCCCGATTGTGAAGGCGTTCTCGTCAACAGCGCCATCTGCGAGATCAGCCTGGTAGTCAGCAAGTCAACAGCCCAGTCTTTACTGACGCCAACCGCCACCGAAGCGCCCGGCCCGCGGCGTTGGTGGAAACGCCGTTAGGGCCGATATCGCGACTTCAGGCAGCACACTCATCTCGGCAGAAGCGGATGCGCGGCGCCGTCGACGCCGCATCGCTGGTAATGGCGCCTTCAAGGCCGCTGGCGGTTGCGCACAGTACTTTCCTCCGCTCATCGCCGTCGGTCCGCTGGAGGCTGTGGGCGTTGGACTCTGGGGGGATTGTGCGGTGACCCGGGCGCGGACAGGTGTCAGTGAGGGCGGTCAATGAGGTGCCCGTTGACGTGTGCTGGAGCCGTTGCGTGCCGGTGATGGCCAGTGGCGGCGGACGGTGCGTTCGGACCTGCCTATTCGGGCGGCGATTTCGGCCGGGTGCAGCGTGGGGTCGCGTCGCCGCCAGTAGGCGACCGCTGGGGCGGTGCCGGCCGGCACCTCGTCTGGGTTGGTGTCCAGGGCCGCGTGCGGCAGCTCCGGCCTGCTCGCGCCGTCGTTGTCCGTAGGTCGTGACTGCGAGGCCTCAGAAGGCTGTGTCGGCGGCGTGTCTCGAGCCGGGTCGTGGTGCGTGTCGCCGCGCCGTCCCGGCGTGCGGGTCGCGCGGGTGACGGTCGTGGCTGGTGATTGTTCGGCTAGGGGCGGAGCTGTTGGCGGTGTGAGCGGGGCTGTCCCGAACGTCGCGGCGTGGATCCTTGCGGTGATCTCGACGAGGCTGACGCTGGCGACGATGACGAGCCCGTCGACGGAGATGGGCAACAGGTAGGCGGCACCGTGTTCGGTCTCCCCGTAGCGGGCGGCGACGCCGACGAGGTGCCAGTAGCTCACCCAGGTGGCGATGGCGGCGATGACAGCGGTCGCGGCGATGCGGATGGCGCGGAGCAGGCGGCGGTGGTGGGGTGCGCGGGAGATCAGCTCGACGGTGAGCAGCAGGGCCAGAGGCGGCCACGCGGCGATGATTTGGCTTATCGGGTTCGGGCGGGCGTGCAGAACGTTCGCGGCGACTGACGCGACGACGCCGAGGGCGAGGGTTGCCCGTACCGCCCACCGCAGTCGCTGCAGTTGGTCAGCGGCGTCACCAGTCAGCGCGTCCGGTGAATCGTCAATGCTGGAGGTGAGCGTGGCGTTCGCGGTCATTCGGCCCCTCCCTCCGTGTTGAGCGGACGGCGGTTGCCGGAGGAGGCATTGTTGTGGCGCAGGTCGGCGATGAGTCGGTCGGCGAGGGCGAGGGTGTCGTCGCTGGGTTCGGCGTCGATGTCGTTGAGCCGGCGTGCCAGGGTTCTGCGCAGCATCCGGATGCCCTCGACATCGCCGAGGTCTGCGCGGGCTCGCATCGCTGCCTGGTACAGGGCTTCGTGGTGCGGGTTGTGGGTGATGGCGGCGTCGAGGACGGCCAGTTGTTGCGCGGGTCGTCCTGCGAGGGCGTCGGCGAGGGCAAGGTGCGCGTCGAGGGCTTCCTGGCGTATTGCCTCCCGGTGGGGCTCGATCCATTCGTAGTCGCAGCCGTCGGCGAGGGCTCCGGTGTAGGCGTCGACCGCTCGGCGTAGCGCGGCGGCGCGGGTCTGTGGGTCGGTGGCCTGTGCGGCGTCGCGGATGGCGGTGCGCATGCGCCACAGGTCGACGTCGAGCAGGTCTCGGTTGAGGACGTAGCGGTGGTCGGGGTGGGTGACGTGTCCTGCGGATCGACCAGCCTGGCGTAGGACGGCGCGCAGTCCGGAGACGTAGGTGTAGAGCCGGCCGGCGGCTTTGCTGGTTGGGGCGTCGGGCAGCAGGTCGTCGAGGATCGCCTCGCTGGAGGCGGCACCGTCGTGCACCGCGAGGTACACCAGCAGCTCGAGGGATTTGGCGCGTGGTGTGCGGTGCGGGTCTGCGCCGACGACGGCGGGTGCGCCCAGCACCTGGATCCGCACTTGCTTGCCGTCCTCGGGGTCGCTGCCCCTGTCGCTGGTTGCCTGATCTGGCGCCTGCGAATGCTCAGGGAGCCTGGGTGCTGGGACGGCGGGGCTGTCCTGGTGCCCGTCTCCTGGCACGGCAGCGGCGCTGCAGGGGTTGTCGGCTCGGGTTTCGTCGTCAGCAGTCGGGTCGGTGATGGCCCCGTCGGTAAGGGTGGCGGGAGAGGGCGGAGTCTCGGCTGCGAGCGGGTGGGCAGCCTCGGCGGGCACAACGGACAGGCGTTCGGCGGGCGCGGGGACCTGTGGCAGCCCGGTGTGGGATTCCGCGAGGGTCGTGAGCAGGTCAAGGGCCTCAGCCGGGTTAAGAACGGTGAGGCGGTCAATCTCGTCAGGGTGGGTAGTGTGCCGGGCGCCGCAGTCGCCGGAGGTGGTGGTGCCGTCGGTGGCGACGGTGATGGTGTCACCGGCGGGCCAGTTTCCGAGGAGTACGCCGTGGATGTTCAGGCGTTGACCCTGGGTGAGCAGGGCGACGATCCGGGCCTGCTCGCCGCTGGTGTCGGCCAGCAGCATGACTGGTGGGAGCGGTTCCTCGAAGGGGTCGGCGGCGCGCAGCTCGTCGATGGTGCCGACGTCGTGTTGCTGGAGCAGCCGGGTGCGGTGCATCGCCCGCGCTTCGAGGATCCGCAGGGCATCGTCCAGGTCGGCGGTGACGGTCAGCCGCGGGGTACGGGGCAGGTTGGCTGTGGTGGTGCCGAGCAGCGCCGCCGCGGTCGCCGATGGCACGACCACCTCGGTGCGGGCGTCAGGATGTTCGGCGCCGCCGGCGGCGAGGGCAGCGGTGAGGAGTCCGCGGGCGGCGGCGTGGGCGCCGGGCCCGGTGAGGCCCAGTCCCGCCGAACGCCGCGGCGGCGACAGCAGGGTGTGCGGTGTCGGCACGACCGGCCTCGGGCCTTGATCTTCAGCCTGGTCAACGGCAGGGTGCGCGTCGTCGCGGTCCGATGTCCGGTCGTGCCGTTCACCGCTGGGGGTGTGCCGGTCCGGGTAGGGGTTGTCGGCGCGCCGGTGTGCCGGATCGCCCAGGTGTGAGTAGCGGGCGGTGGCGCGACGCAGCCCGCGACGGATCTGGGCGACCACCGGCGGCATGGGGGTCAGGGTGGTGTCGTCGAGGCGAGGCCGGGTCGAGGATGTGCGGGGGACGTAGCGGCGTCGGCGGTGGGCCCAGACCAGCGCGACGGCGGCGACGATGGCGCCGGCCAGGCCGAGGTCGACCCAGCTGCCGGTGGGAAGCGACACGCCTGGGGAAGCCTTCTCGGCCGGGCGGCTGGTGTCTGCCCTTGGGCTGATCGCGTTGCCTGTTGAGCTGGGTTGGGCGGCGTTCCCGTGGGGGTTCGTGGTGGCGGCGGGTTGCGGGGCGGCCGAGTGTTCGGTGTGCGCTGGCGCCGGACGTGACGGTCGCGGGTCGGAGTCCGGCGCCGCATGCTCGTCGGGATTGCCGCCCTTCGGTGGTGCTGTGTTAGCAGGCGGGCGTGCCGTGGGGGGTGGGTCGGCGTCTGCCGGCAGGTCGAGGGTCCAGCCGGGGTAGATGACGTTCGGGTCGCGCAGCGTGCCGCCGACGTGGGGGAAGTGGGTGCCGCGGTTGAGGGCGAAGATTTCCGGCCAGCGGTCGGCGTCGCCGAGGGTGCGTGCGGCGATCCGGCAGAGGCTGTCTCCGCGCCGCACGGTGTAGGTGGGTGTCTGCGCGGCTGGTCGCGGGTCTGGGCTGGCGTGGTGGTGGGACGTGGACGTGGTGGTGGTCGGTTCGGCGGTCGGCACTCCGCTGTTGGTGGTGGCGGTGGCGGGGTTGGCGTGTGCGGTGGCGCCCGTGGCGGTGGTGACGGCGGTGGCGCCGAGCAGCGCCGCGGTGAGGCCCTGAAGCGGGCCGGGAAGGCGGAGGCTTGTCGTCCAGCGCAGCCGGCGTGCCAGCGCGGCGTAGGCGTGGGTGAGGATGGCGGTGGCCAGGAGCAGCCACAGCGCCACTGCTGCGGCTTCGGCGAGGACGATGACGAAGCCGGTGCTCATCGGTTGGGCGATCCACTGCCGAGCGGTGGCCGGTGAAGGTAGCTGCGGGGTCCATGTGCCGGTGGCGGCAAGGATCACCGGCACGGCTGTTGTGGACAGGACGACGGTGGTGGTGGCTGCTGCGCGTGCTGTTCGGAACGTCACCTGGCCTCCCCTCGTGGCCCGCGCTGGCAGGCGAGGGTGCTGCCGGTGCGCGGGGATGGACGGTGCCGTGACGCTATGGCCGCCGTGGCGGTGATGGGCGGTGATGACGGCTGACAGAACCTGACACGACCTCACACGACCTCACACCCGCAGGTCAGCGCCGCCCCGCAACAGCTCCTGACACGAGGCTGCACGGGCAGATCAATGCTGCTGATGGGGTGAGCGGCTGGGTCAGCGCGAGGTGGGCGCGGTTTGGTCGCTGGCGGCAATGCCGGCGAGTTGTAGGCGCCTCTGGTAGCCGTGCAGGAGCCGGGCGGCGGCGTCGGCGTCGCCTAGCGCGTTCAGCTGGTCGGCGGCGAGTTGGTGCAGCGTGTGGTTGTAGGGGTCGACGCGGATGGCGTCTTGGAGGAGCCGCAGCCGTTGGTGGGGATCGGTTTGGGCCGCGGCGGCGCTGGCGTAGGCGTCGAGGACGAGCCGGCGGGTGGCCTCGCGGGGCGGGTCGATCCAGGCCCAGGTGTTGCCGGCGGCGAGGTCACCGGTGTAAATGTCGATCACCGTTTGCCAGGCGGGCGCGGGGTCGCTCAGGGCGGTGGCGGCGTTGCGGGCGGCGGCGTGCAGCCGCCACAGGTCGACGTCGACTCGGTCGGGGTTCAGGTGGTAGCGGTCGTCGGTGTGTCCGAGGACGGTGGCGTCGGTGGCGGTGCGGATGGCGGCCCGTAGGTCGCTGAGGGTGGTGTAGAGGCGGCCGGTGACGGTGTGCGCGGGCAACCCGGGCCAGATCGCCTGGACCAGGTCTGTGGTGGTGGCGCCCTGGGGATGCACGGCGAGGAGCACCAGCACTTGCAGGGCGGCGCTGCGGCGGATCGTGACGGGCTCCCCGCTGGCGAGGAGAGCGGGCCGGCCGAGCACCCGCACTTGAAGACGGGGGTTCGTGACCGCTGGAATGTCGGGCGCGGCGGCCCGGCGGTCACTGCCTGCTTGGCGGGGAATCCGGGCGTGGCCGGTCTCGGCTGGCTGCCGCCGCGGCGGAGCCGGTTCGGTGACGGGGTGCTGACGTTCACGGGCGGGGTGGGCGATGACGGCGAGCAGGTCCGTCGCGGCGGTGCGGTTGAGGACGCAGAGCCGGGGTCCCGCCCGCCCGGTGTGCTCGTCGCGGGTGTGGCCGTGGCGGTCGATGCTCCAGGTGGTCCCGGGCGGTCCGGCGCCGAGCATCACGACGGTCGCGCCCGCGTGCTGCAAGGTCGCGAGTTGGCCGGCCGTCGGAGCGTTCGGCGGGTCGGTGAGCAGCAGTAGGTCCGGGTGGCCGTCTCCCCCACCGGGCGCGGGAGGTGCGTCGATGAGGGAGGCGAGCAGCGCGGCCGCCTGGTCGACGGTGTCGATGACGCGCAGGCCGGGGATCTCTGTGTCCGTGGAGATGTCGGGCAGGAGGGTGGTGAGGGCGGTGTGGGTGATGACCAGCCGGGTCGCGTGTTGTGGGTCTCGCATTGCGGCGAGGAGTCGGGTGATGAGCATGCCGCGGGCGGCGTTAGCGGCGCCGTCTCCGGTGAAGGCGACGCAGGGCGTGGGCAGGGCTGGCAGTGCCGCGGTGGCGGGTGTGGCGGGCGGCTGCTGGGTGTCTGCGTCGGTGAGGGCTTCGCGGACGGCGGCGGCGGTGGCCGGTAGCGGCGCCAGGTCCGAGTCGTCGGGTGGGGGTTGCCCGGGTTGGTAGGCGCGGCGGCGGCGCAGCCACACGAGGGCTGCTGCGGCGGCGACCTGTTGGGCGGTGGCGTTGGGTAGCCAGCCCCCGGGCACCGTGATGCCACCGCCGGTCTGCGTGTCGACTGCGCCGTCGTGCGGGTGGGGAGTGCCGGTGGAGGCCGAGACTGGCGACGGTGGTGTGTCCACGGTGGGGATGTGGGCGGTGTTGAGGGCGGCGGCGCCGGCCATGCTGGTGGCCGCGGCCTGCCAGGGTGTGGGTAGCGGTAGGCGGCGCAGCCATCGGGCGCGGGCGCGTGCCCGGCGGGCGGCGGTGACCGCGACGGTGCAGGCCAGGCCCAGCCACACGAGCCAGGCGAGGGCGGTGAGCCCGGCTGTGAGGGTGTGTTGGTTCAGCGGGTTCTCGATCCAGTCCCGCAGCTGCGCCGACGTGGGCCAGGCGGGCAGCGGCGGCCCGGCGAGTGTGGTCAACAGCCACGGCGGTACGACCAGCATGGTCAAGACGAAGGCGGCTGACACGACCCGCCGTGGCCACCTCATCCCCCGCGCTCCCACCCCGTGACCTGGCCGCCTGCCGTAGCTCGTCGGGTCATCGGGCCGGCCGATGAGGTGGTTGGGCTTGTTGGCGCAGGAGGCGGGTCCACAGCTGGCGCAGCCACCACCCGGCCACGGCGATCGCGTAGATCACTCCGAGGATTCCTGAGGCGGGCCAGCTGACCAGCGCGGCGGTGATGACCGCGAGGGGCGCGCCCAGGATCAGCCGCAAGATCGGCTGGGAGACGACCGCCATGACCGCGCCGATGCCGAGGAGCAGGCCGCCGACGCGTCCGGCAAGGTCGATCCACAGGACCATGTTCGGCCACCGGTCGGCGGTCAGCGAGTACTGGATCAGCGCCATGCCGAGGCCGGCCGTGATCACCGAGCCGGTCGGGAAGGCGAGCAGCTTCGACCAGCCGCCGGGTGGGGTGCGCCATTGTCGGGCGGCGACGAGGGCCATCACGGCGGCAGCGGCGACGATCGGGGCGACCGGCGGCAGCGTCCAGCGGAGGAACCCGCCGACGGGGTCGCCGATGTAGAGGCTGCCGAGGACGGCGTACATGCCGGCGACGGCGACGCCGAGGGACGCCGACGCCAGGATGCCGGTGCCGGTCTGAGAGCCTGGGCTCGCGGGTGTGCCGGGGGTGAGGCTGGTGCGGGCGGCGATGGCGGAGGCGAGGACGGTGCCGGCGCCGAGGCTGGCGATCACGGCGAAGACGGCGGCCACGGTGAGTTCACCCCAGTTGAGCAGCGCCCATTTGTACATGAGGCTGCCGTTCCACTCGGGGGTGAGCAGGAACTGGGAGATCAGCCCGAGCGAGGCGAAGCCGGGCACGGCGATCGCGACCGCCCGCCGCACCGGCGGTACCGGCTCCTCCCCCACCGGCTGCCCGGCGGTGGCGTCGGCGGCGCCGGCGTCCGCTGCACCGCGGGCCGCCGCCAGCCCAGGATCGGCGAGCACGGTGGGGGTTATACCCGTGGTTTCGGTGAGCGCCTTTTCCAGCAACGGCATCCAGGCGACGCCGCCGACGCAGTAGACGCCTGCGAGGTCTTCGGCCTTGAGCTCCGCGGCCGCGATCGCCTCGGTGGTCAGTTGGGCGGCGCGGTGCAGGATCGGGTGGGCGGCCTGTTCCAGCAGTCCCGTGTTCAGCACGATGGCTGAGCCCTGCAGCTGCGGGATCGTGACGGCGACGTGGTCGGCCAGGGCGTGCTTGCCGGTTCGGACGCTGGCCATCAGCGCCCACCGTTCACCGTCACCTTGGTCAGGGCTGGTGCCGCCGAGCAGGGCGGCGAGGGCTTCGTCGATGGCGGTGCCGCCGGCGTTCGGGTCGGCCAGGGTGGCGAGGACCTCGAACCCAGCAGGGCCGCGCCGCAGGACGCTGACCTCCGCCCCCGCGCCGACGTCGCAGACCGCGATGAACGACCCGACCGGCAGCTGCACCCCTACGGCAAGGAGGTGCCCGGCGACCGCCACCGGCGCCTCGATCAGCGTGGGTTGGGACAGGCTTGCCCGGTGCGCGGCGTGACGCATCCACGTCCGCCGCCTCGGGCCCCACCCTGCTGGCACGACCAGCCGCACATCCTCGATGTCGGAACCGGCGACCTGCTGCGCCTCCTGAGTGACTCGACGCAGGGTTCCCGCGACCATGTCGAGGGGATCGACCTCCGATCCTGCGACGGTCATCCGCTGGTCGAGAGGCTGGCGCGGGTGCGGAATGAACCGCTCCGGGGCGCCGGAGGCGGACTGCCACGCCTGGTGGCCCGTCAGCGTGTCCCCGTCCGGGGACAGCAGGACTGCGCTGGGCAGCGCGGGTTCCCCGTCGAACATCAGCGGCAGTGAGGTGCCGTCCGGCCACGCCACCACGGCGGTGGTGCTGGCGCTTCCGCAGTCGATCGCCAGTCGCGCCTGCCCCGCTCGCATAGACCTCAGTCAAACATGAGGATCACGTTCACGTCACCCGTGAATTACTCACAGCCATGACAGCCGGGCAGCCGCCCGCGGCGTTGATGAGCTACAGGCGCTCGCTGGGTCACCGTTCGGCGACCAGCGCCAGGCTGAAGGTGCCGCCAGCGCTGACCGCGGTGAGTTCCCCGAGGCCATGCGGGATGTCGCACTGCTCGTAGCTGTTGTCACCCCAGGCGTGCAGCACGCCATCGCGGCCGAGCGCCAGGCAATGTGATTCACCGGCGGAGAGCCCGAGCGCGCCTTCCAGACGACGCGGGGCGGACCCGGTGGGTGCCCGGCCCCACGAGATGATCTGTCCATCGCGCCGCAGGGCGATGCTGTACGAGCCGCCTGCGGCGATGGTGACCACGTCTACCGCCGCCGCGGGGATGCTGGACTGGCCGTAGTTGTTGCGCCCCCACGCCGTCACGGTGCCGTCAACGTGCAGGGCGAGGCTGTGCGCCTCGCCAGCGGCGACGGAGACAATGTCCTGCAGCCCGAGGGGTACCCGCGTCTGGCCGTCGCGGTTTTCGCCCCAGGCCGCGACCGTCCCGTCGTGCAGGAGCGCCAGGCTGTGCCAGCCGCCCGCTGCTACCTGGACGGCCTGGCAGACTGTCTTCGGCGTCTTTGCCTGGCCGCCGTTGTTGTTGCCCCAGCCGGCAACCGTGCCGTCGGTGCAGAGCGCCAGGCTGTGCGCGCCGCCGGCTGCGATCGCTCGTACGCCGCGGAGCCGTCGCACTGGGACCCGAGTCTGCCCGAAGGTGTTCTCTCCCCATCCCAGCACGCTTCCGTCGGTGGTCAGTGCGAGCGCGTGCCGGCTTCCGGCGGATATCGCCGTTACCCCGCGCAGTCCAGCTGGTACGGCGAGCCTGCCGAACTCGAGGACAGTGGCGAAGGCGCGGGTCAGGCTCGGGTTGCGGCCGCCCCACCCGATAACGGTCCCTCCAGATGGCGGCAACCTTTGCGGTACAGGGGTTTGGTGTGATTGCCGGGGTTTCGAATTGGGAGGCGACGAGGCGATGTGCCGTACGTCGAGTTCGGGGGCAGCATCGGACCCTGCCTCGGGAGCGGTGTATGGCGAGGGCGGGGACGTGGGTTTCGGTCGTGGCGCGTAGGCCAGCCATATCGTGCCCTCGGCGCCGTAGCTCCACCGTTGTGGCGTCTGGTTGACGCCGTGCCGCTGGACGAAATCGCAGGCGTGCCGGAAGGCGTCCTCCACCGAAATGCGCCCGAGGTTGCTCAGGCCCGCCGTGCTGGACTTAAGCCCGTCGATTAAGCCGGCGGTGAAGACGGATCCGGTGATCGTAGAGCCGGGCACCGCCTGGCCCTCGAACGAATACTCGGTCGCGCGGGAGGCGGTGAGGACGATCCGGCCGCGCCCCCGCGCCGACAGCTCTGCGAGGTCTCGGGAGAGGTCGTCAGAACCGCCCTTGGCTCCCGCTGCGAAGGCCCCGCTGAAGCAGCAGTCCAAGATAACCACCTGCTGTGTCGCGGCGCACTCCTCCAAGCGATCCAGCAGCCACAACGCTTCGACCCCGGTGGCCGAGAGTCGGGAGTAGAGGGTGTCAGTCGCCACGAAGTACAGCCGGCCACGCGCGTCTCGGACGCCGTGGCCGGATATGTACACGACGAGCAGATCCCCGAGGGCGCGCTCAGAGAGGTACTCGTCAACGCCGACCTTCAGCTGCTGACTGGCCGGGTTAATCAGTGAGGTGACCTGGAAGTTGCCGATGGCGGGATCGCTCAGAACCGTCGCAAGATCCGTAGCATCGCTCGTTGGGGCCCGCAGCCCGCGGAAGGTGGGGTCGAGATAGGACGAGGTCGCGACGATCAGAGCGGCACGAGATCCGCGCCGTGGGTCACGCGTTGGAGCCGTGGTGAGCAATGAAGGCCTCGATGATTCGATCCTGCTGTTCCGACGTGGCGTTGCTGAGGATGAGGACATCGCCGTTGACCTTGACCTTGACAGTGCGCCGGGTGCGTATCGCCCATTGCAGGGCCGTCGCCACGACGGCCTTGACCCCGTCCATGGTCAGGTCCCGCAGCTCCAGCCAGCGCACAATCGAGCCCAGGCTCTTTGACCCGTCCTGCTGGTAGGTGTCTTCGACGAGCCGTGGTTCGAGGTCGAGGGTGCACAGCTCGTTGCGCAGGTCCCAAGTCGCTGCGGTGGGATCGGCGCCGTCCTCGTCGTCGATCTCCAGGAGCGCCAGCAGTCCATTCAACGAAGATCACCTCCCGAGTCGACGGCACGGATGGTCGCCGTGCTGCCGGCGGCGAGCGTCGCGTCCGTGATCACTGGGCCACGAGCAGTGTCATGCAGGGGAGCGCGCGGCGCCGGATAGTGGATGTCGTCCGACTCCGCTGGCCTCGACCTGCCCCGCATGCCCCGTATCGTCATCACCCCAACGACCAGCCCGGTGCAAGCCAGCGTCAGCCAGCCGATGTGGTACGGACCGTAGCCCACCGCACCGAGAATCCCGAAGCCCCAACCACCGATCAGCACCATCACAGTCGTGATCGCCAGAGTGTGTCCGGTCATGTCGACGACCGCAGCGGACAACCGACCCGCCCGCATCGCGGACAATGCCGTCCAGGCGAGGGTCAGCAGACCGTACGAGGCCGCCGCATAGCCGGCAAGCAGCGCCATGTCGGCGAGCGACCCAGTCTTGACATAGTCCACGTCGGCGTACGCGAACAACAGAGTCAGCGCCGCCGCGACGAGCAGGCTGACAGCCGGGATGAGGATTACCCGTGTCGCAGTCCACGCCGCGCGGATAAGGACGGCGAACGCCCGCAAACCGATCGTGGAAATCGCTGCCAGCCATAGCAGGATCCAATTCACTACTGCTACGAGGATACGCAGAACCCGGTAGTAGATCAGGTAGATGAGCATGTCCAGAACGGAGAGGATGAGCTGGACCATCACCCGGGAGAGGACCTCGATGAACCGGTCCATGGCCTGCACGCCCCTGCCGGGGGACCGCCCCTCTGCACCCCGACCGGCGAGCCGCCGGGGTTCCCGTGGCGGCTCGATCAGCCACGATTCGTGGTCGGACCACCCCGCCGTACCCAACACGGCGGCGAATCCGGTCGACGCCACCACGGCGAATCCGAGGGCCAGCCAGGCTGTCCAGGCCAGCGGGATGGCGAGGCCGGCGGGCAGGTGGGTGGTCGGGTCCGAGCGGGCGGTACCGGTGGCCAACCACAGCAGGCCAGCCGCCGTTGCGACGCCCAGCAAGGTCGCGACCAGCGCAGCTCCGGCGACGCCACCGGAGGAGTCGGCCATCTTGTTCAGCTCCGCCGCTGACCGGCCTAGGCGCAGCGCCCAGCCGAGCGCCAGCACGATCGCAATCACGGCGACCACGATCTGGAACGCCGCACCGCGTGGCCGATCGAGGACAGGAGCAAGCACGCACGCAATCACCCACCCGATCGCGATGGACCGGCCGGCGACCGGAAATCGCCGCAGCGGCAGCGCAACGACGGCCGCTCCCGCCGCCACGAGCACGACGAAGATCGGTATGACGTTGTTCAGAGCGGGCGCGGCGAAGAAGGCGGCCCAGGTCAGCGCGCAGGCAAGCACGCCGAGCACGTAGCGCAAGCGTTGAGACACCCCGTTGAAGACGAGCAGTGCGCCGTGGGTGCGGCACAGCAGGTCGACCGGCTCAATCAGGGTCACCGCGCAGTCGACTCGGCCACATCCCTGGACTGTGCCATTCGGGCCGGGTATTCCGAAAGAAGCCGTCGACATGGAATTCTCCTACAGATCGACTGTGGTCGTCCCGCCTCGGTTGCATATCAGCGTCCCAGTGAAGGCTTGGGCGAACTATGACCGACCGGGTGGACTCCCAGGACAAAAGTGCAATCCGTGACCGCTAGGTGTCATCGCAGTGACGACGCCAGGCCATGAATGGCGCCGCGTTATAGCGGCAGGTCAAACCGGTTCGGGTAGTCAAAGACCGGGGCTGACGCCGGGCCGGACAAGTCCTTACCACCTGCTCGGCCTCAGCAGCGACAGCGCGAGCGCGTGTCCGGCGGGGTCTCTGTGTGGGTCTTTGAATACGACATCGGTCCTCCTCCGGGATCCCAATGCGGCTTGGGTGGTCGCGCGGGAGCCGGCATTGAAGACCTGCTGTTCGCCACCAAACTTCCGAAGATGGTGGTCTGGAGTGTCGGCTTGCCGCCGCTGCGTTGCAGGCAATGGCGACGCGTGCAATAAATGCCGAGTGAGCACTGGAGGCCGGCGAGGCCGACCGCACCGTGTTGCACGGCAGGTTGTCGCGCGGCCGGGATGGTCCGCGCAGCAGGGCCGGGTGGCGTGGCTGTTGCGCGTGAACCGCTTGTACGGGCCGAACGAGCGGTGGGCCCGCGGCAGCGACTTCGCCGAGGCTTTCCAAGGTGGTTGCTGGCCTGAACGCACCAGTGTGTACCGGATTTCCCGCTGGGAAACGGCCGCCGTGCGCGTCCCCTACCGGGCGGTACGCCGGTACGAGGAGTTACTGCAACTACCCGCCAATCGCCTCGTCGCGCTGTTGGATGCGATCTACCGGTACTCCGCCGCCACCGATGGCAGCGCCCCGCTGCTCGATCGGGGCCTGCGCGATGGAAACCCACACCAGGTGGCCCGGCTGGAAGAGTTGGTGGAGGCGGTCCGATCCGAGGAGATCGTCACCGGCTCGGACTGGGACGAGTTGACTGCCTATCTCGCGTTTTCGCCACGACAGGTCATCACACCGCGATCGGCCTGGTCGGACATCGCCGAGCGGCTGTTAGCGGAGATGATCGTCGCCGACGGCGTGGCGTGGATGCAGCGCTACGAGGCGCTCAACCGCCTACTCGCTCACCCCGTCGGCCAGCAACACGCGGTAGCGGCCTGCGCCAGCCTGGCTGCCGATCGCACCAACCAGGTGTTCGTCGAGATCGTCAGCGCCCTGGATGCCAGCCCTCATCCCGACGCCAGCCGACATGTGCTGGATCAGCTTTCGCATCCGACGAACGATCGGGCCCAGTACGGGGCCCTGCTGGCCTGCGTCCGCAAGCTGCGGTACGGACACTTCAACGATCCGCAGACGCGACGCCTCGTATCGGTGGTCAATGAACTAGCGCTCGATCCGGCCCGCTACGAGGACGCTCAACCGCTGGCCACCGAGCTCCTACGCCGGCTGCCGGCAGACGTGCCAGCCTCGGCAAAGACCCGGTTGCGTCACCTTGTGGCAGGCGACCCGACGCTTGGCCAGGTGCTGGCCGCCGGTCGACTGGCGGCGGCGGAGGCCGGTGAGGTCCTCGTCGCACGGATGACCAACACCACCCTGGCCAACATGCCCCGCGACGTGCCCAGCTTCCGCGACGAGTTACTACCGGCACTGCTTGACGAGATGTTGTTCAGTCCTGTGTTCGACGTACGGCTGCACGCGGCGATCCTGCTCTTCGGGACCCCGTACCGGCGACCTGTAGCCAGCGCGCTCGCCTTGGAACTAGGTAGCCATGCCACAGCGTTCAGCGTCGACGTGGCCCACGCGATGATCGAGGCGTTGCGCATCCTCGGTGATGATCGGCAGCGTCCGCTCATTGAACGTTTGACGACGGCGAACGGAGTGCCGCCTTCCATCACGGTGGCGGCCACACAAGCCATCGGGCACATCGGGGGCCGCAGCGATGACAACTACTGGAAGAAGGCTCTCAACCATCACGCCGACCTCTTGCACCGGACGGGGAACAAGGCGAGCGCTTCCGCGCTGAATGCGCTGATCTACGGCCTTGGCATGGCCCGCAACACGCCCTTGCTCGACCAGGTACGCAACCACCATCTGGCCCCCGCCATGGCCCGCGCCGCGGCCTCGTGGTGGCTCAACCTGCAGCGAACCGTGTACGAAAGCGCAAGCCGGTGAATGCCGTCCCCGGCAGCTAGCCGAACCGCCACTGTGCCTCTTCCAGGTAATCCGCATGCTGGGCGTCCTCCCACTCCCGCATGCTCGGTACCGGTCACCGCAGTAGCACCGCTGCAGGTGATCGACGAACTGCGCCGCCGTGCAGCCACTGCTCATGGGGCCCGTACAAGCGGTTGACGCGCAACAGCCAGGCCACACGGCCTTGCTGTGCAGACCAACCTGGTCGCGCCGCTACCTGCAGGACAACGCGACGCGGTCGGCCGCGGCTACCTTCCGTGCCCACCGGCCATTTATGGGTCTTGTGGCGCATCTGTGGGTGGTGCGGTGCGTCGTTGATGGCGCACGCCGTTGTCCTGCCTAGGTTCTGGCTTGTCGAAGGTCAGAACTGGATGGGTGGGAGAACGGCGTGCGTTCTGCCAGGGTATGGGCTGGGCTGCTTGGGGTCGAGCAGGCGGTGGTGGAGGACGTCGAGTTCGACCCGGCCGAGTCGGTGTTGGTGGCTCGGGTGCGGGTGCGTAAGGCTGCTCGGCAGCGGTGTCCGCATTGCGGGCGGCGGTGTGCGCGGTATGACGCTGGTGTTCGTCGTCGGTGGCGGGCGTTGGATCTGGGCGTGGTGCGGGCGGTGATCGAGGCGGACGCGCCTCGGGTGTCGTGTCCGGTGCATGGGGTGGTGGTCGCGGCGGTCCCGTGGGCTCGTCATGGGGCGGGGCATACTCGGGCGTTCGACGCGACGGTGGCGTGGTTGGCGGTGCACACCACGAAGTCGGCGGTGTCGCGGTTGATGCGGATCAGTTGGCGCACCGTGGGGTCGATCGTGGCGCGGGTGTGGGCAGACACCGGTGGTCTGCAGGACCGGTATGACGGGTTGCGTCGTATCGGTATTGACGAGGTCAGCTACAAGAAGGGCCACCGGTATCTGAGCGTCGTGGTGGATCACGACACCGGTCGGCTGGTGTGGGCTGCGCCGGGCAAGAGCGCGGCGACGCTGAACGCGTTCTTCGACCTGCTCGGCCCGCAGCGCACGGCCGCGATCACCCACGTGTCCGCCGACGGCGCCGATTGGATCACCACGGTCATCCGTCGTCGCTGCCCGAACGCCGTCCGCTGCGCCGACCCGTTCCACGTCGTCGCTTGGGCCACCGACGCCGTCGACCGAGTTCGCCGGCAGGTGTGGAACGAGGCCACCGGCCGTGGGGCCGGCCGTCGTGGCGTCGCTATCGGTGAGGCCCGGATGTTGAAGAACACCCGCTGGGCGTTGTGGAAGAACCCGGAGAACCTGACCGAGGGTCAACGGGCCAAGCTCGACTGGATCGCCAAGACCCACCCCCGCCTGCACCGGGCATGGGCGCTCAAGGAAGGCCTGCGCTGCATTTTCAGCCTGGCCAAGACCAGCCCGACCGCCGCGGTCGAAGCCCTCGACAGGTGGATCGGCTGGGCCCGCCGCAGCCGCATCGACATCTTCATCGACCTGCAACGACGCGTCACCCGCCACCGCGACGCGATCATCGCCGCCATCGAACACGGCATGTCCAACGGCCGGATCGAGTCCGTCAACGCCAAGATCCGCCTACTCACCCGCATGGCCTTCGGCTTCCACTCCCCCGACGCCCTCATCGCCCTGGCCATGCTCAGCCTCGGCGGCCACCGGCCCCAACTCCCCGGCCGCTGACCCACACATCCGACACAAGACCCCCATTTATTGCACGTGCAGCCAGCCCCTGCAACGACGCCGAAGCAAGCCGTCAGTCCAGCCCATCATCGTGCGGCCGGAACTCTTTTTCGCTGCAAGACGACACCCATCGACGGCGGCAGGAGCGTGATGACGATCGGGTGATCCGGACACACGCGCATCTGCAGTAGGGGCACGCGTTGGGTCGCCACGCTGCCCGTCCTACCCACCCAGGTGGTCCCTGAAGCGCCGCAGTTCACGACGACGTCCAACGCCGGGCAGGCCGGCTGGCCGGCTTCCACCGACCGCGTAGGTCCCCGGAGTACTTACAGAAGCAGGTGGCTCATGCAAAAATGCCGATCACCCATTGCCGCCCCCAACACACCGGCAGCCCGCCTGAGGCTGCTTACCCGACGCGCGACTGTAATCGCCGCAATGATCGTGGCGCTGTCCGGTGGACTGAACTCTGTCAATGCAACAGCCGCATCGGCTGCTGATACCCCCGTCATCTCTGGCGTTGTCGTCGACGGCGGGGACCTCGAACAGGATCAGGTCGTTGTCGAGTTGCTGCACGTCGGCACCAACAACCCGGTGACGAGCATGACCACCGGTCCGGACGGCAAGTTCGGATTCCCAGTGGAACCCGGCAAAGTCTACGACCTGCGCTTCACTCCGCCCGACGGTTCAGGATTGCGAACCTATTTGGCTACCGGCGCCGATGCCTCCGCGCCCCTGCGGGTGATCCTGAAGCCTATCACCGTCGTCCATCTGGACGGGACGGTGCGTGACGGGAAGGGCGTTGTCTATCCGAACGCGGAAGTGGTGTTCGAGCCGGCTAGTGGGCCAAACACCACCGTGAGGACCGACAGCCGCGGCGACTATTCCGTGGATCTACTGTCCGGGCCTTACCGCACCCAGATTTATCCCAGCCGCACGGCCGGTTCGACGTCGGTCTTCTTCGCTGTCATCAACACCACTACGGTCAGCTTCGAGCA
This sequence comes from Micromonospora sp. NBRC 110009, assembly GCF_030518795.1. Lineage (NCBI taxonomy): Bacteria > Bacillati > Actinomycetota > Actinomycetes > Micromonosporales > Micromonosporaceae > Micromonospora > Micromonospora soli. Next base: position 5,448,676 of record NZ_CP130427.1, on the reverse strand, counting down.
GAGCCAGAACTACGACATCACTGTCCCGGTGTCTACCTTGACCATCTCGGTACGTGACATGAACGGTGACCCGGTCACGGGTGCCTCGCTGCGTTACGACCTCAGCAGCGTGTCAACGCCGACGTACTCCGGCAGCACCTACGGCGGCGGGAATCCGCACGTAGACGACCACGGTGACCTGCCTATGCCCGTGATCACGGGAACGAAGCTGAAGAACCCCGCCATCGTCCTGACCTCGGGACTAACCATCCCGTTCGCCTCGCCGACGGTCGACACCGACCAGACCATCACGGTCACCATCCCACCGTCGGTCCATCTGGACGGGACGGTGCGTGACGGGAAGGGCGTTGTCTATCCGAACGCGGAAGTGGTGTTCGAGCCGGCTAGTGGGCCAAACACCACCGTGAGGACCGACAGCCGCGGCGACTATTCCGTGGATCTACTGTCCGGGCCTTACCGCACCCAGATTTATCCCAGCCGCACGGCCGGTTCGACGTCGGTCTTCTTCGCTGTCATCAACACCACTACGGTCAGCTTCGAGCAGAGCCAGAACTACGACATCACTGTCCCGGTGTCTACCTTGACCATCTCGGTACGTGACATGAACGGTGACCCGGTCACGGGTGCCTCGCTGCGTTACGACCTCAGCAGCGTGTCAACGCCGACGTACTCCGGCAGCACCTACGGCGGCGGGAATCCGCACGTAGACGACCACGGTGACCTGCCTATGCCCGTGATCACGGGAACGAAGCTGAAGAACCCCGCCATCGTCCTGACCTCGGGACTAACCATCCCGTTCGCCTCGCCGACGGTCGACACCGACCAGACCATCACGGTCACCATCCCACCGTCGGTCCATCTGGACGGGACGGTGCGTGACGGGAAGGGCGTTGTCTATCCGAACGCGGAAGTGGTGTTCGAGCCGGCTAGTGGGCCAAACACCACCGTGAGGACCGACAGCCGCGGCGACTATTCCGTGGATCTACTGTCCGGGCCTTACCGCACCCAGATTTATCCCAGCCGCACGGCCGGTTCGACGTCGGTCTTCTTCGCTGTCATCAACACCACTACGGTCAGCTTCGAGCAGAGCCAGAACTACGACATCACTGTCCCGGTGTCTACCTTGACCATCTCGGTACGTGACATGAACGGTGACCCGGTCACGGGTGCCTCGCTGCGTTACGACCTCAGCAGCGTGTCAACGCCGACGTACTCCGGCAGCACCTACGGCGGCGGGAATCCGCACGTAGACGACCACGGTGACCTGCCTATGCCCGTGATCACGGGAACGAAGCTGAAGAACCCCGCCATCGTCCTGACCTCGGGACTCACCATTCCACTGAACATTCCGCAGGTTACAGCCGACAAGCGCCTCTTCCTAATCTTCGACCGCACCACAGGCAGCATCCTGGTCGACGACAAAGCACCCCTCGTGGATGGGCAAAAGGATCGGACCCCCGATGCCGGCGACTGGTACAACGCACCAGTGACGATCACATGGACGAGTACCGACCCGGCGCCGTCATCCGGTCAACCGACCACCCCGCCGCCAACTAGGGTAGAAGCCGAGGGCGCGAACCAGGTAATCACCTCGGAGCAATCCTGCGACCCAGCCGGCAACTGCGCCAGCGGACAAGCCACCGTGTCAATCGATAAAACCCCGCCGACGATCAAAGCCGATCTCGTTCCAAACGACAAGGGCAAGCGCTGGCACCACCGTGACCTCACCGTCATCTTCACCTGCGACGACCTGCTCGCCGGCATCGCCTTCTGCCCCGCCCCGGTAACCGTTGACCACGAGGGCGCCGGACAGGAAATCACCGGTACGGCGATCGACAAGGCTGGCAACCGTGCGTCAACGACAGTCACGGTGAACCTCGACAAGACAGCACCGGTCATCAAGGCCGAAGTTTCACAGGCGCCAAACGGCGACGGCTGGAACAATGCTGACGTCACCGTGACCTTCACCTGCACCGACGCGCTGTCCGGCGTGGCGAGTTGCAGCGACCCGGTGACCCTGACCGAGGACGGCCCGGACCAGGTCGTCAGTGGCACCGCAATCGACGATGCTGGCAACACCACCACCGCCACGGTGACCGTCAGCATTGACAAGACCAGGCCGCAGATCACAGCCATCCGCACTGCAGCGAACAACAGCGGCTGGAACCGCACCGACGTCACCGTGACCTTCACCTGCAAGGATGCGGTCTCCGGCATTGCCACCTGTACCGATCCGGTCAACTTGGCCGACGAGGGCGTTGGACAGTCCGTGTCTGGCACTGCCGTCGACCACGCCGGCAACACCGCATCAACAACGGTAGGCGATATCAACATCGACAAGACGGCGCCCAGCATCGCGGCCGAGGTCACCGGTACGAAGAACGACGCCGGCTGGTACAACACAGCACCGACGATCCACTACACCTGCACCGATTCTCTGTCCGGCATCGCCACCTGCCCGGCTGACCTGCAAATCAGCAACGACGGCGCGCGCCAGATGATCAAGCGGACCGCC